>JANJWS010000067.1 GCA_024709425.1 Thiobacillus sp.
CCGCCGAGCTGATTGACCGACTGCGGCAGCAGCCCCAGGTGGGCGCATACGGGAATGCCGCGCCGGGTGAGAAAGTCGACCGTGTCCAGCATCACCGCGCCACCCTCAAGCTTGACCATGTGCGCGCCCGCGGCCATCAGGCGGGCGGCGGCGGCAAACGCGCGCTCGGGCGAAGGCTGGTAGCTGCCGAACGGCAGGTCGGCAACGATGAAGGCGCGCGCGCTGCCGGCGGCGACGCAGCGCGTGTGGTAGGTCATTTCTGCCAGCTTTACGGGCAGTGTCGAGGCGTGGCCCTGCACCACCATGCCGAGCGAGTCGCCGACCAGCAGCACGTCGACGCCGGCGGCGTCGAGCGTGCGCGCGAAGCTGGCGTCGTAGCAGGTGAGTACGGCGATTTTTTCGCCTTGCGTGCGCAGGGTGCGAAGGGTCGACAGGGTGACGCGCATCAGGCCGCCCGGCTGAAGAATTCGCGTGGCCCGCGCATCTTGCCGATGCGTTCGACCAGCAGCTCGAAGTCCGCCTCGCTCTGCGCGAAGTTGAGGTTCGCGGTGTTGACGATCAGGAGCGGCGCGGATTCGTAACGGTGGAAAAAAGTGCTGTAGCTGTTGACCAGGCGTTGCAGGTAGTTCGCGTCCATGCCGCGCTCATAGTCGATGCCGCGGCGATTGACCCGTGCCTGCAGCGTTTCCACGGGCGCCTGCAGATAGATGACGAGGTCGGGGGTGGGCGCCTGCGGCGCGAGATCGACATAGACTTTCTGGTACAGCTCGAACTCGTCGTCTTCCAGGTTGAGCCGCGCAAAGAGCATGTCCTTGTCGATGAGGAAATCCGACACCGTGCCGACACGGAACAGGTCGCCCTGCGCCAGGTCGCGCAACTGGCGGGTGCGGTCGAACAGGAAATGCAGTTGCGTCGGCAGGGCGTAGCGCCGCGGCTCCTGATAGAAGCGTGGCAGGAAGGGATTGTCGCCCGCGTTTTCCAGCAGGGTGTCGGCACCCAGGCGCTCCGCCAGCTTGCGGGTGAGGCTGGTCTTGCCCGCGCCGATCGGGCCTTCGACGACGATGTAGCGGTAACGGGCGAGGCTCATGCGTTGACGGCGGCGGGAACGGCAAGCGGTGTCACGCTCTGCCCGGCGCAGGCACCGAGCCAGTCGGCTGCGCGGCCGCGGCCGGGAATTACCGTGGCGGGGGCGATCTCCAGGAGCGGGCGCAGTACGAAGGCGCGCTCGTGCATGCGCGGATGCGGCAGCGTGAGCCCGTCTTCGTGGAAGTGCGCGGTGCCGTACAGCAGGAGGTCGAGGTCGAGCGTGCGCGGCGCATTGCGAAAACTGCGCTCGCGTCCATGGCGGTGTTCGATGTCGAGCAGCGCGGCGAGCAGCGCGCGCGGTGCGAGGCCCGTTTCCACCTGCGCCACGGCGTTGATGAAGTCGGGCTGGTCGACGTAGCCGACCGGCGCCGAGGCGTACAGGCGTGAGCGCGCGACGAGGCGGGTGGCGGGCAGGCGGTCGAGTTCGGCCAGCGCGTACTCCACCTGTTCGACCGGGTCGTTGAGGTTGGCGCCGAGCCCGATGGTGGCAAGGATCTTCATGCAGGCTGCGCTTCGGTGGCGGACTCGCCGGCCTTCCTGCGTTTGCGGCGACGGCGCGGCTTGGGCGCGCTGTCGGCGATCAGCATCGCCGCGCGCTCGTCCTCGTCGACCTCCTGGAAGCGTGTCCACCAGTCACCAAGCTCGGCCGGCACCTCGCCCGCTTCGGCGCGCAGCAGCATGAAGTCGTAGGCGGCACGGAAGCGCGGGTGCTCCAGCAGGCGGAACGGGCGCTGCCCGCCGCGCTGCTCGAAGCGCGGCTGCAGTGCCCAGATCTCCTTCATCATGCCGTCGTAACGGCGCGGGATGGCAAGCTGGCCGCGCTGTTCGTCGAGCACGTCGTCCATCGCCAGAAACAGGGCAGGCTGCGGCTTTTCGCCGGCGGCTTCGAGCTTGTGCCAGCGCTGCAGCACCTGCGGCCATAGCAGCGCGCCGAACAGGAAGGCGGGCGAGGCCGGTTTGTCCTGCGCGATGCGTGTATCGGTGGTCTTCAGCGCGGCGGTGATGAAGCGCTCGCCGGTAGGGTCGTCGAGAATGGTGTCGAGCAGCGGCAGCATGCCGTGATGCAGGCCTTCGGCACGCAGCTGGTGCACGCCGCGCAGCGCATGGCCGGACAAGAGCAGCTTGAGCGCCTCGTCGAAGATGCGCGCGCGCGGGATGTTGGCCAGCAGCGGCGCCAGCGTGGCGACCGGCTTGCGGGTCGCCTCGTCGATGTGGAAGTCGAGTTTGGCCGCGAAGCGCGCGGCGCGGAGCATGCGCACCGGGTCTTCGCGGAAGCGCGTCTCAGGGTCGCCGATCATGCGCAGCACGCGCTTCTTGCAGTCGGCCACGCCGCCGAAATAGTCGTGCACTTCCTCGCGTGCGGGGTCGTAGTACAGTGCGTTGATGGTGAAGTCACGGCGTGCGGCGTCGTCTTCCATGCTGCCGAACACGTTGTCGGACAGCAGACGCCCGTGCTCGTCGGTCGGCCGTTCGTCCTCCTCCTCCGCCTCCTTCTGGCCGTTGGCGCGGAAGGTGGTGACCTCGATGGTGACGCGGCCGCACATCACGTGCACGATCTGGAAGCGGCGGCCGATGATGCGCGAACGGCGGAACAGCTTGCGTACCTGTTCCGGCGTGGCGTCGGTGGCGACGTCGAAATCCTTCGGCGTCTGGCCGAGCAGCAGGTCGCGCACCGCGCCGCCCACGACGTAGCCCTTGAAACCGGCCTGTGCCAGGGTCTCGCAGGTTTTCAGTGCGCAATCGTCGAGCTGGTCGCGGCGGATGCCGTGCGCGGACAAGGGCAGAATCTGTGCGCCGGATTGGGGGACGCGCGATTTCTTGCGGCCGAATACTTTATCGATGATGCGACGAATCATGAGGTGCGCGAGGGCAGGTGGTGCAGGACAAAGCGCAATTATACAGACTGGATTCAGCGGCCTTGCCGCCACAGCGGCGCCGTGCCGGGGCCGTAAAGTGCCTCGAGCGAATCGGGGGTGAGCAGTTCGGCGGGCGTGCCCAGTTGCCAGCGCCCGTCGCCGTGGAGGAAGAGCAGGCGGTCGCAATGGCAGGCTGCCCAGTTGGGGTCGTGCAGCGTCAGCACCACGCTCTTGCCGGCATGCGCCTCGGCACGCGCCCACGCCAGCAACCGGGCTTGGTGTGCGGGATCAAGATGGGTCAGCGGCTCGTCGAGCAGCGCGATGCGCGCCTGCTGCATTGCCAGTTGCGCCAGCCGCGCACGCTGGCGCTCGCCGCCCGAGAGCATGGCGAGCGGGCGGTCGGCCAGATCGGTGAGTTCCCAGGTTGCGAGGTGCGGTGCGAGGTCAGGGTGAAACATCGCGAAGCGATTCCGCGTCCCCCTCGCCCGCTTGTGGGAGAGAGCAGGGGAGAGGGAAGCGGGCATGGCGGATTTCTTGGTCGGGGATGGCAATGCGCCATGCCCGTTAGGGGAACTGTCGAAGGGGTAATGCCCCAGCGCAACGAAGTCGGCCACGCTGCCGAAGAATCCGCCGTCGTCGGCCTGTGGCAGCAGGGCGATATGCTGCGCGCGGGTGAGCGGCGGCAGATCGGTGACCGCCTGGCCGTCGAGCGTGACCTGGCCCTGCGAAGGCTGCGCGAGACCGGCCAGCACGGCGAGCAGCGTCGATTTGCCGGCGCCGTTGGCGCCAAGGATGCCGAGGATTTCGCCGGGTTCGAGGGGGAAGTCGAGTGAGTCGATCAAGGCCCGGGGGCCGGCATGCAGGGTGAGTTGTCGAATGTTCAGGTGCATGGCCGGGCTGGGTCTGGGAATAAGGCACACGGCGCCGATGCCGGGGGCCGCTATGGAATCTCGGGTCGGCGAAATTGTGACAGGAGAACGGCACGGGAAGAAGCGGTATGAACCTAAAAACCGCAGTTGACCGCTCTCAACCCTCGCGAACGCCGCATGAGTGCTGACTTTTCTGCCGCCGATCGCCCTCACCTGTTGGGTGAGACCGCTACGCACCCGCTGGCACGCCTGCTCACGCCCCCGCCTTTGGCGCGCCTCCTTGCAGGGGCGCCCTGGAGCGTGGGACGAGGGGCCCCGCTCTGCGGGGATCGGCCAGCGGAGGGGATGCCCGCGACCGCGGCCCCGGGCGCTCGCATCCCGCTTCGCGGTCGCATCCCCAGAGGGGCCCCTGCTCCGCGCTACGCGGTCGCCGGCCTGCGGCGTCGTTGCTTCGCGGCAGGCACGCGATCAGACGCACCATCGGGCGCGTCCAACTGCGGTTTCTAGGTTAAAAAAGCCCCGCGTTCCGATGGAAGCGGGGCTTTATCCCGGGCTCAGCAGTCTGCAATGGCAAACCCGCAGTTCGGAGCCTTATTTCTTGGGTTTGCCAGGCTTGACGTTGACCTGGGTGATTGCTCCGGCTTCATCCACCAGTTCGTCATTGACGGTTGCGCTGGCTACCCATTCCACGGTCTCGGCGACGGCCGGATCGGCCAGCTTCGCCGTCCAATTGAAGCTGAATTTCACCGACTTGCCCGCGTTCAGATTCGTGAAGCTGGCGGTGAACGCGCTGCCGTCCGAACCTGTGAGAAGCACGGAGCCGCTCGCGGATTCCGCTGCCAGCTTGTCGTTTGCGACGGTAAGCGACAGCTTGTTGAACGATCCGTCGAACACTGACTTGGGTACTGACAAATCGGTGATCGACACGTCCGAAAGTACCGGGGCAGGCTTGCCTTGAGCAGTCGTGCTGGAGGTTTTTTCCACCGCCGCGGATGCGTCAAAGTACGCCATCGTGACCACGGTCCCCGCCGTGACGTTGCTGTATGAATCGGGCAGCGTGGCCGCGAACACGCCGCGGTTGGCGCCCTGTTCGACCAGGGTCAAGGTGTGGCTCAGCCCGCTGCTGGACGAAATGGACACGGTGACTTCCTCGGCGACCGCCGGATCCTGGTTCAGGTCCGCATCGCCGACGCGGGCGGTCAGCAGGCTGCCGATTGTAAACGTGGTCTCAGGCTGCAACAGTACCGAGGCGTCTGAGCTCGTGTACAGCAACAACGGGTCGGGCTGGTAGCCGACGTAGGCAGGTGCCGGAATACCGGAATCGTCCGCCGTCGGTGTCCCACGGATGGTGAAGGTGTTGTTCGCGCTCGCCGGGAAGCTGCTGACATCGCCAATCTTCACTACATAGTTGAGGCCGACGTTGACGAGGTCGTCGATCAGGTCGGATGTGTAGGAGAGGTTGGCGCCCATGGCCTCGATCTCGGATGCCGTGATCGCAGCGAAGTTGTCCGCCGCTCCGCGCATCCAGCCGAGATTGCCTATCGCCGGATTGTAGCCATACCAGGCGAGCAGTTCGGCGTCGGTCTCCGGATTGCCGTCGTCGTCGAAGAAGACGCCGTAGGGCAGCATGTTGTTGGGCAGCCAGGTGCCGAACTGGTATGCGGCGGCGCCGGCACCGGCGGGCACGTCGGCGTAGTTGCTTGGCAATGGCGTCGAGGCGGTGAGTGTATCGGTCAGCGCTTGTGTTCCTGTCACGTACTGATCGATGTAGAAGCCGGCGCGGATGTTCGGATCGAAGAAGCCGACCTCCCCGGTGTGCTTGTCCAGTGGGCCGAACAGGCCGGCCGAGAAGGTCGCGAGCTGGGTGGCGCTCCACAAATCCGAGGGCACCGAGATGTTCAGGTTGGCAAGATCGACGCCTGCATCTGCGACGCTGACAAAGGAGGCACCGACGCCGAAGCCGACTTCGATCTTGAAGCCCTTCAGGCGACCATCGGTCCAGTTGTTGATCTTCTGGAACACCTGGTAATCACGCGTGCCCATTTCGGGTTCGACGTTGAACACCATGTCGATACTTTCAGAGCCGACACCATCCACCGCGGACGGCAGCATCGCGACCTTGTAGCGCTTGTGCGTCTGGAAGGGGCTGCTGCAGATCACCTGTTGCGGGTCTGTCGAGTCGAGGTAGTGATCCGGGAGATAGGACGTCGACATGATGCAGTTGGCGGGCTTGCCATTTTTCACATTCGGGTCGTCATTCACGATCTTGACGCCGGAGGGCTCGCCAATCGGCCAGTCCTTGGCCAGAACGATGCCCATGAGCGTGCTCGCGTCGTCGAACAAACGACCTTCGTAAGTGAAATCGGAGTCGGCAGCGAAATTGTAAGCGCCGGTTGCCGGGTCGAACCAGTTGTCGCTGCTGCCGATGGTGCCCTGGGTGCCGCTCAGCACCACTTCCACGTTCGACAGATTCCAGCCGCCGGATCCCTGAGCCCCGCTTGCCGCGGGTACCGAGGTGATCTTTCCGGCCTGCGCGGATAGCGCCAGTCCGGTTAGGGCGATGGCCAGGGCGGTTCTGGCAAGCCGTGGGTGGCCGACCTCTGTCAGACTGCTTTTCTGCATGGTGTGAATCATGTTTCTCTCCTGTAACGCTGTTGATGTGTTTGCTTTGTGGGCATGCACCGAAACCCGTCGCCATCCTGCCGAAGGCGAAACGGAAAACAATCAGCTGGTAGACCTGTTATAGATTTTTGATACAGTTAAAAGCAACTTGCGTGCCAGATGTGCAGGTCATTGTTTTTGCAGCCGGAGGCTGGAGAGAGGTCTTCTTTAATAGACGAGGTTGTAAAAAATCCGACAGCACCATTTGATGTACGCATGTGCCGCTCTGGGCGATTTCGCAGCTCCGCTGGGGGCACCGCAATGGGCCGTAAGGAAGCCCTGTCCAGAGGACCATCGCGGATTGACCTTCGCTGCGCCTCGTCTTGGGTGGCGCGGCCTGACGGGTGTTACGGCCTGCGCAGCAGCCACAGCATCATTGGCACCCCGAGCAGCGCGGTCAGCACCCCCACCGGCAGTTCACGCGGATCGAGCAAGGTGCGCGCCAGTGCATCGGCCAGTACCAGGAGGCCGCCGCCAGCAATCGCGCACGCGGGCAGCAGGGTTCGATGCCGGGAAAAGCCCAGGCGGCGGAGCGCGTGCGGCACCATCAGGCCGACGAAGCCGATGCTGCCAGCCTGGGCGACGACGAGCGCGGTGCATGCGCCGGACAGACTGAACAGTGCCCAGCGCGTGGGGGCGACGGCGACGCCGAGCGAGGCCGCCTTGAGCGGCGACAGTTGCAGTACGTCGAGGCGGCGGGCGAGCGCGGTGGCGATCACGACCGCGGCGAGCAGCGCCGCGACGAGCCAGGCTGGCTGGCTTGCCCATGCGAGGTCGCCCATGAGGAAAAACAGCATGCCGGGCAGGCGCTCGGTCGGGGCCAGCGCCAGGACGAGCGTGATGAGCGCGCCAAAGCCGGCGGCGAGCATCACACCGGCGAGCAGGAGGGGCGTGTGGTCGCGCGCCAGCATGCGGCCTCCGATAGCCGCGGCGAGTGCAAGCGCGCCGAGACTGCCGATGAAGGCAAGGCCCGATACCCACGGCCACGCCAGCCCCATTGCCATGCCGGCGAGCGCGGCGAGTCCCGCGCCGCCGGAGGCGCCGAGGAGATAGGGTTCGGCGAGCGGATTGCGGAACAGGGTTTGCATCAGCGCGCCGGCCAGGGCGAGGAGGCCGCCGCAGGCGAACGCCGCAGCCACGCGCGGCGCGCGCAGTTCGGTGAGGATGTGCAGGGCGAGCTCGTGGTCGGCGGGCAGGGCACCGGCGAAAAGCCCGAGCGCGAGTGCCGAAGTGGCGGCGAGCGCGACCAGCAGCAGCCGGGTAGCGGAACCCAGGGCAGACCTTACGGTTGTGGGGCGGGCGCCGGTGCCGCTGCGGCGGCGGGCAGCAGGCTGACGCGTTGCATCACCACCGGTTCGACCGGTACGTCGTCGTGGGGGCCGCGGCGGCCACGCGGTACGGAGACAATGGCGTCGACCACGTCCATGCCTGCGACCACCTGGCCAAATACCGCGTAGCCCCAGCCTTGCATGCTCTTGCCGCGGTGATCGAGGAATCGGTTGTCGGCGACGTTGATGAAGAACTGCGAGGTCGCCGAATGCGGGTCGCCGGTGCGCGCCATTGCAAGCGTGCCGCGCAGGTTGCGCAGACCGTTGTCGGCCTCGTTGGGGATCGGTGCACCGTTCGGCTTTTCGGCCATGTCGGGGGTCATGCCGCCGCCCTGGATCATGAAGCCGGGGATCACGCGGTGGAATACGAGGCCGTCGTAGAAGCCGCCTTTCACGTAGGTGAGGAAGTTCTCGGTTGAGCGGGGCGCTTGCGCAGGAAAGACCTCCAGCGTGATCGCGCCCTTGCTGGTTTCGATCAGCACGCGCGGATTGGCGGGCTGGCCCGGTGTCGGGGTCGTGGTCAGGGTTTGCGTGGCGGGCTCGTTTGCGCCGCAGCCGGAGACGGCGAGCATCAGGCCGGCGAGAAAGAGCGCATTCGAGCGCAAAGACAGACGGGACATCGCGAGGCTCCAGGACAAGGAAGCCTGAATTCTAATGGGCCCTCACCCGGGCGCCAAAGATTCCGGTGCGCCGACACTCAGCTGCCCGCCCCCATGGCGGATGACATGGCCTCGTCGGCCGCGCCGAGGCAGCGGAATGTCAGATGGTTGTCCACGGCAAAATTCATTACGAAACGGAACGCGCCCGGATCTTCCTCGAGCAGTCGCATGTCGACGCGCAAGCCGCGCGTCCCCCCCAGCGTGACTGGCCGGACAGCCGGGGAGTAGCGCAGGAGCTTGTCGCGGCCGAAGCTGGAGAAGCGCCCCGCCAGCCGGTCGACCCAGTCGCTGGGACGAAACGGGCGCCCCGACGTCGTGATGCCGAGAATGAGCAGGGCGTCGCACGCATGGCTGGTGAACGCGTCGGCCGCAAGCACTTCGCCCATCGTGCTCATCCCTTGCGGAGAAAGAAAGTCCATTGGCCGGGACCGGTCTGTTGACTCTTCAGCAATACGGTGCCGGTCGCGGCGCACCATGCGCCGATCTCTTCCCGGCTGGCCGGGCAGGTACTGACGAGCTTCATGATCTGTCCCCAGAGCATCCGGCTGAGCAGGCGGCTCGCTTCGATGACCGGGGCGGGGCACGACTGGCCGGTCAGGTCGAGCGTGGCATTGACGGCGATCGCTGCGTCCCTGCCCTTGCCGATGTGATATTCGGTCACGCCGTCCGCGCCACGTGCCGAACGGAGAATTTCATTTCCGGTCCGGGCTGCCCACGCAAACAGATCGTCGCGTATGCCGGGGCAATCCGAACGCAGCAAAAGGGTTTGCCCGGCACCGAGGCGGTCCAGCGCTTGCCGGAGACCCAGCAGGGGGTGGGGGCAGACCTGCCCCGTCATGTCGACGACGAGGGGCGGTTCAGGCGAAATCGTGTCTTGCGTCATTGCAGTCTCCTTCGGTTGGCTTGCTGTGCGGCGCACGGCAGCTGTTTCGCCACCTTGGCGATGGGGGGGCATGGATCGGGAGCGTAGCAAGCATCGAAACCAAATAAAAAGAATAATGGGATATGATTTAATAACGCTTGGTTATATAGACGCCAATGAAACTCCAGCAGCTGCGCTATCTGTGCGAAGTCGCCCGGCAGGGCCTGAACGTCTCGGCTGCGGCGGAGCGGCTGCATACCTCGCAACCCGGCGTATCGAAACAGATCCGGCAGTTGGAAGAGGAACTGGGTGTCGACATCTTCGTGCGCAACGGCAAGCGGGTGGCCGAGGTGACCGAGCCGGGGAAGGCAATCCTGGCCATTGCGGAACGCGTGCTGCGGGAAGCGGAGAATCTCCGGCAGGCCGGCAAGGACTTCAGCAATGAGACCAGTGGCAGTCTGGTGATCGCGACGACGCATACACAGGCCCGCTATGCGCTGCCGGGGGCGGTGAAGGCCTTCGTGCAGCGCTATCCCGGCGTGAGTCTCGTGCTCCACCAGGGCAACCCAAGCCAGGTGGCGCAGATGGTAATTGCGGGCGAGGCCGACGTCGCCATCGCCACGGAAACCCTTGCCGAGGTCAAGGAGCTTGTCAGCCTGCCGTGTCACGCCTGGCACCATGGCGTCATCGTCCGGCCGAGGCATCCGCTGCTGAAGGAACACGCGCTTTCTCTGGAGGCGATCGCGCGTTACCCGATCGTCACCTACGATACGGCGTTCGCAGGGCGTTCGCGCATCAACCGTGCGTTCGAGCGCAAGGGGCTTTCGCCGCGGGTCGTGCTGACGGCCATCGATTCGGACGTGATCAAGACCTATGTCGAACTCGGGCTCGGCATCGGCATCGTTGCCTGCATGGCCTTCGATCCGCGGCGCGACCGAGGCTTGCGTATGCTCGATGCGGGCCATCTGTTCGAAACCAGCACGACGCGCATCGGCCTGCGCCATGGCGCTTTTCTGCGGCGCTATGTGTACGACTTCATCCAGTCGTTTGCGCCGCAGTTGACGCGCGACATGGTGGACGCTGCAATGCGCGGTGGCGGAATCGATTTCGAGATGTGAGTGGGGCGTTCCCGCCTATTTCCCGAGGTCCGGTGCATCCCCGAAATCGGACAGGCGCAGCGCGTTCAGTACCACCAGCAGGGAACTCGCCGACATGCCGATACCGGCGATCCAGGGCGTGACATGGCCGAGCGCGGCGGCGGGAATCGCGATGAGGTTGTAGCCCAGGGCCCAGCCGAGATTCTGGCGTACGATGCGCTGCGTCTGGCGGGCGAGTGCGACCCCCTCCGCGAGGGGGGCGAGCCGGCTGCCGAGCATCACCATGTCGGCAGCGGCCTGCGCGACGTCGGTCCCTTCGCCCATGGCAATCGATACCTGCGCACCGGCGAGCACCGGTGCGTCGTTGATACCGTCGCCGACCATGGCGACGATACGGCCGCCGGCCTGCAGCGTCTTCACGTAGGCGAGTTTGTCTTCCGGGAGCGTTCCGGCGCGCCACGTGCGGATGCCGAGTTGACCGGCCACTGTCTGCACGGGGGCTTCGCCGTCGCCCGACAGCAGATGCACGTGAAGTCCCTGTCGGCGCAGGGCCGCGAGTGCCTCGGCAGCGTCTGGGCGCAGCGTATCGCCGAGTGCAAACCAGGCGATGAGCTCACCGTCCTCTGCCAGCGCGACCCAGCTTTCGCCCGCGGCGGATGCGGGGGGCGCAGCGTCGTCGGCAGCAAAACGTGGGGTCCCAAGGCGGTAGGCGCGATCACCGATGCGGCCCTCGACACCGAGCCCGGGCGTGTTGCGCACGTCATGCGCAGCGAGCGGTGCGGCGATGTCCTCGCGCAACGCGCGTGCGATGGGATGCTCGGAACCGGCTTCGAGGGCGGCGGCGATGGCGCGCACCGCGTCGGCGCTGTGCCCGCCCACCGGCAGAACCTGACGCACCGACAGGCGTCCCAGGGTCAGCGTGCCGGTCTTGTCGAAGACGATGTCGGTGGCGCGGGCAAGCGTCTCCAGTGCATGGCCGCGCGTGGTGAGAAGCCCCAGCCGCGTCAGTCGTCCGGTGCCGGTGGTGAGCGCGGCAGGGGTGGCGAGCCCCAGTGCGCACGGGCAGGTGACGACCAGGATCGACACCACGATCCACAGTGCGCGCGACGGGTCGAGGGTATACCATGCGTAGCCGACGAAGGCGGTGATGACGAGCAGCAGGCCGACGAACCACGCGGCGGCGCGGTCGGCGACCTGACCGATGCGCGGCTTCTCGCTCTGGGCGCGGTCGAGCAGGCGCACGATGGATGCCAGGCGGGTGTCGGCGCCGAGCTTCTCCACCCTCACCACCAGCGGGCTGACCTGGTTCAGACTGCCGCCGACCACGCGCGCCCCCGCCTGCTTGGAAACGGGCAGCGATTCCCCAGTCAGCATCGCTTCGCTCACTGCGCTCACGCCTTCGAGTACCACGCCGTCGGCCGGCAGCGTCTCGCCCGGCCGCACCAGTACGAGATCACCTGCCTTCAGTCGGGCCACGGGCACCTGCTCGGTGTCGCGTTCGGGCCAGTGCGGCAGCCGCGCGGCGGCAGCGGGAATCAGCTTGACCAGTTCCTCGACTGCGGCGCCGGCCCGCCGTCGCGCATTCATTTCGAGGAAGCGCCCGGTCAGCAGGAGGAAGACGAACATGTTGACCGAGTCGTAATAGACTTCGCCCTGTCCCGTGAAGGTGCTGTAGACGCTGGCGGCGAACGCCGTCGCCACGCCGAGCGCTACCGGCACGTCCATGCCCAGCGTCCGGCGCCGCAGATCTCGCCAGGTGCCGACGAAAAACGGCCATGCCGAATAGCCCACCACCGGCAGCGTCAGCACGAGGCTCGCCCAGCGCATGAGTCCACGCACCTCATCGGTCATATCGGTCGCCGTGTAGGTTGGCAATGCGTACATCATCACCTGCATCATCCCGAGGCCGGCGATGGCGAGACGCCGGATCGCGGTGTTGCGCTCGCGCCGGTAGACGTCGTCTGAACGGCCGGGGTCGAAGGGGTGGGCGATGTAGCCGATATCGGACACCGCCTTGAGGATGGCGGAAAGCTGGATGCGGCGGTCATCCCAGCGTACCCGCGCACGGCGTGTGGCGTAGTTGATTTCCACCGAGAGAACGCCCGGCAAGGCCGCGATGTGGCGTTCATTGAGCCAGATGCATGCGGCGCAGACGATGTTTTCCAGGATCAGCGCCGCTTCGCGCAGGTGCTCGGCTTCAACGCGCACGAAGCTTTCCTGGATTTCCGGCAGGTCGTAGAGGCCAAGTTGCGCGAGTTCGGCTTCCTCCTCGCGGGGGGTGGCGGGTAGCGCGGTGCGATGCGTGTAGTACGCGCCCTGGCCGCTGTCGAGGATGGTCTGCGCCACCGCCTGGCAGCCGCGGCAGCAGGCCGCCCTGGTTTCGCCGTCGAACTGGATGGGATAGTGCGCGCCGGGTGGCAACGGTTGTCCGCAGTGGAAGCAGGACGAAAGAGACGGGGTGTCCGCGAGGCCGGGAGAGCGGCTCACGAATCACCCCGCAGGAGGACGCCCGAATACGGCAGGCCCGGGAGAGAGGACGGGTTTGCCGTGGGCGTCAGACACAACACTTTTTCGGAAGCGGCCGTGGTCGCCAGAATGCCGGAGCGCCGGGTAAGCGCTCCGGTCGGCAAACCCGGTGCCGAAGCTCGTGACTTCGGCACCGATCCGGAAAATCCGAGTCCGCGTATTACTGTCGCCATTCCTCAATCGCTGCCATGTCCGATTCGAAGACGGCGCAAAAAGCTCGCATTATAAGCTGGCTGCGATACCAAACCGCCAACAAGCGAGTCGATACATAACAGTATTGAAGATGCGCATATCATAATATAAACAAGTATTCGCTGCAAGCAGGGGGCGCGCTTCCTTTAACATGGAGGATATGTCGGAAACGTATCCGAAGACCTTCGGTTTTCCTCCCGTGGCGGCAGCGCTCACCGACCCCAACGGCCTGCTGGCGGTGGGTGGCGACTTGTCACCGGCACGCCTGCTCGACGCATACCGCCACGGCATCTTCCCCTGGTTCAACCCCGGTGAGCCGATCCTCTGGTGGAGCCCGGACCCGCGCATGGTGCTGGTGCCGGGCGAGGTTCGCGTCACCCGCTCGCTGGCAAAGCGCCTGCGCAATGGCGGTTTCGAACTGCGCGTCGATACCGCCTTCGTCGAGGTGATGCGCGGCTGCGCCGCCCCGCGTGGAGGCGACGCCGGCACCTGGATTTCACCGATGATGGTCGCGGCCTACAGCCGCCTGTTCGAGGCGGGCTATGCGCATTCGGTGGAAAGCTGGCACGACGGCCGCCTGGTCGGCGGGCTGTATGGGGTGGCGATCGGGCGCATGTTCTACGGTGAATCCATGTTCAGCCGCATGACCGACGCGTCCAAGGTGGCGCTGGTCAGGCTGGCACGGCAGCTGCAGGCCTGGAGGTTCGGCCTCATCGACTGCCAGATGGAGACGCCGCATCTTGCCAGCATGGGCGCGCGGCCCATCGAACGCGCGGCATTCGTGGCACACCTCTCGGAATTGGTACACTTGCCGCATCGGCCTGGCCCGTGGCATTTCGATGCATCCGACTGAACCGCCCTTCCAGCGCATCCAGTTCTACCTGACCGCGCACTACGACTGCAGCTATCTGCCGGGGCAGCGCGCGCGCTCGCAGGTTGCCACGCCGGCGCACCTTATCGATGCCCATGCCTACAGCGCGCTGATCCGTGCCGGCTTTCGTCGCAGTGGGCAGTTCACCTATCGCCCACATTGCGAGCACTGTCACGCCTGCGTACCGGTGCGGGTCGCTATCGCCGGTTTCACACCCAGCCGCACCCAGCGCCGCTGTCTGAAGCGCAACCGTCACCTGGTGGCGCGCTTCCTTCCGCTGGACTTTCACGAGGAACACTACGCGCTGTATCGCGCCTATCTTGGCAGCCGTCATGCCGGCGGCGGCATGGACCGCGACGGCCCTGACCAGTACACCCAGTTCCTGCTGTCGTCCAACGTCGATTCGATGCTGGTGGAATTCCGCGACGGTGACGAGTTGGTGATGGTTTCGGTCATCGACCAGGTGGAGGATGGTCTGTCGGCGGTCTACACCTTCTTCGACCCCGCGCGCGAAGCACAGAGCCTGGGCGTCTACGGCGTGCTGTGGCAGATCGAGCTGGCCAGGCGGCTGGAGCAGCCGTACCTCTATCTCGGTTACTGGATCGCGGCGAGCCGCAAGATGGCGTACAAGCAGCAGTACATGCCGCTCCAAGGTCTTCGCGACGGTCGCTGGCAGGTGATTTTTCCTGCTGTATGAGGCGTCTGTCGCTGCTTTTCGCGACGACGTTCCTCGCCGGCTGCGCGCTGACGGTGAGCGATCCGCGCGCGCTCCGGCCGATCGAAGGCTTCGTGCCGCTGGCGAGCGATTCGCGCGTATGGGTGGAACCGGGCTTCGAAGCCTATGGCGCACGCGTGGCGGCGGAGCTGCCAGGGGCTATGGCAAGGGTCGAGGCGGCCCACTACCTGCCGTTCGCGCATCCGCCGCGCATCCATGTGTGCGGCACGGATGCTTGTTTCCGGCGCCACGTGCTGACGCCGAAGCTCTCTGCTGCCGTCGTCCCGGACAACCGCCTCGTCCTCTCGCCCAACCTCGACAGCAGGGAAGTGCGCCGCCTGCCCGCGCTGCTGGTGCATGAGCTCGCCCACCTGCACCTGGGGCAGCGCATCGGGCATTACCATCCGACCCTGCCCGTGTGGTTCCACGAAGGTTGGGCCGCGCTCGTCGCCGAGGGCGGCGGTGCGGAATACGCCAGCGACGTGCAGGCCATCGAGGCCATCCGCACCGGTCGGCGCGTCAACCTCTCGGCGCGCGACGCGCCCGGCAAGCGCCACCGCGCCGGCGCCTCTCGCCTCAATGTCTTCGAGTTCTACCGACAGTCCATGCTGCTGGTCGGCTGGCTGAAGGCGCAGGACGAGGCGCGCTTCCGCCAACTCGTGCTCGCGGTGCAGGCCAATGCGGATTTCGAGATTGCCTTTTGGGACGTCTACGGGCAGGCGCCTGCTGATCGCCTCGCCGGCTTCTTCGACGGCGTTCTGGGGGATAATTCCCCCATCCAGGCCGGCCCGGCCCAACCCTGACGCATGCGATGAAAGCCTACCTCGACCTGATGCGCCATGTGCTCGAACATGGCACCAAGAAAGACGACCGCACCGGCACCGGCACCCTTTCGGTGTTCGGCTGGCAGACGCGTTATGACCTAGGTGCGGGCTTTCCGCTCGTCACCACGAAGAAATGCCATCTGCGCTCGATCATCCACGAGTTGCTGTGGTTCCTCCAGGGCGACACCAACATTCGCTACCTGAAGGACAACGGGGTTTCGATCTGGGACGAATGGGCCGACGCGAATGGCGACCTCGGCCCGGTGTATGGTCACCAGTGGCGCAGCTGGCCCAGGCCAGACGGCGGGTCGATCGACCAGATTGCGGAAGTGGTGAAGACGCTCCGGACCAATCCAGATTCCCGGCGCATCATCGTTTCCGCTTGGAACGTCGCCGACCTCGACCGGATGGCGCTGGCGCCGTGCCATGCCTTCTTCCAGTTCTACGTCGCCGACGGCAAGCTCTCGTGCCAGCTGTACCAGCGCAGTGCTGACATCTTCCTCGGCGTGCCGTTCAACATCGCCTCGTACGCGTTGCTGACGATGATGATGGCGCAGGCCACCGGGCTGAAACCGGGCGATTTTGTGCATACCCTGGGCGATGCCCACCTCTATCTCAACCACCTCGATCAGGCGCGCGAGCAGTTGGGCCGTGAACCGCGTCCCCTGCCCACCATGACGCTGAATCCGGCGGTACAGGATCTGTTCGCCTTCCGTTTCGAGGACTTCACGCTCACCGGCTACGACCCGCATCCGGCGATCAAGGCGCCGGTGGCGGTGTGAGCAAGGCCATCAACCACAGAGACACAGAGGCACAGAGGCAAGACGGTTTTCTCCGTGCCTCGGTGCCTCTGTCGTAAGAGGTTTTCATGCCCCGAATCAGCGTCATCGCCGCGCTTGCCAGAAACCGCATCATCGGCATCGAAAACCGCCTGCCGTGGCGGCTGCCTGAAGATCTCGCACACTTCAAGGCCTTGACCCTGAACCACCCCATCCTGATGGGCCGCAAGACCTTCGAGTCGCTCGGCCGCCCGCTGCCGGGACGCACCAACATCGTCATCACCCGCAACCCCGACTACCGCAAGGACGGCTGCCTGGTTGCTGCTTCCATTCCAGCGGCGCTTGCGCTGTGCGAGGACGCCGACGAAGTCTTCTTCATCGGCGGCGCCGACCTCTACGCCCAGGCCATTCCGTTGGCCGACCGTCTGTATCTCACAGAAGTCGACATCGAAGCCGAGGGCGATGCCTGGTTTCCGGACTACGACCGCGGTGCGTTCAGGGAAGTCTCGCGCGAGTCGCACATCGGCGAGAAGGGCGATGCGCTGGGGTTTGCTTTTGTGGTGTACGAACGGGTGTGATGTTTGGGCTTGTCAGCCCAAGCGACGACGCTCTAGCGTGGTCCGCAGGTTTTTTGAATGGTCAAGGGAATGCAGAATGAATGATCGCAACGGAATGACGCCCAGGCCTGCAGTATGAGCGGCTTGCCCAAGTGTCCGCAGTGCGGTTCGGAATACGCCTACGAAGACGGCTTCATGGTTGTGTGTCCGGAATGCTCGCACGAATGGGCGAAGGATGCGCCCCTGGCGACGGACGAGGTGCGCGTCGTGCGCGATTCCAACGGCAATGTGCTGGCGGATGGTGACACGGTGACGGTGATCAAGGACTTGAAGGTGAAGGGCTCGTCGCTGGTCGTCAAGGTCGGGACCAAGGTCAAGAATATTCGCCTGGTCGAAGGCGATCACGACATCGACTGCAAGATCGATGGCATCGGTGCCATGCAGCTGAAATCGGAGTTTGTCAGGAAGGCATAGCAGGTGGATTCCACCAGGAACCAGCAGTGAAAAACGGGGCTACCCCCCCGTTTTTCATTGCCGCAATGGCCTTTCCCCTGTCCGCTATCACTTCGGTTTACGGCTTCACTTGCGGCGTTGCGAGGCGATGTAATCCTCCAGATTCCGCTGTGTCACCAGGCCGATTTCGCCCGCCACCGTCTTGCCCGTCGGATCGATGATGTAGGTAGTGGGCAGGGCGGGGACGGGACCGAGCGGGGTCTTGCGGATGGGCCGGGTGCGCAGTACCCGATAGGGCATGTCCTGCGATGCGACGAATGTCTTGAGCGCAGACGTGTCGATGTCTTCGAAGTTGATGCCGACTACGACGATGTCGCCGTCCCTGTGTTGCCGGGCGAGCGATGCAAGGTCGGGTAGTTCCTTGCGACAGGTGCCGCACCAGGTGGCCCAGTAATTGACGACGACCCATTTGCCGCGGTACTGGTCGAGCGATTGCAGGTGGCCGTCGAGATCGGGCAGGGTGTAGCCGGTGGCGTGGGCAAGGGGCGAGGCGCCGAGCAGCAGCGCGCAGATCAGGCGGATCAGCCGGGTTTTCATGGAATGTTGACTCCTGTCGGGCAAAAAAAACCGCTCCGGTCTCGACCCTTGGTTGGGTGGGGAACGGAGCGGGGCAGGAAAACCGGGGCCAGGCCGGATCGGGCCTGGCATGAGGGTGTCAGGGCAGCATGTTGTACTGAATGCGGACGCCGTCGTTCAGGGCAATCCCGGAATTCACCTCCAGCGCTGCATCGACGATCTTCTGCAGGTCGTCCATGATGTAGTCGGTGACGGGGGCGAAGGCGATCTTCTCTTCCTCGGAGATGTCGCCGAACATGGCGTTCATCATGAAGTGCGGGTCGAGGTAGCTGATCACCAGTGTTTCCGTGGTGCCGTTCTTGTCCCTGTCGATGATCTGCACAGTGACCTCGCAGGGCAGCGCGGTCACATGATGCACGCCGGTCCCCATGGCCATCTTGGCGTATTTCGGCGAGCACGCTTCGATCACGTGGTTGTTGCCCGGCAGCGTCATCGGCGTGGCCTTCGCCGAGCGCCAGCTGGAACCGGGGCTGAGGATGCTGTCCAGGGTCACGCCGTCGATGATGGTCGGGTGCGTCCCTGCGCCGGGCTGACCGTTGATGCTCATGGTGTTGATGATCGCCTGCGTCACGTTGGTGGAGTCGGTCGCGGTGAAGGCAGTGCCATCGGCCTTGGTGTAGCCGATATGCAGGTACGGCGACTGATAGGGCGAGGTGGCGACGACGTCGATGATCTGATCCATGTTGAGGAATTTCGATCCGAGCGCCTTGTCGACGGTCTTGGTCTTGGCGTCGAACTCGTTCATGGCGTGCAGCACCACCGCGCGGATCTCGGACTTGACCTGTGGCGGCAGATCGCTGATCGCCTCGGCGAAATCGGGATCGGCCATGTCGGCGCTGAACAGCACGTCGGTGAAGAACAGCGAGAAGATCGCGTTCGGATCCTTCATGTCGACGTAGATGTGCTCGTCGTCGTTCCAGATCGACACCTTGCACGGCAGCGCCGGGGTGTGGCTGTAGCCGTTGACCACCTTCTTGTCGCCGACGATGGGCGATACGCCCAGCGCCTGCTTGGCGTAGTGCTCGTTGCAGAAATCGAGGACGCTGGCCTTCTTGGTATTGGCCTCGGTCACCGTCCCGGTCGCAAGATAGGTGGGGTCGTAGGGATTGATCGGCTGCGGCGTCGGGATCTCGATGATGGCCTTCTTGATTTCATCGGCCGTGCACGTCAGGGTCTTGCGGCAGGTCAGCGAGGTGCCGCCGAGCACCCAGTCCTCGCCCTTGATGACGTTGTCGCCGAGCACGGTCACGTCCTTGTAGAGCGCGACGAAATTGGCCAGCGCCAGCGCGGCGGCCTTGACCTTGGCATAGGTGGCGACGTGGTCGACCTGGTCATTGGCGTCCTTCACCACGGGTAGCCGGGCGATCCGGCTGTATGGCGTGACGGTGGCGAAGTCGTCGTTGCCGTTGCCGGCCATGGCGGGCGATACACCCAGACTCATGGCCAGGCCCAGGGCGACACTGCTGGCCAGGACCTTCCGGGCCCACCTATGGCGGGGGGGGGTGGTTGTTCTTGTCGTGTGATATTTCCGCTGCATCGCAGGCTCCTCCAATTGTGTTTGTCGATTCGGGGCGGCCCCGGGTATGCCCGCAGGCAAGTCCGTGTCGTTCCCCATTCCATCCGGCTTCGCCCGGGTACGGCGAACCGTGGTTGAACGCTAAACCGGGGTGGTGCGGGAAATCCAGCAATTTGGTCGTCAAAATTCGTACGCTTGAGGCGAAAAAAAAGCCCTGAATAATCAATCTTGTATTGGGCGTGGATGTCGGAATTTGACGAAAATCGACGAGACGTCGACAGTGGAGGCCGAAGGCTGCGCCGCCAGGCGGCGGTTAGCCGCCGGCGCGGGTGCCGGAGAGCAGCAGTCGGAAATCGGTGAGCGCCTGCTGCAGGGCTTGTCGCTCGGCGCTCGTCGTGCGGCCCAATTGCCGCAGGACGAACTCGGCGGTGTCGATGACGCGCTGGGTGCGGGGGTTGCGCGGGCAGCTGTCGAGATTGAGGTATTTGTCCAGGGTGCGCGTGGTGGGGGTCGATTTGTCGATGTAGACCGGCCAGATGCGGCTTTCTTCCGCGAGGTCGAGCTTGCTCTTGCCGAGGTCGTGTTCCCAGCATGCCAGTGCGCTCAGCATGACGTTGACGGCTTGGCTGCGGATCGCCGAGCGCTGTGTGTCGGCTTCCGGGGTGTCGTCACCGTCCAGTTCGATGCCGGTGGCGGGGGACATGAAGCCCGGGGCGTTGCGTGCCAGCGCGAGCAGGGTGTTGAGGGATTCCTCCACGGCATTCATGCGCTGTTCGTTGCGCTGCACGCTGGTGACCACCGCCTCGGTGTCGATCGCTTCGCCAGCGAGTGCGGCGGGCGGCAACACGATCACCCAGCCCTTGTCATCGGGGCCGTCGAGCGAACGGATGATGGCATCGCGTCCGAAATGGCCCCCGTCGCGGCGGATGCAGACCAGCCGCGTGCGCAGTTCGCTGCCTCTTGCCCATCCGGATGCCGCCGCATCCCGCATCAGCCCGACCAGGTCGGTGTCGAACAGGTCGCCGAAGTCGAGTTCACCGGCCTCGTCCGGCGCATAGCCGAACAGGGCGGCCGCACCGCGGTTCAGGTACACGGCTTCGTGGTCGTTGCCAAAACACAGGATCGCGCTGTCGTCGAGGTCCAGCAGGCGTTCCAGGTCGCCGGTGCGCTGCCGTACCTGCTGCGCCAGGCTATTGAAGGCGCCCGCCAACACGGTGAAATCCCTGAGTCCGCTCTGGTTGACGCTGAGGTCGAGCTTGCCGGAGGCCATTTGTCGCATATCTGCGACAAGTCGTGCGAGTGGGCGGAACAGGAAACGGTTGAACAGCCACAGGGCGAACAACAGCGTGCCGAAGGTGAGCAGCAGGAACCCGGTGACCGTGACGAGGCGGGTTTTCTCCATTTCGGCCTCGAGCGTGCCCACGTCCTCGTAGCCGACGATCTTGAACGCGGGCGTTCCATCATGGGTGTAAAGCATGTATTCGACGGGCAGGTGGCCGGTCGTGGACGGCGTGTCGTGGGCGAGGATGGCGTCGCCCGCTGGCGTGAAGATGCTCACTGGCGTCCGGGTGATCGCGCCGATGTCAGGGAGATTGAACACCGGATTGACGATGACCTCGAGATAACCGATCTGGTGCAATCCACCGACAGGCACCAGTGTCGAATGCAGCGGCGCCTGTGGCGCGATCCACAGCGCATCGAGGGCTTTCAGGCGGTCGACACCGGAGCGTCCAGCGATGTCCCGTACCAGGGACGATACCAGGCGAGGGGGGAGACTCTCCATGCCACGGGAGCTCTCGGCCAGCAGATTGAGGTCGAGGTCATAGACCCGGATCTTTTCAAGATTGACGTTGGCGAAACCTACGAAACCGTTGATGAAGGGGTCGTCGAGCAGGGCAACCAGCGCTGCATGGCCGCCGGGCTGCTTCGCCCTGCGCAGGGCATCCATCATGTCTTCGCTATGTGCAAGGCGCATGCCGAGGTCGAAGGCATGACCGCGCACTGTCTTCAGCATCTCCTGCGTCGCCACCTCGATCACCCGTGACAGACTTTTCACCTGTGCATCCAGTGCAGCCTGGCGAAAATAGCTGCCGGCAAGCAGCGACAGCACGCTGGCGACGATGCCGATCATCGCGAAGATGGCGATCGTGACGCCGCGAATGGACAGGGATTCGACACGCATGGTGGGAACCGACTTACTCGGCGATGGCCGGTAGGCGCTTGTCGCTCCACTCCTTCCATCCACCGCGGAACCAGAAGACGTTGCGGTAGCCCCAGTCCATCGCCTTCTGGATGGCATCGCTGCTGCGCAGGCAGCGCACGCCGTTGCAATAGAACACGATTGGCGCAGTCTTGTCGGGGCACATGGCCTCGAACGTTTCACGCCGCATCGACGTGTTCAGCAAACTGATTGCGCCTTCGATGTGGCCTTTGCTGTATTCGGGTTTCTTGCGCGAGTCGACGATCACCAGATCCTTGCGGGTGAGGATCAGTTCGACGACTTCTTCGGCGCTGACGATCACCGCGCCCGGGATCGATTCGGGGGCGTAGGGTTTTTCGTCCGCGCATGCGTCCACTGCGGGCAGCGCGAATGCAAGGAGCAATAGGGCATGGCGCACAAGGTGCCACGTTCCGGCAGGCCGGACGCTTCTGGGCTGCATGGTGTTCCCCCGTTTTATGCGTGGTTTTTTCAATGATGCGGCAGTCGGGGCGCAGAGGCAACTGCCCACGAATCAGTCCGGGAGGGCGCGCGGCGAGCAGTTTTCCTTCCCCACAAACGAAAAACGGGGCCGAAGCCCCGTTTCCGTGCGGTGTGGCCAGGATCAGCCGCCGAGCACGTCGGCCCAGATGTTCTGGGACCAGGATTCAGCAAAGCTGAAGTTGTACTCGTCGCCCTTGCCGGTGGCGCCGCCGTCGGGCTGGGTCACATAACCCTTGCCCTCCTGGAAGCGGAACACGTTGGCGACGTAGCCGGCCAAGGTATCCGAAGTCGCCGAGTAGCAGGTGTTGGCGACGACCGGGATCGGATCGGGCTGGCGGCCAGCCAGCAGTTCGATGATCGCAGCCGCGCACACCTTGGCGTGGTTGGTCGCCATGTGGCCGGACTTGGGCAGGTTGGACAGCACCGAGTCGCCGATGATGTGCACGTTGGGTACCGTGGTCGACTCGAACGTGGCGAGGTTGACGGTACACCACGCCTTGTTGCTGTCGTTGCGGGCACCGACCAGATCGCACACCTCGCCAGCGCGCTGACGCGGCACCACGTTCATCACGTCGGCCTTGACGTCGTCGAACTCGGTGGTAACGACCATCCGGTTGCCGTCGACGGCGAGGGGCGCGTTGTTCGGGCGGTACTCGATCATGCCGGGGTACAGGGTGTTCCAGGCATCCATGAACAGGCCCTTCTTCGAGGCGACGTCCGGGTTGCCATCGAGCAGGATGATCTTGGACTTGGGCTTGGCCTGCTTGAAGTAGTGAGCGACCATGCAGGCACGCTCGTAAGGGCCGGGCGGGCAGCGATAGGGCGCAGCGGGCACCGACATGACGAAGGTGCCGCCATCAGGCATCGCCTCGAGCTGCTTGCGCAGGTGCGCGGTCTGCGGACCCGCTTTCCAGGCGTGCACGACCTTGCCTGCTGCTTCGGCTTCCTTGAAACCCTTCACCGTATCGGTCAGCACTTCGACGCCGGGCGACAGCACCAGGCGGTCATAGACGATGGTTGCGCCACCGCGGGTCTTGACCTCGCGCTTGCCGGCATCGATGGCGACGACGAAGTCCTTCACCATCTTGACGCCGTATTTGGACAGGCTGTCGTAGCCCTTGGTGATGTCGTCCATGGTGCGGATGCCACCGAGCACCCAGTTGGAGATCGGGCAGGAGACGAACTTGTCGTTCGGCTCGATCAGGGTGACTTCGACGTTGGGGTCCCACAGGCGCAGGTAGCGGGCACAGGTGGCGCCGCCGAAGCCGGCACCGACCACGACGACATGGGGACGGCCCCCGGTACCGCTGCCGGTCGGGGTGACGGCACAGCCCGCCAGGGCTGCGGCCGCGCCCGCTCCGGAAATCTTCAGGAAATCGCGACGATTGAGAGTCATGTTATAGGTCTCCTCAGATGATTACTTCAGGCTGGCGAAATAAGCACCCATCGCCTCGTATTCGGCGTCGGTGTACCCGGCGGCATGCTTCTTCATGATGGTGCCCTTGCGCGTGCCAGCCTTGTAGCCTTTCATCATCTGCACGAAGTTGGCCTGGGTGATGCCCGCGAGGCCAGGGGCCGTGCCGACACTCTTGCCGCCCGGACCATGACAGGCCATGCAGGTCGATGCGATGGTGCGGGTGTGCACATCGGTCGCGCCGGCAACGCCCGAAAGCGCGATGCCGGCCAATCCGGCAAGCGCCAAAAATGTTTTCTTGTACATAGACTCCTCCAGTGATGTCGGGAAAGGAAGGACAAATAGCGGCCAGGTCCGCCGATGCACGATCTACAAGGGACTTCGGCACTCTGACCTGCGGCGTCATGCTGCGGCAGGCCGCATGGTGTGTCAACAAGGAGGGGCTTATATAGACGGCGTTTCAGGGGTGACTGCGTTGGTATTTTTTTACTTTTCGAGGACGGTCATTTCATCTCGGCGCACCGAGTGCGTCGGCCCGTCGGGCGCTGGCATGTCGTGCTGCCTCGTCGGCATCGCGATCCCAGGCGTCGCTCACCCAGCCGCCGAGATTTTCCAGCGCAATGCGGCCCAGCGCCTCGATCCAGCGGGGATGTTCGTTGAGCGCGGGAATGTAGTGAAAGTCCTTGCCACCTGCCCCGATGAAGCTTGCGCGGCCTTCCATCGCCAGTTCCTCCAGCGTTTCCAGGCAATCGGCGGTGAAGCCCGGCGCGACGATGTCGACGCGCTGCACGCCTTCGCGGGCGAGTGCTTCCAGCGTCCTGTCGGTATAGGGCTGCAGCCATTCGGCACGGCCGAAGCGTGACTGGAAACTCAGGCGGTATTGCTTCGCTTCGAGGCCGAGCGCCTCGGCCAGCAGCCGGCCGGTCTTCTGGCACTCGCAATGATAGGGGTCGCCCCTGTCGAGCACGGCGCGCGGCACGCCGTGAAAGCTCATCAGCAGCACGTCGGGACGTCCATGCATCTGCCAGAAATCGCGTACGTTGGCGGCAAGCGCGTGAATGTAGGCCGGGTGGTCGTGGTAGTGACGGACCGTGCGCAGCGCGGGCTGGTTGCGTACCGATTTCAGCCAGTCGAACGCGGCATCGTTCGCCGTCGCCGTGGTCGAGGCCGCATACTGCGGGTAGGCGGGGAGCAGCAGGATGCGGTCGCAGCCGGCCGCCTTCATCTTGTCCAGTGCGCCGGCGATCGAAGGTTCGCCATAGCGCATCGCGTAGTCGACCACCAGTGGCGAGGCGATGCGTTCGCCCAGCCAGCCCTTCAGCAGCTTCGCCTGTTTCTCGGTATGCGCCTTCAGTGGGGAACCGTCGGACGTCCACACCGCCGCGTATTTCTCCGCGGATTTCTTCGGCCGCGTGTTGAGGATGATGCCGTTGAGAATCAGCCACCACAGCGCGCGTGGAATTTCGACGACGCGCGGGTCGGACAGGAATTCCTTCAGGTAGGGCCGCAGCGCCTGTGCGGTCGGTGCGGCGGGTGTTCCAAGATTCACCAGCAGCACGCCGGTGCGCGCCGGCTGGCCGTGGGTGTATCCAGGTTCGGTACGGTAGCGCATCAGTGGTGCGACAGCGCGCTGGAGAGCAGCTTCGCGGTGATGTCGACAATCGGCACCACGCGCTCGTAGGCCATGCGGGTGGGCCCCACCACGCCGAGCGTGCCGACCACCTGGCCATCGACCGAGTAGGGGGCGGTCACCAGGCTGCATTCGTCGAGCGGCAGCAGATCCGATTCGCCGCCGATGAAGATCTGCACGCCAGCCGCATTGCGGGACTGGTCGAGGAGGCGCAGCAGCGCGGTCTTCTGTTCGAAGGCATCGAACAGGCGACGCAGGCGTTCCATGTTGCCGGAGAGTTCCTCCACGTCGAGCAATCGGCGCCTGCCGGCCACCACGACGTTGTCCTGGCTCGCATCGAGCGCCTGGCTGCCGGCATCCACCGCCGCGGCCATGAGATGCGTGATGTCGTCGCGCATCCGTCCCAGTTCATCGCGCAGCTTGAGCCGTACCTGATCGAAGGTGAGGCCGGCGAAATTCTGGTTGAAGAAGTTCGCCGCCTCGGTCAGCGCCGAGGGCTTGTAGGGCTGTTCGGTCAGGATCACACGGTTCTCGACCGCGCCTTCCATGGTGACGATGATCAGCAGGATCCGCTTGTCCGACAAACTGATGAACTCGATCTGGCGAAACGACGGGTTGCGCCGCGGGGTCATCACCAACCCGGCGAACTGGCTGAGGTCGGAGAGGAGGGTCGATGCCGCCGTCATCAGGCGCTGCGGATCCGAGGGCGTGAGCCGGGTTTCGAGCTGGCTCACCGCCACCCGGTCGAGTGGGCGCACCGTCAGCAGGGTATCGACGAACAGCCGATAGCCGCGCGGCGTCGGTACGCGCCCGGCCGAAGTGTGCGGGCTGGCGACGAAGCCCATCTCCTCGAGGTCGGCCATGATGTTGCGGATGCTCGCCGGCGACAAATCCAGCCCGGCGTGCTTGGACAGTGTGCGCGATCCCACTGGCTCGCCCTCGGCGATGTAGCGTTCGACCAGGGTTTTCAGCAGGATGCGCGCGCGTTCGTTGAGCATGGAAAGATTATAAGCGTGGGAATCGGGGAGCGGGACTGTGACGCGTCCGATGCGGGTTTTTTCCGCTCCCCGCTCCCTACCCCTTCCTCTCCGAAATATAATCATGCAATGCAAGCGCCCTTCAAAACCGTCGGCCTGGTCGGCAAATACGATACCCGCGGCATCGAGGGCTCGCTCTGCGCGCTGGGCCGCTTCTTGCTCGATCGGGGGCATGCGGTGCTGCTGGCGGCCCAGACCGCCGAGCATTTGCGCATGAAGGATTTTCCGAGCCGGCCACTTCACCAGCTGGCCGCGGAAAGCGACGTGGTGGTGGTGCTGGGCGGCGATGGCACGATGCTGTCGATCGCGCGCGAACTGGCGCCGCACGGTGCGCCGCTCATCGGCATCAACCACGGGCGGCTGGGCTTTTTGACCGACATCACGGTCGATGTGATGTTCGAGTCGGTGGCCGAAATCTTGAGCGGGCAGTATGTCGCTGAAGAACGTATCCTGCTCAACGGGCAGATCCGCCGCGGAGGCAGGCAGGTTTTCGAGGCTACCGCATTCAATGACGTGGTGCTCGGCAAGGGCGGTTCGGGTCGCCTCATCGACCTGGAAATCGCCATCAACAGCGAGTTCGTATACAGCCAGCGCGCCGACGGGCTGGTGGTGACGAGCCCGACCGGCACCACGGCATACGCGCTGTCGGCCGGCGGGCCCATCGTGCATCCGACGCTGGAGGCGGTCGCACTCGTGCCGATCTGCCCACATACCCTGTCGGCACGGCCGATCGTGGTGAGCAGCGAGTCGCGCATCGAACTTCATCTCACCTACGCGGACGACGCTCGCGTTCATTTCGATGGTCAGCAGCATTTCGACCTGCATAGCGGCGACCACGTGTGGATCACGCGCGCCAAGCACGCGGTCACCCTGCTTCACCCGCATTCCTACAGCTACTACGATACCCTGCGGCAAAAGCTGCACTGGGGCAGGAAACTCTAGGCAGCCCGAATCCGCGCGTCATGCTGTCGCATCTCTCCATCCGCAACTACCTGCTGGTCGATGCCGTCGACCTGGATTTTGCGCCGGGACTGACTGTGCTTACCGGCGAAACCGGCGCCGGCAAGTCCATCCTGGTGGACGCGCTGGCCCTGGCGCTCGGCGACCGTGCCGAGGGCGGCGTGGTGAGGCCGGGTTCGGCGCGTGCCGAGATCGCCGCGGCGTTTGCCATCGACCGCCTGCCCCGGTTGCGCGAATGGCTCGACGAGGCCGGCTTCGCGGCGGACGAGGGCAGCCTGCTGCTGCGCCGGGTGATCGATGCTGGCGGCCGCTCGCGCGCCTTCATCAACGGGAGCGCGGCCACGCTCGCGCAACTGAAGGAGGCTGCCGACTTCCTGCTCGACATCCACGGCCAGCACGCACACCACGCGCTGCTGCGTCCACACGTCCAGCGCGAGATACTTGATGCCTATGCGGAGGCGCAGCCGCTCGTGGCCGAGGTGAGTGATGCCTGGCACGCCTGGCAGGCTTCGCGGCAGCGACGGCTGGATGCGGAAAACCACGGCCAGGCGCGGCAGATCGAGTGCGAGGGGCTCGGCCTCGCCATCGAGGAACTGCGTGCGCTGGGCGACGACGTTGCGCACTGGGACGATATCCAGTCCGAACATGCGCGGCTGGCGCATGTCACGACCCTGCTCGAAGGCAGCCAGACCTTGATCGAAGCGCTGGACGAGGGAGACTCGGCCGTGTCGAGCCAACTCGGTGCGGCGCGGGCGCGGCTCGCCACGATGCAGGCGGTCGATGACAGCCTGAAGGAGGTGGCTGGCCTGCTGGAGGCAGCGAATGCGGATGTCGCCGAAGCGGTGCACGCGTTGCGTCGCTACGCCGGGCACCTCGGCCTCGATCCGGAACGGCTTTCCGAACTCGACCGGCGACTTGCCGCGATGCACCGGCTCGCGCGCAAGCACCGTGTGTCGCCCGACGCGCTGGTGGACCTGCTGGAGCAGTTTTCCGCGCGGCTGGCCGCGCTTTCCGCGAGCGACGATCTGGACGCCTTGCAGGTGGCCGAGGCGGCGGCGCTCGCCCGCTATCACGAGGGCGCGAAACAACTTGGCGCCAGGCGACGCAAGGCCGCCACGGCACTTTCGAAGCACGTCACCGCGGCAATGCATGAACTCGCGCTCGCGGGCGGTCATTTCGACGTTCGGCTCGACCCGACCGGGGCGCCACGAGCCCATGGGCTGGAGGACGTGGATTTCCGCGTCGCGAGCCATCCCGGCCTCGCGCCGGGACCGCTTGTCAAAGTGGCGTCCGGCGGTGAGCTCTCACGTATCAGCCTGGCGATCCAGACCGAGCTATCCGGCGTCGCGGGCGTACCGACGCTGATTTTCGACGAAGTCGATGTCGGTATCGGCGGTGGCGTTGCGGAGGCCGTGGGGCGGCGTCTGGCGAGGCTCGGCGAGACCCGCCAGGTATTGGTGATCACTCATCTGCCGCAGGTCGCCGCGCGTGGTGCCCACCACCTGCGGGTGGCCAAGCAGACGGAGGGTGGTCTCGTGACGTCGAGCATCGCGCTGCTGGATGCAGAGGCGCGTGTGGAAGAACTCGCGCGCATGCTGGGTGGCATGAAAATTACGCCGACGACGCGGCAGCATGCCGCCGAGATGCTTTCCAGTTGAGGTGGCTGCTTGCACTTGCGCTGCTGCTGGGCGTCTCCCTGTCGCGGGCGGAGACGCTCTCCGGTGTCGTCGCGGTGGTGGTCGATGGCGATACTGTCCTGTTCAAGCCCGATACCTACCGTGCCGCATCGCGCGCCTTCCTCAGAGTGCGACTGGCCGGCATCGACGCGCCGGAAGCGGATCAGCCACACGGTGTGGCGGCGACCCGCGCACTCAAGGACATGGCGCTGCAGCAGGCGGTGACGCTGAACGTGGTTGGAATCGACCGCTACGGGCGCAAACTCGGCCACCTGTTCATCGGGGCACGATCGATCAATGCGGAGCTGGTGCGTCGGGGGCACGCCTGGGCGTGGTCACGCGGGGTCGGGGGACCTTTGCGCGCGCTGGAGGACGAGGCGCGGCGCGCGGGAATCGGCCTGTGGCAGGATCCTGCGCCTGTCGCTCCGTGGGCGTGGCGGCGCAGGACGTGACGGCCGCATCGCAGGGTTGCGGGCCGGTGCATCCGGTCAGGGGGCGGTAAGAACCGGCGCGGCGCCCGGGGCATGGGGCTGGCTGCGGTAGAACTGCTCGAAAGCGTCCTTGATGAGGGGTTTCGAATGCAGGTAGCCCTGGAAAATCATACAGCCATGCTGTGCCAGGAACTGGTGCTGGCTCGCTGTCTCGACGCCTTCCGCGACGGTTTTCAAGCCGAGGAGCCCGGCCAAGTTGAGGATGGTCGTGACCATGGCATGACTGCTTTCGTCCTCCCCGAGCGCGCCGACGAAGGTGCGGTCGATCTTGATCTCGTCGAGCGGGAGGCGGTTCAGGTGACTGAGTGAGGAGTACCCGGTGCCGAAGTCATCCATGGAAAAGCGGATGCCCAGGATTTTCAGCCGGCTCATGGCTTGTGTGATGCGCAGGATGTCGTCGGCGACGATGGATTCGGTGATCTCGAACATCAGCTTGCGTGTCAGGTGGTCGTCCAGATGGCGCATCACCATGCCCTCGACCTGATCGGCAAAAGTGGGATCGGTGAGCTGCCGCATGCTGATGTTGATCGAGAACTGGTCGAGCAGGATGCCAGCATCGTGCCACGTGCGCAGCGTGCGGATGCTGGTTTCGAGGATGTGCCGGCCCAGTTCGAGGATGAGTCCGGTCTGCTCGGCGATGGGAATGAAACGGTCGGGCGGGATCTGGCCGAGGGTGGGGTTGTGCCAGCGCACCAGCGCTTCTGCCCCGATGACGTGCCCGCTGCGGTCCAGTTGCGGCTGGTAGTGCAGGGTGATTTCATTGTTGGGCAGCGCGAAGTGAAGCAGGCGCTCGATCTCCAGGCCCGTCTCGACCCGGCAGGACATGTCCTCGTCAAAAACGAAAACGCCGTCACGTCCCTTCGCCTTGACTTCATACATGGCGATGTCGGCTTCCTTGATGAAGCGCGTGGCACTGGCGGCACTGGCGCCGAGAAGGCTCACTCCGATGCTCGCGCTGATGTGAAGCTGGTGGTTGTCGATGGTGTAGGGTTCCTTGAGCTTTTCCAGAAGCGCTCTGGAAAGAACCAGTGCGGCACGCTCGCAAGCGTCGCGATCCGCGTGGCTGCCGCCTGAAACGATGAACTCGTCTCCGCCCAGGCGTGCGACCAGATTGTCGGACGCGACGCACCGCAGAAGACGGGCCACTACGTCCTGCAGCAGGCGGTCGCCGACGTCGTGCCCGAGGGTGTCGTTGACGGTCTTGAAATGGTCGAGGTCGATGAGCAGCAGGTAGGCGTATTCGCCACTTTCCCGCAGCGAGTTCATCCGTTGCTGCAGGTGCTCGATGAAATAATGCCGGTTGTGAAGGCCGCTCAATGCATCGTGCGTGGCCTGGTGGCGGGTCTTCAGCAGCAGGTTGTTCGTGCTGCGGGCAGCATATAGCAGCACCCACGTCAGGATGGCTGCGAACAGGGCGAGCACATGGCCGTACCATGCGCCGATCAGGGTGAAATAGACGATCAGCGGGATCATCAGGACGAGAATGATCGGCTTGAACAGGCGCCGGTCCGAAGCGAGTAACGCGGAGGCCACGACAGATGTACCGATCTCGGTGAAGATCGCGATGTAGTGAAGCTCGCGGGAATCCTGCCAGATGAAGATCTGGAAGATCAGCGCCCACAGGAGGAACAAGGCATAGCAGAAAACGGTGAATTGCCGATACCACGCTTCGCGTCGGCGCTCGCTCATCGTCGCGAAATCGAAACGCCGATAGAGCTGGACGCCCCATGCCGAGGTGGCGATATTCAGCAGATACCAGACGAATGCAGGGGTGAAGACGCCGTAGAGCCAGCCGAGAACAAGATAGCCGGTCCCCGACGACAGGGCGAGGACGATCAGTACCGGAATCTGCCGGCGTACGAATTCATGGAAGTGTCTGTCCTGCATGGGGCGGGTAACGGCAAATCCGGCCTGTTACTGAAGCGGGCGGGCGCTGCGTTGCCAACGCTCAGGCCATCGGCGCGCGCCGGGTACCATCCGGCAGCACGTGATGACATTCGTGAAAAATGCGTGCGTCGCAGCGGCGACAGATTTCAGTGTCGAGCCGTGGGTAGATTGCGCGGATCGCATCACCCTTGTGGCGGAAAATCTGGTCCTCACCGATGGTGTCGACCTGGCCACTGCGGCGCAGCATGTCGCAGAGGTCCGGTTGAACGCCGACCAGATACAGCCCGCCGCCCAGTTTGCGTCGGCGCGATGCTTCCTTGGCCAGGAGCTCGGCGCCGGCCAGGTCGATGAATCCGATGGCCCGGGAGGTCAGCAGGAGGTGTTTCTTCTGGGGGTCGGATTCGTCGACGTTGCGGAAATGCTGCTGCACATGCTCGACGGCACCGAAGAAGATCGATCCTTCGACGCGCAGGATGGCCATCTGTGGGCAGGACACCGCGGGGCCGCTGGCCGGCAGGAACTTGCGGCGTGGGTTGTCCCGGTCGGTGGCGGACGGCAGCAGCTCGCGGATCGACGGCTGCGAGGTGCGCTGCAGGTAGAACATCAGGGAGACGAGGATGCCCAGGAAAATGCCTTTCTCCAGATCCACGAGCGTCCCAAAGAATGTTAGTGCCAGGATGATGCGTTCGCGCTTGTGGCGCTTGATGATTTCGCCGATATGATGGAAATCGATCAGGCTCCAGGCCACCACGAAGAGGATGGCCGCCATCGACGGCACCGGCAGATAGGCCGCAAGCGGCGCCACCAGTAACACGATCAGCAGCAGGAAAATGGCTGACAGCGCGGCAGCCAGCGGTGTTTTCGCCCCACCGGTGTAGTTGACGCCACTGCGGTTGAACGAACCGCTGGAGGCATAACCCGAGAAGAAGCTGCCGGCGATGTTGGACAGGCCCTGCCCGATGAACTCCTGGTTGCTGTCGATGCGCTGATCGGACTTGATCGCGACCGAGCGTGCGATCGCCACGGCCTCGGTGAGGGCGAGGATGGCGATGATGGTGGCGGGGAACAGGGTCTGCTTGATCGCGGTGAGTGAAAAGTCCGGTAACGACAGCGGCGGGAAGGAGGCCACCAGCGCGCCAACGGTCTTGATGCCGGTGGTTTCGGTACCGAGCTGGGCGTCGAGAAGCGCGGCGACGACGCTGCCGATCACCATTGCGACGATCATGTAGGGCAGCTTCGGCAGGTAGCGGCGGGCGAGGATGCCGGATACGAGGGTGATGAGGCCGACGGCCATGACCCAGGGCTGGATATCGGCGAGATGGCTGCCCAGATGAATCAGCACCTCGTGGAAATGCGCGCCACGTGGCATGTCGAGCCCGAAGAAGTTTCTGATCTGGCTGGAGGCGATGAGGATCGCTGCCCCGGCGGTGAACCCGATGATGACAGTGTGCGAGATGAAGTTGACCAGCATGCCCAGGCGCGCAAGCCCCATGGCGAGCTGGATGGCACCGGTCAGGAGCGTGAGCGTCAGCACCAGGCCGATAAATTGGGTGCTGCCAGGCTCGGCGAGCGGGCTGATCGATGCAAAGACCACGATGGAGATCGCCGTGGTGGGCCCAGATACCAGGTGCCAGCTCGATCCCCATAGCGCTGCGACCACCGTCGGGATCATTGCAGCATAGAGGCCGTATTCGGGCGGAAGGCCAGCGATGGTGGCGAATGCCACGGCCTGTGGCAGCACGATCAGGGCGCCGGTCAGTGCCGCGAGGACGTCGGCACGAAGCGTCTGCGCGTTGACACCCGGCCACCAGCGCAGAAAAGGGAGCAGCCGATAGAGCCAGAGCGGGCAGGCGTTCAAGTTGATCATCGGGAGCGTGCTGCGCACGAGAAGAAAGCATCTCGCCGGAGGCGGCAATCGCCCCCCATTCTACAGATCAGCGAGAATCTTGACGTGCGCCGCCACGCTACGCCCCAGCGCGCTCAGCGCGTAACCGCCCTCGAGCACCGAGACGATGCGCCCCTGTGCGTATCGGGCGGCGACGGCCATCACCTGTTCGGTGATCCAGGCGTAATCCGCCTCGACCAGCGCGAACTGTGCCATGTCGTCTTCGCGGTGGCCGTCGAAACCTGCAGAAAATAACACCATCTGCGGGCAAAAGGCTTCGAGCGGTGGCAGGATCCTTGCGGTGAACGCGGTACGGTAGGCAACGCCATCGGTGCCGGCAGGCAGGGGGACGTTGACGATGTGGTCGCTCGCGGTATCGGCACCGCAATGCGGATAGAAGGGATGCTGGAAGGTCGAGCACAGCATCACGCGCGCATCGTCACGGAAGATGTCCTCGGTACCGTTGCCGTGATGGACGTCGAAATCGACGATGGCGACGCGTTCGAGGCCATGGTGTTCGAGTGCATGGGCGGCGGCAACCGCGACGTTGTTGAAGAAGCAGAATCCCATCGCCTGGTTGCGCGTGGCGTGGTGGCCGGGTGGCCGACAGGCGACGAAGGCATTGCCGACCCTGCCCTGCATCACGAGGTCGACTGCGTGTACCGAACCGCCAGCCGCGTGGCGCGCGGAGGTGAGCGTATGCGGGTTCATGTGGGTATCGGGGTCGAGCGCCCGCACACCGGTGGTGGGCGCGGCGGCTTCGATGGCATCGATATGAGCGGCATCATGCACCCGTAGCAGCTGGGTGCGGGTAACGGCGGGCGCCTCGTGGTGAGCGAGGAAATCGTGCAGGTGCGCGGCATGCAGGCGGTCGTCGATGGCGCGCAATCGCGCCGGACTTTCCGGGTGCCAGGCGCCCATGTCGTGCTGGAGATAGCTTGGGTGGGTCAGGTAGGCGGTCTGCATCATGAACGGAACGTCGGATGGCGCCCCCACTATACGCCGGCGCGATTGGTGCTGTAACCGGATCGGGCCTAGGATAGGCCATCGTTTCCTTATTGCGTGATCCCAACATGCCCCAGCATTACCTTCACCCCCTGTTCAATGCGCGCTCGGTTGCGGTATTCGGTGCCAGCGAGCGCGAAGACTCCGTCGCCGGTACGCTCTTTCGCAACCTGCGCCATGCCGGCTACCAGGGGGTGGTTTATCCGGTCAATCCCAAGCATGAAACGGTGTTTGGCGAGCGCTGTCATGCCAATGCCAGCGAGTTGCCGGCGACGCCCGAGCTGGCGCTGATCGCCACGCCAGCGGCGACGGTGGCGCAGATTCTGGAAGATTGCGGGCAGCACGGCATCCGTCATGCCATCGTGCTGTCAGCGGGTTTCCGCGAGGCCGGCGCGAAGGGGGTGGCACTGGAGGAGAGTATCAAGCGGGTGGCGGACAAGTACGGCATCCGTTTCATCGGCCCCAACTGTCTCGGTATCCAGCGCCCGGCCATCGGGTTCAACGCCACCTTCAGCCGGGGTGCGACGCAAGCCGGCGAACTCGCGCTGGTGTCGCAATCCGGGGCGCTATGCACGGCCATGCTGGACTGGGCGGAGTCCAATGGCATCGGCTTTTCCAGTGTGATTTCCACCGGCGCCTCGGCCGATATCGATTTCGGCGAAATTCTCGATTATCTGGCCTATGACAACGCCACCCGCGGCATCCTGCTCTATATCGAGGGCATCCGCGACGCGCGTCGTTTCATGAGTGCGCTGCGCGCGACCGCGCGCTTCAAGCCCGTCGTGCTGGTCAAGGTAGGGCGCCACGAGGCCGGATCGAGGGCGGCGCAGTCGCATACCGGCGCACTGGTCGGATCGGATGCGGTGTTCGATGCGCTGGTGCGGCGCGCTGGCGTAGTGCGGGTCAACACCATCCTGCAATTGTTCGCCTCGGCCCGTGCGCTGGCGGCGCACATCCACCCGACCGGCAACCGCCTTGCCATCGTCACCAATGGCGGCGGCCCGGGCGTGATGGCGACCGACCTCGCGGTCGATCTCGGCGTGCGCATGGCCGAACTGTCGCCGGCGAGCCTCGCGGCGCTCGACGCCGTGCTGCCCGCCACCTGGTCGCACGGCAATCCGGTCGACATCATCGGGGATGCCACGGCCTCGCGCTATCGCGCTGCGGTCGAGGCCTGTCTGGGCGATGCCAACGTCGACGGCGCGCTGGTGATGCTGACGCCGCAGGCGATGACGCAGCCGACCGAGGTGGCCGAGGCGGTTATCGAGGTTGCCCAGGCGTCTGACAAGCCCGTGCTGACCTGCTGGATGGGAGAGGAACAGGTGCACGCGGGGCGGCGTCTTTTCAAGGCTGCGGGGATTCCGTTCTTTACCACGCCGGAGCCGGCGGTCGAGGTGTTCTCCTTTCTGTCGGCCTTCTATGAAAACCAGCGCCTGTTGATGCAGACGCCGGGGCCCTTGTCGCAACAGGCCGAGCCGGATGTCGAGGGAGCGCGTTTCATCATCGAGAGCGCGCTGGCGCATGGGCGCCATCTGCTCAGCGAGGTGGAGTCGAAGGCGCTGCTGTCGGCCTTCCGCATCCCGGTGGCGCAGGCGATGATCGCGCGCGACCCGATGGAGGCGATGTTGATGGCGCAGCAGATGGGCTTTCCCGTGGCGTTGAAGATCAACTCGCCGGACATCACCCACAAGTCCGACGTCAATGGCGTGCGCCTCGGCGTGTCGAGTGGGCAGGCCGTCCGATCGGTATTCGGCGAGATGATGGAGGACATCCGGCGGTTGCGTCCGGAGGCCAGCCTCGATGGCATCGTCATCGAACCGATGGTGGCGCGCCCGCATGCGCGCGAGGTGCTGCTCGGCATGACGTCCGACCCGGTGCTGGGGCCGGTGATCGTGTTCGGCGCGGGTGGCGTCGATGTCGAGGCCCTTCAGGATCGCGCGGTGACGCTGCCGCCGCTCAATCGTTTCCTCGCGCGTGATCTCATCGGACGCACGCGTGCGGCAAGATTGCTTGGCGCATTCCGTAGCCGTCCGCCGGTGGACATGGACGCGCTGGAGAACGTGCTGCTGCGCCTGTCCGAAATGGTGTGCGAGCTGCCCTGGCTCGCCGAGCTTGACATCAATCCCCTGCTCGTCGACGAGCACGGCGCGCTCGCGCTCGATGCGCGTATCGTCATCGCGCCGCGGGTGCCGGGCGCCGACCGTTATGCCCACATGGCGATCCATCCCTATCCGGCGCATCTGGTGACGCACTGGCAATTGCCCAGCGGCCTGGACGTCGTCATCCGGCCGATCCGGCCGGAAGATGCGGAGCTCACCCAGACCTTCGTCCAAAGCCTGTCCGAGGAGAGCCGCTATTTTCGTTTCATGGATGCGGTCCGCGAGTTGTCCCCGGTCATGCTCGCGCGGCTCACCCAGATCGACTACACGCGCGAAATGGCGCTTCTCGCGCTGGCCGAGCAGGACGGCCGCGAGGTCGAGCTCGGCGTGGCGCGTTACGCGATCAGCCCTGATGGCGAATCCTGCGAGTTCGCGCTGGTGGTCGGGGACGCCTGGCAGAAGCAGGGGATCGGCCACAAGCTCATGGCGGTGCTGATGGATGTGGCGCGCGAACGTGGTGTCAGGACGATGGAGGGCGAGGTGCTGGAATCCAACCGGGCAATGCTGAAACTTGCGAAGGGGCTGGGTTTCAGCATCGAACCGCACCCCGAGGACGAGCGGGTGCGCGCGGTGTCGCGCTTGCTCTAGGGCGGCTGTGCCGTCAGGTCACCTGCACACTGGCGGGAGACGGATCGACCGGACACACGTACTGACCCAGTGAGACCCGGTTGCGGCCTTCGGCCTTGGCTTCGTAGAGCGCGCGGTCGGCAGTGTTGATGAGCACATCCGGCTCGGTCATGTCGACTTCGCGTTCGGCTACACCGACGCTGACGGTGATGCGTTGTTCGGCCGTGCCGATCATGACCGGCTTCGACGCAATGGCGAGGCGCAGGCGCTCGGCCGTCAGCCGGGCGGATTCAAGGTTGGCGTTGGGGCAGATCACCAGGAATTCCTCGCCACCGATGCGGCAGACCGCGTCCTCGCGGCGGGCCGCGGCACGCAGCATGTTCGCAACCTCGCGCAGCACGATATCGCCTGCGGAATGCCCATAGCTGTCGTTGATGCGCTTGAAGTGATCGACATCGATTGCCAATACGGCGAGGGGCCGACACGAGCGTATCGCGGCACTCCATGTCTGCTGGAGATGATCCATCGCGGCCCGGCGGTTGGGCAGGCCGGTCAGCAGGTCGGTCAGCGCAGCATTGGCCAGGCGGCGGTTGGCTACCGCGAGCTCCGCCGCGATCTGGCGCAGCTGGGCCCGATCCTTCTCCCATGCGTCCTGCAACTGCACCAGCCGCTGTGCCGCGCGCAGCCGTGTGTGTAGACCCTTGGCGGTGATCGTGAGGGGAATGTAGCCATCGGCCCCGGCTTCATAGGCACGGGTCAACAGATCTTCATCCTGGCTGTCGTCCATCAGCAGGATATGGATTCGCCGGCCTTCGTCGGTTGTGCGAAGCGCCTGGCAGAGTTCCGTGCCGTCGAGATGGGGCAGCGTAAAGGTGGAGACGATGACGTGCGGCAATACCTCCATGGCGAGCGCCAGGGCCGCGTTGCCATTGTCGGCGGGGTAGACGACGTGGCCGCTATCCTCGACCAGCATGGCCATGGTTTTGCGCCGCGTGAAGGCATTGCCGTCGGCGACGATGATTCGCAATGGCGCCCGTATCGACGGGGCGGGCGAGGCCTCGTGGCGGATCTCGCTGAAGCTCGGCAAGTGTGTTACCGGGATCCGCAACAGCTTGCCCCATTCATTCCAGGCGACGACAACCTCGTCGATGAACGGTCCCGCCGCGTCGGGCGGGAGATCGAGCTCGGCCGCGAGCGTAATCCATTCGCCTGCGAGTCGCGGCCGTTCGCCGGACTCGGCCAGCCCGAGGTCCGCCAGGCGGTGGGCGAGCCGTAGCATCAGGAGCAGGCTCTGGCTGCGTGAATCGTGGGGATAGCCGGGGTGGTCGGATTCCTCGTAATGGGCGAGTGGATCCGCGAACACCCGGGGCAGGCCCCAGTCACTCATCATGACGTGTCCCAGCTCGCAGTGATCGGTTTCCAGCTTCGTCCGTTCCAGCGACGCGAGCGAGTGGCTCGGGTCGGCGCGATGCGCCGCCAGCACCATGCCGTAGGATTCCGGGTATGCGGTGGCAAGTGCCAACCGACCCACTTGCGCCAGCAGGCCACAGACGAAGAGCTCGTCGGCTGCGGCAATGCGCACCCGCTGCCCGAGCGCCTGCATTGTCAGCGCCATCAGCAGTGAATGCGACCAGTAGGTCTGATAGTCGAATTCGTGGCAGGCGCCGTCCCGGTACTGATCCAGCAGCGAAAAACCCAGCGCGAGCTGGCGCACGGTCAGCATGCCCTGGCGTACCACCGCCTCCTGCACCGACACCACGGGGCGGGCGATGTGCGAGGCCGCATTGGCCAGTTTGATGAGGCGCCCCGACAGGGCTGGGTCGGTCTGCACCACGCGGGCGATCTCGGCCAGTGTCGCGTTCTCGCGGCGCGAAAGTTCGAGGATGGCGAGTGCCACGCCGCGGGGCGAGGGCAACTGACCGCTCAATTTGAGGTGTTCTGCCTGTTTCATGCTCAAGGGTAACGATCCGGCAGCGCAGGGCCGGGTACCAGAGAGTTATCGGCAGTTCGTGGAAAAAACTGAACCTCGATGTCCTGTTTATGGCGCCCCGCATCCATCCGGGGGGGACGGACGGTTCATCTGCGCCCGTCTGCTTCGTCGATGCACGCCAGGTAGGCCGCCGGGTCGAAGGGCGAACCGTGGCGTTGTACCTGCCAGATCGCTTCGGCCAGGCACTCCAGCACCGCGTGTTGTGCGTCCATCGGGTCTTCGTGCCGTGTGAGCAGCTTCTCGTAGCGTGCGCGAATGCCGGGCGGCTGGTCGATCGAGAGCTGCTCGCTCAGCGCCAGGTGCATGGCCAAATGGAGGAAGGGGTTGGTTTCCCCGTCCTCGGGGCGGTATTCGCGGTCACGGTAGCGTTCCGGCTGTTCCAGCAGCGCATGGTATTCCGGGTGCGCCAGCACCGCCTCCAGCGCCGGTTGCTCGGCCCCTGCAAGTGGCTGGCCAGCCCGGTACTTGGCCCATACGTCGAAGAAGAACTGGCGAACCTGATCGCGGCTGGGATTGAACATGGAGCGGTCTGAGCTTGGGCGGATCGAGTCCGCGGTTGACAGGAAGGGGGAATGCCAGGCGGCTGCGTATGTGGCTGGCCGGGCTTGTGCGCGTCCACCGTATTTTTTCGAAGTTTACCGGCGAAACGGCAGTCTGGCGTGCCGCATCTGCAAGCGCCGCCTACAGCATCCCGAGCAGTTGCGAAACACTCACCACCAGTTGTCCGTAGCCCTTGTCAATGTAAACGCCGATCTGCGCAATCAGCGAGTAGGCCACGCCGAACTGCGCCACGGCAAACCCCGCCAGCGTGAACTGGCTGACGCTGACCACGCCCACCCCGAACTGGCTGATGCATACCACCCCGTAACCGAACTGGCCGATGGCGATAACGCCTTTCGCCACCACCGGCGTCCGGTTGGGGCGGTACTTGAAGGCGACGTGCAGCAGTGGCAGTCCGGCGATTTCGGCGCGGGACCTGTATTCATAGCCCCACCCCGTCCATGTGTCCTTGGCCGGATAGGGTGCGCCGCACTGCGGGCAGGCCTGCGCCTGTTCCGATACTGGATGCTTGCATTCCCGGCAGGGTTTCATGGCGTGCCTTTCAAGGGTGGGGGTGAAGGGTCGAGGTGTTCACTGGGTGCGATGCGACGTGTCGATGACTTCGCCGATCGAATGCGCGCCCGGTGCGTAGGCCGCCATCGCAGCCCCGGAGACGGCAAGGAAGACGCCGGTCAAAAGAAAGGGCAGGGCGGTGCGGCGCACAGCGGATTCCAGCCAGTGCGGCGAGTCGGCCGCCTGGATGCGGCGGTAGAGGGCCCAGGACAACGTGCCGTCGACGAGCAGCTCGGCGAACAGGATCGGCGCGGTGTAGACGACGTAGAGTGAGGCCAGCGCGAGGCCGAGCACCATCGCCATCACGAAGAGGGGAATTGCCAGCTCGTCGGCGCCGTCGCCTAACGCGCTGGCAGCCTCCGAGAGCGGCGACGCATCGGAGTCGACCGGCGCAAACGAGGCCGGCCCATCGAACGATCCACTCGCGCCGCCCCCGCCGAAGTGGCCGCCGCCCTCGAATGACGGGGCGCTGCCATTCGGTCCGCTCGGCACCAGCCCGGAAAAGTCGGGAACGTCCACGTAGTCGTCGGCCTTGGTGCGCAGCCACAGCCACAGCAGCACGAGAAACGCCCCATAGGCCAGCAGCAGCGCCAGCGGATAGCGCAGCGCCATGCTGGTAACGCCCAACTGCAACAGTATGAATGAGAACAGCAGCCCCGCCGCCCCGGTCAGGCCGACAATCAGGCTCATCTGAACGCGCGGGAAGCCGTCGTGTTCGAGGCGCCGCTTGAGGTGCAGGATGGCGTGGGAGCGGGTGAGGTGGAGGCGGCGGGGCATCGCTGGTGCCGTTAGTTAACGTGAAACATCGCAAAGCGATTCCGCGTCCCCCTCTCCCGCTTGCGGGAGAGGGGTGGGGAGAGGGAAACGGGCATGGCGAGTTTCATGCTCAGGGGTGGCAACTGGCCATGCCCGTTAGTAAGGTTCATTGGAAACAATTCGAGCCTGAACTGACCCTGTTTGTTTTTCAGCTCTCTTCGAAGTAGTCAGAGTGAACCGCCCCGGGTTTCGTGGAGGCCATTTGGTTTAAGTACAGGCCGGTGACTTGGCCTTCTCGGCGAGTTGCCGATAGTAGTTTGCCTCAGCTTCGGCTGGCGGGATATACGCGCGGTATTTGACCAGACAAGATTCACGGCTGGTCGCCAAGCACCTCGCGGACAACTTCTTCATGGGACAACACGCGACCTTCTGCGGCATCTTTCAATCCGGTCTCGATTTTTTGCCGCACATAAAACTCGTACATGAGGTCGTCGAAAGTCGCTGTGTCCGGCAAATGCTCGATCACTTCGCCTGCCATGTCCTTGACTGACTGCATGGTATGTCCTCCACGATAATCAACGCCTGAAGTTTACCCGCATCCCGGCGGGGCCGGGCTTGCTTAACTGGTTCCGTTTAGCCCGGCAGCATCGCCAACAACCCATTCAACCGCCGCACAAAACTCGCCGGATCGTCGAGCTGGCCGCCTTCTGCCAGCAGGGCCTGCTCGAACAGCAGGTTGGCCCAGTCGGCGAAGCGAGCGTCATCGGATTCGCTGTTGAGCCGCGTCACCAATGCATGGGACGGGTTGATCTCCAGCGTGGGCTTCACCGTGGGCGCGGCCTGGCCGGCAGCCTTGAGCAGGCGTTCGAGGTTCGCGCTCATGTCGCCTTCGCCGGTGACAAGGCAGGCGGGCGAGTCGGTGAGGCGGTGGGTGACGCGGACGTCCTTGACGCGATCGCCGAGGGTGGTCTTGATGCGCTCGACCAGCGGCTTCATCGACTCTTCGGCTTCCTTCTGCGCGGTCTTCTCGGCTTCGTCTTCCAGCGCACCCAGATCCAGCCCGCCCTTGGCGACGGACTTGATCGGCTTGCCGTCGAATTCGGTGAGGTTGCTCATCAGCCATTCGTCGACGCGGTCGGACAAGAGCAGCACTTCGATGCCTTTCTTGCGGAAGATTTCGAGGTGCGGGCTGTGCTGGGCGGCGGCGAAGCTGTCGGCGGTGATGGTGTAGATCGCTTCCTGTCCTTCCTTCATGCGGCCGATGTAGTCCTTCAGGGACACGACTTGCGCGTCGGTGTCGGTGTCGGTGGAGGCGAAGCGGAGCAGGGCGGCGATGCGCTCCTTGTTGGCAAAATCCTCGCCCGGGCCTTCCTTCAGCACGCGGCCGAACGCGTTCCAGAACGCGACGTATTTCTCCGGCTGGTTCTCCGCCAGGTCTTCCAGGAGGCCCAGCACCTTCTTCACCGAGCCGGCCTTGATGGCGTCGATGTCGCGGCTCGACTGCAGGATTTCGCGTGACACGTTCAAGGGCAGGTCGGCCGAGTCGATCACGCCGCGGACGAAGCGGAGGTATTGCGGCATCAGCTGCTCGGCGTCGTCCATGATGAAGACACGGCGCACGTAGAGCTTGATGCCGTGCCGCTTCTCGCGGTCGTAGAGGTCGAAGGGCGCGTGCGAGGGCACGTAGAGCAGCGAGATGTACTCCTGCTTGCCCTCGACGCGGTTGTGCGACCAGGCGAGCGGCGGCTCGAAGTCGTGGGCGACGTGCTTGTAGAACTCGTTGTACTCGTCGTCGCTGACGTCCTTCTTGGCGCGCGCCCACAGGGCGGAGGCCTTGTTGACGGTTTCGTCCTCGTCGGTGGGGGTCTCGACGCCGTCCTTCCATTCGGTCTTCTTCATCACGATGGGAAGCGTGATGTGGTCGGAATAGGTGCGGATGACCGACTTGATCTTCCAGTCGGAGAGGAATTCGTCCTCGCCTTCGCGCAGATGCAGCACGATCTCGGTGCCGCGCGTGGGCTTCTCCACCGTTTCCAGCGTGTAGTCGCCGGCGCCCTCGGATTCCCAGCGTACGCCGTGCTCTGAGGTGAGCCCGGCGCGGCGGGTGGTGAGGGTGACGCGGTCGGCGACGATGAAGGCGGAGTAGAAGCCGACGCCGAACTGGCCGATCAGCGCGGCGTCCTTCTTCTGGTCGCCGGACAGCTGCGAGAAGAATTCGCGGGTGCCGGACTTGGCGATGGTGCCGATGTGGTCGATGACTTCCTGCCGGCTCATGCCGATGCCGTTGTCGGTGATGGTCAGCGTGCGCGCCTCGCGGTCGAAGGCGACGCGGATCGTCAGGTCGGGGTCGTTCTCGAACAGCGCGGGGTCGTTGAGCGCCTCGAAGCGCAGCTTGTCGGCGGCGTCGGAGGCGTTGGAGACGAGCTCGCGCAGGAAGATGTCCTTGTTGGAATACAAGGAATGGATCATCAGCTGCAACAGCTGTTTGACTTCGGCCTGGAAGCCGAGGGTTTCTTTGGTGGCGGACATGCCTTGATCTCCCGTCGATACAAACTAGGTGGGACGGGATATTGGGGCCGGCTCGCGGTTTTCAAGCGTTTTTCGCGGCGGCGCCACCGAGGGGGGCGGTAAGGCTGGGTGCCTCCTTGCGGAGGACCACCCTCGGCCCGATTGCCGGGCTGGCTCCCGCTGCCCCCATTGCGCCGGGGAGCCGCCTACCTGGGCCGACTGGCGGGCGTAGCCAGATGCAAATGCCCGACGAACTGCTCGGTGGCGGCGCGCCAGGAGAATTTCTCGGCGTGGGCGCGCGCAGTGCGACGGTCGATGGCGAGCGCGGCGAGGCAGGCCTCGCGCAGGTCTTCATGCAGCGCCCCGGCGGGTGAGTTGCCCAGCACGTCGATGGGGCCGGTGACGGGGTAGGCGGCTACGGGCAGGCCGCAGGCCAGGGCTTCAAGCAGCACCAGGCCGAAGGTGTCGGTCCGGCTGGGGAATACGAAGACGTCGGCGGACGCATAGACTTCGGCAAGTTCCGCCTGTTTCATGACGCCGAGGTAATGGGCATCGTGATATCGGGCGCGCAGCCCCGCCAGTGCCGGGCCATCGCCTACCACCCACTTGGAGCCGGGCAGGTCCAATTTCAGGAAGGCCTCGACGTTTTTCTCCACCGCGACCCGGCCGACGTAGAGGAAGATTGGGTGTGCCGTGTCGAGGCGGTGCGAGTCCTGCATGCGGAACACGTCGAGGTCGACGCCGCGCGACCAGAGCACCACGTTGGTGAAGCCGAAGGCTTCAAGGTCGGCCTTGACTGCAGGCGTGGGGGCCATCACTGCGCGCGCGGGTCTGTGAAACCAGCGCAGAAAGCGGTAGGTCCACGAAAGGGGGATGCCGGTGCGGGCCTTGACGTATTCGGGAAATCGGGTGTGGTACGCGGTGGTGAAGGGCAAATTGTTGTCCAGCGCATGGCGGCGCGCAGCCAGCCCGAGGGGGCCTTCGGTGGCAATGTGCAAGGCGTCGGGCGCGTAGTCGCGAATGCGTTTACGGGCCGCGTTACCGGCCAGCACGGACAGCCGGATGTCGGGATAGGTGGGGCAGGGCAGGGTGCGGAATTCCTGCGGTGAGAGGATGTCGACCTCATGGCCCATGGCCTGCATTTCGCGGCGTGTGGTGTTGAGCGTGCGCACTACGCCGTTGACCTGCGGCGACCAGGCATCGGTGACGATCATGACTTTCATGGGATTTCCAGTACGGTTGCCTTGCGGGGGGTGGTGGAGACGTCCAGGCATCGGGTCCAGTGGAGGATTTCGAGCGTGCCGTCGCGGTTCTCCGCGAGCGCGGAGAGGCTTTCCACCCAGTCGCCGTCGTTGCAGTAGACGAGGCCGTCCAGGGTGCGAATCTCGGCTTTGTGGATGTGACCGCAGATGACGCCGTCGCAATCGCGTCGCCGCGCCTCGTCGGTCATCACCTTCTCGAACGCGGTGATGAAGCTGACCGCATTCTTGACCTTGTGCTTGATGTATTGGGATAACGACCAGTAGGGGTAGCCCATGCGGGTGCGAAGGCCGTTGAACCAGCGGTTCAGTGCCAGCAGCAGGGTGTAGCCGGTGTCTCCCAGATAGGCCAGCCAGCGTGCATGCTGCATTACGCCGTCGAACAGGTCGCCGTGTGTGACGAGGAAACGCCGGCCGTCGGCGGTGACGTGCACCACATCGTCGGCGACCTCGATGTCGCCGAACGCCAGGCCCATGAATTGCCGTGCCATCGCATCGTGGTTGCCTGGCACATAGATGACCCGCGTGCCCTTGCGTGCCTTGCGCAGGAGCTTCTGCACCACGTCGTTGTGCGATTGCGGCCAGTACCAGCCGCGCCGCAACTGCCAGCCGTCGATGATGTCGCCGACCAGATACAGCGTGTCGGATTCGTTGTGCTTCAGGAAATCGAGCAGATACCGGGCCTGACAGCCTGCGGTGCCGAGGTGGATATCCGAAATCCACAAGGTGCGGTAGTGGCGGGCTGCTGGTTCGGCGGAATGGGGTTCCGGGGAGATGCCGGCACCTGTCCCGGCAGGGTGGAGGCGGGTCCCGGATGGTTTCGGCGTGGGGCCATCAGGACGCGTTCGGAGCAGGTTCGTGACGCGATTCAGCATGTCCGCCATCACGCCACGGCGATGTGACCGTGGCGTGGCGTTCGGGTGAAGCTTTGGTGAAACCCGGCTTGCCGGGGGGGTGCGGCAGGATCAGCGGGCGAGCAGCGCCAGCAGCGTGGTCTGTGCGCAGAAGGCCTTGGCACCGCGCTTGGCGCGCCGGCGATAGCTGCCGTCGGGCTGCATCTCCCACGCCTGCACGTTGTCGCGCAGATAGGGCTTGAGGCCTTCGGCGATCACGCGCTTTTTCAGCTTGGGGTTGAGGATGGGGAAGCCGGTCTCGATGCGGCGGAAGAAATTGCGGTCCATCCAGTCGGCGGACGACAGGTAGACCTGCTCGTCGCCGCCGTTTCTGAAATAGAAGATGCGGGTGTGTTCGAGGAAGCGGCCGACGATGGATCGCACGCGGATGTTGTCGGACAGTCCGGCAATCCCCGGCTTCAGCGCGCAGACGCCGCGCACGATGAGGTCGATCTTCACCCCGGCCTGGCTGGCGGCGTAGAGCGCGGCGATGACCTGCGGTTCCAGCAGCGCGTTCATCTTGGCGACGATGGCCGCGGGCTTGCCGGCGGCAGCGAACTCGGCTTCCCGGTTGATGGCGGCGACGACTTCGCTGTGCAGGGTGAAGGGTGACTGCCACAGGCGCTTGAGCTTGCCGGCCTTGCCCAGCCCGGTGATCTGGGTGAACAGGCTGCTGACGTCGGCGGTGACCGTATCGTCGCAGGTCATGAGCCCGAAATCGGTGTACAGGCGCGCGGTGCGTGCATGGTAGTTGCCTGTGCCGAGATGCGCATAGCGACGGAGTCCGCCGTCTTCGCGGCGAACCACCAGCGCCAGCTTGGCGTGCGTCTTGTGGCCGACCACGCCGTACACGACATGCGCCCCTGCCTCTTCCAGCCGGGCAGCCCAGTTGATGTTGGCTTCCTCATCGAAACGCGCCAGCAACTCGACCACGACGGTGACTTCCTTGCCCGACTGTGCTGCGCGGATCAGCGCCTGCATCAGCTTGGAATCGGTACCGGTGCGGTACACCGTCTGGCGAATGGCGAGAACCTGCGGATCGGCGGCCGCGCGTTCGATGAAGTCGATCACCGGCTGGAACGACTCGAACGGGTGATGCAGCAGGATGTCACCCTTGCGGATCTGCGTGAAGATGTCGTCGTCCTTGCCCAGGCGGGTGGGCAGGGCGGGCACGAAGGGCGGGAACTTGAGGTCGGGCCGGTCGACCCAGTCGGGTACCTGCATCAGGCGCACCAGGTTCACCGGGCCGTTTTCCTGATACAGGTCGTCGGCGCCAAGTTCGAACTGTTCGAGCAGGAAGGCGGCCATCGCAGGCGAGCAGTTGTCGGCGACTTCCAGGCGAACGGCGGCGCCGAAATTGCGCTGCGGCAGTTCGCCCTGCAGAGCCTGACGCAGGTTCTTGGTTTCTTCCTCGTCGACGAACAGATCCGAGTTTCGTGTGGCGCGGAACTGGTAGCAGCCTTCCACCGTCATGCCGGTGAACAGCTCGCCGACGTGGGCATGCAGGATCGACGACAGGAAGACGAAACCATATTCGCAGCCGGCGATTTCTTCCGGCATGCGGATCACCCGCGGCAGGGCGCGCGGCGCCTGCACCACGGCGGCGCCGGAATTGCGGCCGAAGGCGTCACGCCCCGAGAGCTCGACGGCAAAGTTGAGACTCTTGTTGAGCACGCGCGGGAAAGGGTGCGCGGGGTCGAGTCCCACCGGGGTCAGGACCGGCATCAGTTCGCGGAAGAAATAATCACGGATCCATGCCGCCTGCGCCTCGTTCCAGTGGGTGCGGCGGATGAAATGGACGCCTTCCTGTGCGAGCGCGGGGATGATCTCGCGGTTGAACAGCTCATACTGGCGCGCCACCAGGGCGTGCGCGGTTTCCGAGACGGCGCGGTATTGCTGGCGGGGGGTGAGGCCATCGGCCGAACGCTGGGTCGAATTGGCGAGGATCTGCTCCTTCAGGCCGGCTACGCGCACCTCGAAGAACTCGTCCATGTTGCTGGAAAAGATGCAGAGGAACCTCAGCCGTTCCAGCAGCGGTACAGTCGGGTCTTCGGCCTGCGCCAGTACGCGGCGCTGGAATTCGAGGATGCCGAGTTCGCGGTTGATCAGGGTGTCGGGGCTGGGTAGATTCATGGTCCAGGGTGTATCCACACACCCTCGTATCAATTTTGTGCCGTAATAATAAGCGTCCGGCCCGATCCTTACATGACATTTATATGACACGCTCGCAGCCGCTGGAAATCGAACTCAAGCTCCTCCTGCCGCCGGCGCAGGCGCCGGATTTCGTCAAACGCATGGCGCGCCGGCGCGTGGCCCCCGTCACCCAGGCTCTGGTGACGCGCTATTTCGATACCCCGGGATTCGATCTCGCCGCGTGTGGCATTGCGCTGCGTGTGCGGCGGGCGGGGCGCCGCTGGATGCAGACGCTGAAGACGGAGGGCGAGCGCCAGGGCGGACTGTCCACACGGGTCGAACACGAGATGCCGGTGGCGGGCGGCGCACTCGATTGGGCGCGCTTTCCACCCGAGGCGCTGGCGCATGTGCCGGGCTCACTGCGCGGTGCCGTCTCGCCGGTGTTCGAGACCTGCTTCACCCGCACCGCCTGGCAAGTGAGGGGACGCGGCGGCGCGCAGATCGAGGTTGCCCTCGACGTGGGTGAGGTGCGTGCCGGGGATCGGTGCATGCCGCTGTGCGAGATCGAGCTCGAGCTCAGGCAGGGTCCGCCGGATGCATTGTTCGCGCTGGCGCTCGACTGGGCGCGTACGTTCGACTGCCTGCCGTTCGACGTCAGCAAGGCCGAGCGTGGCACGCGGCTGGCGCGCGGTGAGGTGGCGGGGCCCGCGAAAGGCGAACCGCTGGTGCTGCAGGCGCAGGGGAGCGTGGAGGACGGATTCTCCGCCATCGTGCAGAATTGCCTCGCACAGTTCCAGGCGAACCTGCCGGGCGTGCTCTGCCTTGATTCGCAAGGGCACGAAAAGGCAAGCACCGGACCCCAACCGATTTACGACAGCGAATATGTGCACCAGGCACGGGTCGCGCTGCGTCGGTTGCGTGCGGCCGTGCGGCTGTTTCGCCGGGCCTGCGTGGTGCCGCAAGATCTGCTCGACGGGCTGCGTACGCAGGTGGTGACGCTCGGGCCCGCACGCGACTGGGACGTTCTGTGCGAGGAAACGCTGCCGACGATCGCCCCGCATGCCGACGATCGGGCGATGTGGGAATCTGGCGTGCAGGTCATCGAGGCGTACCGGCGGCAGGTACACGCGGATATGCGTGCAGCACTTCGTACGGCGTGTCCCGGCGCGTGGTTGCTGGCGATGCAGCGCTGGCTGCTGCAGCGTGGCTGGCGGCAGGCGCCGGAGGCCCAACGGTTCGTCCAGATGGCACCCCTCGATGCCTGGGCGCGGCATGCGCTGCGCCGTGGACACCGGAGGCTCGTACGCGGCGCGCGCGAATACGCCGGGCTGGCACCCGCCGGGCGACATGCCTTGCGCATCGCGATCAAGCGCCAGCGCTACAGCGCCGAGTTTTTCCAGTTATTGTGCGCGGAGCATCGCCACGTCCCCTATCTCGCTGCGCTGCGCGCCCTTCAGAATGGCCTGGGGTGGGCCAACGATGCCCATGTCGCGGCCATCCTGTTGCGCGACGCACCCTTCGACGCCGGGCCGATGGGGGCATTCGCCCGCGGCTGGCTCGCCGCGATGGCGGCCGGCGGCGGTTCGGAAACGATTGCGGGGCAATTGAAAAAATTCGTGAAATTGCGCACCTGCTGGTAGATTGGCCCTGGAATTTCGCGTTTTCCCCAGCACAATCGTAATCGGATCATTGACGATGACTATCGGGATTTCCACGCAAAGCGACCCTGCCATGAAAATTGCCTTCCTTGAAGACGATGCCGCATTCGCGTCCAGTATCATCGAATGGCTGGAGCAGGCAGGCCATGAGGTCACCTGGTTTCGTTCCGGACGCGAGTGCGTGCGGGCACTGACCGATACGCGCTACGACCTGTGCCTGTTCGACTGGATGCTGCCTGACATGACCGGCCCGGACGTCATGGCCAATCTCAAGCTGAAAGGCACATTGCCGCCGGTCATTTTCCTGACGGGGCGAGATGCCGAGGAGGACGTGGTGCAAGTGATCCAGGCCGGCGCGGATGACTATATCGTGAAGCCGCCGTCGCGCAGCGTCCTCATCGCGCGCATCCACGCGGTGGCCAGGCGCTGCTCCGCACAGTTGCGGCCGGAGCCGGTGCAGGATTTCGGGTCGCTGCGCATCGATTTCGGCAGCCGCCGTTTTGAAATGGACGGCGAACCGGTGAAACTCACGGAAAAGGAGACCGAACTCGCGCTGTATTTCTTCGGCCGGGTCGGCATGTTGTTGCCACGCGGGCACCTCATCCAGGTGGTGTGGGGCTCCAGTCCAGACATCGATACCCGCACGGTCGATGTCCACGTCAGCCACCTGCGCGGCAAGCTGAAGCTGGTTCCTGAAAACGGCTGGCGCCTGACCTCGGTGTATCGCCAGGGTTACCGGCTGGAGCAGGTGGAATAGTCTCCATGCGCGCGTGGCTATCGGCTCTCCTGCTGCTGGGCGCGTGGCCTGCGCTGGCGACGCCGCCTGCGCAGGTCGACGCACCCGAGTGGCGCTACACCCTGCGCCCTGGCGACACCCTGATCGGTCTGTCGCAACGCTACCTGGCCCGACCAGCGGACTGGCCGCGCCTGCAGCGCCACAACGGGATCGCCAATCCCTACGGGCTGGTGCCGGGCAGTGCACTGCGAATCCCACTCGCCTGGATGCGTCACGAACCGGCCCCGGCGGCGGTCGTCGCGGTTTCCGGCGATGCGCGCGTAACCCTCCCCGGTACGCCCGAACGTCCCTTGCAGGCCGGCGAGCGGCTTGGTGCGGGCGCCACTCTTGTGACCGGCGCGCACAGCAGTATCACGTTGCGCCTGGCCGACGGTTCGTTGTTGGTCCTGCAGCCAGGTGCGCGCATGGCGCTCGACACACTCAGCGTCTACCCTGGCGGTGGCATGGTCGATAGCCGGCTGCGGCTGCAAGAAGGGCGCGTCGAGGTCGGGGCCAACCCGGAGCGCAAGCCTGGCGGGCGCCTGCAGGTGATTACCCCGTCAGCGGTGGCAGCGGTGCGTGGCACCCGCTTCCGTGTCGCGGCGGCAGCCGACGCGAGCCGCGCGGAAACGCTGGAGGGCATGGTGGGCCTTGCTGCCGCCCGACGCGAGGTGAACGTCGCAGCGGGGCAAGGCAGCCTTGCCGAGACCGGCCAGCCTCCGCGTCCACCGGTGTCCCTACTGCCTGCCCCCGATCTTTCGGCGCTGCCTGGTTTGGTCGATGCTTTGCCGCTGCGCTTCGAAATGCCTGGGTTGTCCGGCGCCATGTCCTGGCACGGGCAGATCGCGCCGGATGGGCGCTTCGAACGGATCCTGCTGGAACAGACGGGTACAGCGCCAAAGCTGAGTTTCGGCGACCTTCCGGATGGCCATTACGTCCTGCGCGTCCGCGCTGGCGATGCGCTGGGCCTGCACGGCGAGGACGCCCTGCACGCCTTCGAACTCGACGCCCGTCCTTTCCCTCCGCTCGTCGTCGGTCCCGGCGCGAGGGTGCGCACGCCCCGCCCCGCCCTGCAGTGGAGCCCGGTGGTGGGGGCGCAGGCATACCGGGTGGAGCTCGCACGTGATCCCGGCTTCGCCGAACCGCTGCACGGACAGCGCACTGCCGACAGCCGCTTCGTTCCGGACGTGGCGCTCGCACCCGGCGTGTACCATTGGCGTGTGGCGAGCATCGACGTCGACGGGCAAGGGCCATTCGCGCCGCCGCAGCGATTCATCTACGATCCGCTGCCGGGGGCGCCGGATTTGGGCCAGGCCGCGGCACCGGTATTCGAACAGGGCGGCCTTGCGCTGAGCCTGCCGCCGCCACCTGCCGGCCTGTACTATGAACTCGTGCTGTCGACCGATGCCGAGCGCCATGCTGTCGTTTGGCAGGCGCAGAGTACGGATGGCCGGCTGCGCGCGAGCCCGGTGAAGATGGCGCATCATTATCTTGCTGCCCGGCTGGTCGAGGCCGACGGGACTGCGGGGCCTTGGGCCACGCGGTTGATCGAGGCGCCGCCGCCGCCGCGCTGGCCCGCACTGCTGCTGCTGGTACCGCTGTTCCTGTAACCGCGCCGTGCGCCGCCTGCTGCACCTGCTTGGCAATGACCGTTTTTCCGCCGCCCTGATCCTGCTGGGCGTGGCCGTGCTGGTGACCGGCAGCGGGGTGCTCGCGCGCGTCGACAACCTGCTGTATGACCTCGGCCTGCGCCTGCAGGTACGGTCCCCGCCCGCCGATCTTGTCATTGTCGCGATCGACGAGGACAGCCTCTCCAAGCTCGGGCGCTGGCCGTGGTCGCGGCGCTTGCACGCGACCCTGGTCGATCGCCTGCGTGCGGACGGCGCCGCCGTGATCGGTCTTGATCTGGTGTTCGCCGAGCCCGATACCGCCGACCAACCGGCTGACGCGCTGCTCGCAGAAGCGGTTGCCCGTGCCGGCAACGTGGCGCTGCCGGTGCTGCTCGAAAACAGTCGCCTCAACGGCCAGGTGCTGGAAACCCTGCCTCTGCCGCAATTGCTGGATGGGGCGGCGGCGCTCGGGCGGGTGCACGTCGAACTCGACCTCGACGGCATCGGGCGCAGCATCTACCTGTGGGAAGGCGTCGGTGCGCCGGTGTGGCCGCATTTCGCGCAGGCGGTGCTCGATATTGCCGGGCAGCTGCCGGACGGCTACGCGCGCACCGCGCCCGCCGTGGCGGACGGAACGCCGTTTGCCCTGGTGCGCCAGGCGCCAAGACGCTTCGCTTTCCTCGGCCCGCCGGGGCACGTGCGAACCGTGTCCTACGCGCAGGTGCTGACGGGCGAGTTCGCGCCCGGTACCTTCCGCGACCGTATCGTGCTGGTAGGCGCCACCGCGGCGGGCATGGGCGACCTCTTGCCGACCCCGGTGTCGGGGCAGCGCCAGCCGATGCCAGGGGTGGAAATCCATGCCAACGCGCTTGAGGCCATGCGCAGCGGCCGCCTCATTCGCGAGGTGCCGTTGCCGTGGGCGCTTTTTGCCGCCGCGCTGATGGCGCTAGCGCCGCTTGCGTGGCTGCCGCGCACCAGTCCGCTCGGCGGGCTCGTCGCGACGACCCTGTGGTTTTTCGGCGTGATGATGGCGGCAGTCGTGCTGCCCGCGTCGGCGCGTGCCTGGATGCCGGTGGCCGGCGCGCTGCTGGCGATCCTGCTCGCCTATCCGGTATGGAGCTGGCGGCGCCTCGAAAGTGCCGGACGCTTTCTTGACCATGAGCTCAAGCGGCTGCACCAGCAACTGGGAAGCGAGCAGGGTGTTCCCTTGCACGGGCTGCCGCCCGATCCCTTCGAAGCGCGCATTCGCCAGGTCCAGGCGGCTTCGCACCGCTTGCGTCATCTGCAGGAAGAGCGCCGCGAGATGCTTGCCTTCATCTCGCACGACATTCGCGCACCCATCGCAGCTGCGCTGATGCGGCTCGACACCCTGCCGGAGGTTGCGCCGCGCCTGCAGGAACCGCTTGCCCGCGCACTGTCGCTGGCCGAGGATTTCCTGCGTACGGCCCGTGCCGAGGCGCTCGATGCGGCGCGTTTCGAGGAACTCGATCTCGTCGCGCTGGCGCATCAGGCTGCCGACGATGCCTATGCCGCCGCGCGCGCGAGACCGGTTCGGCTGCTGCGCCGCCTGCCCGACGAGCCGGTGTGGGTGGATGGGGAATTCGGCTTGCTGCACCGGGCAGTCCTCAATCTGGTGCTCAACGCGGTGCGCCACGCTCCGCCGGAAAGCGCGGTGGAGATCGCGCTGGACAGTGGGGACGGATGGGCGACACTGACTGTGACCGACCATGGCCCAGGCATCGAGGCTGCCGAACTGGGGCGGCTGTTCCAGCGTTTCAGCCGCGGCGCAGGAGAGAGTGGTGGCACCGGTCTCGGGTTGTATTTCGTCCGCACCGTCGCGGAAAAACACGGCGGCATGGCGAGCATTTCCAGCGAGCCGGGCGTGGCGACCTCCTTCAGGGTGCGCCTGCCGCTGTCATCGCCTGCCCGCGGGGACGCGGCACAATAACGGCAAACCTAACTGGAGGAAGATGCAATGGACCTGATTCTGTGGCGCCATGCCGAGGCCGAGGATGGCACGCCCGATCTCACGCGCGAACTCACTGGCCGCGGCCGCAAGCAGGCGTCCCGCATGGCGGATTGGCTGAATCCAAGGCTGCCGCCAGACATTCGCATCCTGGTCAGCCCAGCTGTGCGCACGATACAGACCGCGCAGGCGCTCGGACGCTATGCCGAGACCGTGCCGGCGCTGGCGCCTGGTGGCCGTGCCATCGACGTTCTGGCGGCTGTCGGCTGGCCGGATGCGCCTTATCCCGTGCTGGTGGTGGGCCATCAGCCGACCCTGGGGCAGGTCGCAATGCGCCTGCTGTCAGGGGATGATCTCGACACCACCCTGAAGAAGGGCGCCATCTGGTGGTTCCAGGGGCGCGAGCGGGATGGTCGCCTGCAGGTGGTGCTGCGCGCCGTGGCTGCGCCAGACTGGTTGTAACGCCTTTATAATCCCCGGCGTGGACAATCAATCCCTCCAGCCTGATGCGGCCCCGCCGGGGCGCCCGACGCGGACGAGGTGCGGACAGTGCCGGCCTGGCTGAGCGCCCTGCGCGACCTGATCGCCGAAGCCAGCCCGCTGCGGCGCTTCATGCTCGCGCTGTTGGTCGTGCTCCCCTTGGCCACCCTGGCTGCGGCCTATTGGCATTTCAATGCGCCAGCCTACCGGGTGCTGTATGCAAAGTTGACCGACCGTGCCGCGGGCGAGGTCATCACCGCGCTCGAACAGCTCGATATTCCCTATCGCCTGTCATCCGAAGACGGCCGTATCGAGGTGCCGGCGGACCGCCTGCATGCCGCGCGCTACCGCCTTGCCGCACGCGGACTGCCGCGCGGCGACGACGACACCACCGATGCAGAGGCCGACCGACCCACGCTCGGGCTCACCAGTGCACAGGCTCAGCAGCAACAGCAGCGCGCGCTGGAGGGCGAGCTTGCGCGCTCGGTGCAGGCACTCGAAGGGGTCGAACTCGCGCGCGTCCACCTTGCCCTGCCCAAGGTATCGCCCTTCCTGCGTGATGCGCCGCCCGCCACTGCCGCGGTGGTGGTGCGTCTGAGGCGTGGCGCGACGCTCGGCCCCGAACGGGTGGCGAGCATCCAGACCCTGGTGGCGGCAAGTGTGCCGCGTCTGCAGCGCGAACACGTCAAGGTGCTCGATCCGCGCGGCGTCGTCCTCGGCGATACGGTGGCCGAGCCGGCGCCGTCGCCGCGTCTGGCGATCGAGCGGGACCTGGCGCAGCGTGCCCTGGCGGTGCTCGGCCCCTGGCTTGGCGAGCAGCGGGTCAGTGTGCAGGTCACGGCCACCCTCGACGACAGCGAGACCGTGCAGACCGTCGAGCGGGTAAAGAACGTCGTGGTTGCCGGCCAGGCGCGGCCGCTGGAAAAAAGCGTGCGTACCACGCGCTTACCCGAAGGCCGCGTGCAGCGGTTGAACGCCATCGTCGTGCTGCATTTCGATGCCGCCGCCGGAGACGTCCGGCGTGCCGAGCAGATGACGCGGCAGGCGCTTGGGCTGGTTCGCGCACGCGGCGACAGCCTCGCCGTATTCGTCCTGCCGTCGGCGGAGGGCCCGCGCTCCGGTCCAACCGTAGACGACGCCTCGGATCCGGTGCCCGCCGCGATTCCGCAGGTGCGCGCGGTGGATGCCCCACGCCCGCCGCCCGCCGCCCGTCCCCCGATGCGGTTGCTCGTTGCCGGATCGGTGGGGGCGTTCGTCGTGCTGGGGTTCGTCGTCTACCTGCTGCGCCGCCGCCGCGAAGCGCCGCCGCCCGCCCCCATGGAAGACGACCTCGACACCGGTTTGGCCGCATTGCGGCGCGAGGTGATCGCGGATCCGCGCGTGGCCGCGGACGTCGTCCGCTTGTGGATGCGGGCATGAGTCGCGCCGGCATGGACAAGGCGGCCGCGCTGCTGCTCGCATTGGGCGAGGAAGCCGCCGCCGCGGTATTCCGTTGCCTCGGCCCGCTGGAAGTCAGCCAGCTCGGCAGCGCCATGCGCGAAATCGATGTGCTGCCGCGCGAGCGCGTACGGGAAATCCTGCACGACTACGCCGCCGAAGCTGCCGAGCAGACCGGGTTTGCCGCCGACACCCGGCGCTTTCTCGACGATGCATTGAAACAGGCGCTCTCCCCGGAGCGTGCCCGCGAGGCCCTGCAGCGCATCAGCGGTCTGGCCGCCAGCGCGCTCGATCGACTCGCCTGGCGCCCGCCAGCGGAGATCGCCGGTCAGCTCGAACCGCTGCCCGCCCGTCTGGCCGCGGTGGTGGTGGCGCAGTTGCCGCGCGATGTCGCCGCGGCCACACTCGAACTGCTGCCACCTGCCCAGCGGGCGGACACCCTGCAAAGCCTGGCGCAGAGCGATGCACCGAGTCCTGACATGCTCGCCGAGCTCGATGCCTGGCTGGCCGGGCTCGACCGCGCCGGCACGGCGCCCGGCGAGGCGGCCGCTGCGACGCTGTTGGCGCAAATGAGCCCCGGCAGCAGCGCCGCCGTGTTGAACCAGCTCGACCAGCGCGACGCCGGACTGGCCGCGCGCCTGCGCGTGCGTAATGTCGGCTTCGACGATCTCGCGCGCCTGCCCGAGGCCGGGCGCAAGACCTTCCTGCGCAACATCGGTGCGCGCACCCTGCTGCACGCGTTGAAGGGCAGTGACGGTCGCGTGCTGGAAGCGCTCGTCGCCGTGATGAGCCCGACCGCGGCGCAGCGCCTGCGTGATGATCTCGATACCCTGGGCGCCGTTCCGGTCACCGACATCCAGGACGCGCAGGAAGCGGTCGGCGAAAGCCTGCGGCGCATGCTGGCCGAAGGCGCGATCCACTTTCCCGAGGAGGAGGTTGCATGAGCACCGACGACGACGCCACCGCCTTCGAGCGCTGGGAGGTGGTGGAACTCGCCAGTGCGGCCGTGCCGCCGGTCCCCGACCCCGATGCGGAATTGGCGCGTCTGCGCGAGCAGGTGCGTGCCGAGGCCTATGCCGAGGGGCTGGCGGCCGGACGCGCCGAGGGCGAGCAGGCCTGCGCGCGCATGAAGCAGCTGGCGGAGAACTTCGGCGACACGCTCGACAACCTCGATTTCCGGCTGGCCGACATGGTGCTCGAACTGGCGCTGGACATTGCGCGCCAGGTGGTGGCGGGCGAACTGGCCGCGCACCCCGAACGCATCCTGGATGTCGTCAATCTGGCGCTCAAGCAGATGGTCGAGAGTGCCCGCGAGGCGCGCCTGCTGCTCAACCCCGAGGATGCTGCGCTGGTGCGCCCCCACCTCGAACAGATACTCGACAAGACCCGCCTGCGCATCGTCGAGGATGCGCGCATCGTGCGTGGCGGCTGCCTGGTCGAGACGCCGCACGGCGATCTCGATGCCACCCTGCCGGCGCGCTGGCGCCAGGTCGTGCAGGTGCTGGGGTCCAACCGGGACTGGCTGGAATGACGCTGGCCGCCCGTGCCGTCGCGACGTTATCATCGGCCCTGATCCAGTCGCCGGACGATTTTATGTCCCTCAGCCTCATTGCCGTTCACCTGCCCGCGGAGCCGTGTCGATGACCGACCGCACCGTGCGTCTGCGCGAATACCTCGCCAATTGCCGTCGTGCGGTCAGTTGGGTGACGCCCATCGCGTCGAGCGGGCGGTTGACCCGTGTATCGGGGCTGGTGATGGAGGCCGTCGGCCTGCGGTTGCCGGTGGGCAGCCAGTGCCACGTGCAGGTGCCGGGCGGGCAGAGCATCGAGGCCGAGGTCGCCGGGTTCTCCGGCGACCGCCTGTTCATCATGCCGGCCACCGACATCTACGGCGTCATGCCGGGCGCGCGGGTGATTCCCGATGACCCGCTGGCGGCACAACCCCCCCGGCTGGGGTCGCGCTACGTCCCGCGCCGGCGCGCGCAGGACCGCGTGCGCCAGGTGCCGGTCGGCGAACGCCTGCTGGGACGCGTGCTCGACGGCGCCGGGCGGCCGCTCGATGGCCTGGGGCCGGTCGCGCTGGAGCGCCGCGTGCCGCTCTACAGCCGGCCCGTGAATCCGCTCGAACGCGCGCCGATCCGCCAGACACTCGACGTTGGCGTGCGCGCGATCAACGGCCTCCTGACAGTCGGACGCGGGCAGCGCATGGGCCTCTTTGCGGGTTCCGGCGTCGGCAAAAGCGTGCTGCTCGGCATGATGGCCCGCTACACCGAAGCGGATGTCGTGGTGGTGGGATTGATCGGCGAGCGCGGCCGCGAGGTCAAGGAATTCATCGACCAGATCCTGGGCGCCGAGGGCATGGCGCGCGCCGTGGTGGTGGCGTCGCCCGCCGACCATCCGCCGTTGATGCGTTTGAACGGCGCGGCCTACGCCATGGCGATCGCCGAATACTTCCGCGACCAGGGCAAGCATGTTTTGCTCATCATGGATTCGCTCACCCGTTATGCCATGGCGCAGCGCGAGGTGGCGCTGGCGATCGGCGAACCGCCCGCGACCAAAGGCTATCCGCCGTCGGTGTTCGCCAAGCTGCCGGCGCTCGCCGAGCGTGCCGGCAATGGCAAGCCGGGCGGCGGCTCGATCACCGCGTTCTTCACCGTGCTGATGGAAGGTGACGACCAGCAGGACCCCATTGCCGATGCCGCGCGCGCGATCCTCGACGGCCACATCGTCCTGAACCGCGACCTCGCCGATGCCGGGCATTACCCGGCCATCGACATCGAGGCCTCGATCAGCCGGGTGCAGCCCGATTTGCTGGCGGACGAGGCGCTGGAGCGCACGCGCCGTTTCAAGTACCTGTACTCGCGCTACATGCGCAGTCGCGACCTGATGGCGGTCGGCGCCTACGTGCCGGGTGCCGACCTGGTGCTCGATGAAGGCGTGCGTCTGTACCCGCGCATGCAGGCTTACCTGATGCAGGGCATGCGCGAACGCGCTCCACTCGAAGGATCCCAGGCCGCCCTTGATGAGGTGCTTGCATGACGCCGTTCGCATTGGCGCGCGTGCTGGCACTCGCCGGACAGCGGGCTGAAGCCCTTTCGCGCGCGGTCAAACACAGCCACGGCGTATGGCTGCGCGCGCGTGGTCGCCTGGTGCAGCTGAATGCCCTGCGCGATGCCCACGTGGCACAGCTCGCCGGCCAATTGCGCGAAGGCGTGCCGGCGGCGCAGCTGCAGGCGGTGCAGCGGCTGCAGCGCGCGCAGGCCGACGAACGTACGGCAGCGCAAGCCGCCATCGACGTCGCCTGGCATGACTGGCAGGCGCGCCTGGCCGAATGGATGCAGGCGGCGCAGCGGCTCAAGGCGCTGCAGTTGCTGGAACAGCGCCACCAGGCGCGCCTCGCGGTCCAGCGGCGGCGCATCGAGCAACGTGAACATGATGAACTGGCTGAACTGCGGCACCGCCGGGAAAGCGGCAGGCGCGGCGCATGAAATTGCTGGAGCTCACTCCCGCTGAGGTCGGCTTCCTTGCCGCGCCAATCGCCGTGCCGGATGGCCTGGCTGGCCGGCTGGACCGCGCGCTGACGGATACGCTTTGGGCACGCCTGCGCTGCCCGGTCCGGCTTGAACGGGTCGATTTCCCCTCCTTGGCGGTCGCCTCGGTTGCGCCGATCTGGCAGATCGACCCGGTGCTTGCCGCACTGTGGTTGACGCGCCGTCTCGGCGGCCATTACGACGCTGGGCAGATTCCGTTCGTCCCCGTGAGCCTGCGGGCGACCCTGGATGCCGTGCTGGCGGAACGCTGGCTCGACGGCCCGCAGGCAGAATGCCCCATTGCGCTGGCCTGGCGGCTCACCGCGGATGGTGCGCAGGCGACGCTTGGCCTGCACCTGCCGCGCGGTACCGGCGAAATGGGCCGCTGGGCGCGGCAGACGATCGGGAGCCGCGCACCATGAATGCGGCGAATCTCCTCACCGTCGTCCTGAGCCTTGTGCTCATCCTCGGCGGGTTCGTCGCCGTCGCGTGGTTCGCGCGCCGCTACCTGCCCGGGCTGGGGGCGCAGGGCGCGATCAAGGTGGTCGGATCGACGGCCGTAGGCGTGCGTGAGCGGGTGGTCTTGGTCGAGGTCGAGGGCACCTGGCTGCTGCTCGGCGTGGGGGGTGGCAACGTGCGCCTGCTGCACACCCTGCCCAGGCCGCAACGGATGGAGAACGGCGCATGAAGCGGCTGCTCGCCCTCGTCGCATTCGGCGCGAGCAGTGCCGCGCTCGGCGCCGATCCCAGCGTACCGTTGCTCAGCGTCACCCCGGGGGCGGGCGGGCAGGTGATCGGTGTGCCGGGCGCGAGCCTGCCGTGGTTGCTGCTGTTCCCTTTCCTGCCCGCGTTGCTGCTCGCGTTCACCGCGTTCGCCCGTATTGCCGTGGTGCTGTTCCTGCTGCGTCAGGGGCTTGGCAGCCACACGACGCCACCGAACCTGGTGCTGAGCGGACTGGCGGTGCTGCTGACGATCTTTATCATGTCGCCCGCGCTGAAGAGCATCGACGCCGAGGCCTATCAGCCCTTTCTTGCAGGCACGCTGAGTTTCAACGACGCCGCAGCGAAAGCTGCCGACCCGTTAAAGGCCTTCATGCTGCGGCAGACGCGGTCCGAGGACCTCGCGCTCTTTACTGCCGACGTGCAGGGCGTCGATCCGAAGCGTGCGGAGACGGTGCCACTTGCCGCGCTGGCGCCTGCCTTTCTCACCAGCGAACTGAAAACCGCGTTCCAGATTGGCTTCATGGTGGTGCTGCCTTTCCTCGTGATCGACCTTGTCGTCGCGGCGGTGCTTACCGCGCTCGGCATGATCATGCTGCCACCGCAACTGGTGTCCCTGCCTCTGAAGTTGCTGCTCTTCGTCAGTATCGACGGCTGGCACCTGCTCGTGGGTTCGTTGATCGGCAGCTTCTGATGGAAGATCTCGCCCGCGACGCGCTCTGGCTCGCACTGCTCATCGCGGCGCCGCTGCTGCTGGCCGGGCTGGCGGTGGCCGTCGCCGTCAGTCTGTTCCAGGCGGCCACGCAGATCCTCGAACCGACGCTGTCCTTCGTGCCCAAGCTCCTCGTCGTGGCAGTGGTACTGGCGATCCTCGGCAACTGGATGGGCGGGCAGCTCGCCGAATTCGCACGTACACTGCTGACCGACTTCCCGACCCTGCTGGAATGATCCCTCTTGGTGAATCGCACTTGGCCGTGTGGGCGCTCGTGTTCGCGCGCATCGGTGGCTGGGCGTGGTTCGATCCGCTCGTCGGGCGGTTGCCGCGCGCGCTGCGCCTGCTCTTTGCCGCTGCGCTCGCCGCCGCGCTGGCGCCCGGCGTGACGACTGCCGCGCCCGCGCCGTTCAGCCTGCATGGCGTGCTCCTGCTCAGTCAGGAAGCCCTGTGGGGCGCCGCGCTGGCGCTGTGCGTGCGCCTCGTGTTCGCCGCTGCCGCCGCGGCGCTGGCATGGTTCGGCCACACGGCGACCGGCGGCTTGCTGACGCTCACCGCCGAGCAATCCGAACCGGCCGACGCTGCCTGGCGCACACTTGCCGCGTGGCTTGCTGCCATGGCTTTTCTTGCTGCCAGTGGCCACCTGCTCGTCGTCGACGCCCTGCGTGACAGCTTTACTGCAATGCCCGCCGCCGTCCTGCCTGCCGCCGAGAATTTGCGCGAACTGGGTGAAGCCGGCAGCTGGCTGTTCGCCACCGGTATCCAGTTGGCCCTGCCGCTCCTCGCGCTGGCGCTGCTCATTCAACTCGCCTTCGGCGTGCTCGCGCGCGGTGCGCTTGGCCTCGACATGTTTTCCGCGGGGCTGGGCATCGCCGCCCTGGGCGTGCTGGCCGCGTGGGTGTGGGCAGTGCCGCTGATCGCCCAGGGCGTCGCGCAGGGCATCGAACAGATGGCCACCTGGATGGGTCGCCTCGGATGATCCAACGTTTTTTCTTCGCACCCTGTCGCGTTTTTCGCGGATAGAAAGGATTCCTGCGATTGGCCAATCCCGGGGTGACGAATTCCCCGGGGTTTTCATAGAATGAACCGCCCCCTCATCGTCCAAGGAAGCGCCATGTCCGAAAAGCCGGTTTCCGATGCCCTCGTTCTGTTCGGCGCCACAGGTGATCTTGCCCGACGCAAGATATTTCCCGCCCTGCACGACATGCTGCGCCACGGCCGCACGCTGCCGCCGGTGATCTGCGTGGCGCACACCCCGGAGTGGGACCTCGAGCGCCTGCGCCAGCACGCGCATGAGGGCATCGAGCAGTTCGGCGGCGGGGTGGACGACGCGGTGTTCCGCAATCTCGCCAGCCTGATGACCTACATCAATGGCGACTACGCGGATGCTGAAACCTTTGCCGCGCTGCGCCGCGCGCTCGAAGGTCGGCGGCATGCACTGCACTACTTCGCCATTCCGCCATCCATGTTCCCCGTGGTGGTGCGCGGCCTCGCGGCGGTCGGCTGCGCCGAGGGCGCGCGCGTGGTGGTGGAAAAACCCTTCGGGCGCGATCTCGAATCGGCGAAGTCGCTCAACGCCACGCTGCACGAGGCGCTGCCGGAATCCGGCATTTTTCGCATCGACCATTACCTGGGCAAAGAGGCGGTGCAGAACATCCTGTACTTCCGTTTCGCCAACTCCTTTCTCGAACCGATCTGGAACCGCAATCACATCCGCCAGATCCAGATCACGATGGCGGAAAACTTCGGCGTTGCCGGACGGGGGCGCTTCTACGATTCCGTCGGCGCCATCCGCGACGTGCTGCAGAATCATCTGCTCCAGATTCTCGCCCTGCTGGCGATGGAGCCGCCGCTCGGCACCAGCGCCGAAGCGGTGCGCGACGAGCAGGCCAAGCTCCTGAAGGCGATCCGCCCGCTGGCGCCGGGTGACCTGGTGCGCGGTCAGTACGAGGGCTACCGTGCCGAGGAAGGCGTCGCCCACGGCTCCGACACCGAGACGTACGCCGCCGTGCGTTTCTTCGTCGACACCTGGCGCTGGGCAGGGGTGCCTTTCATCGTGCGTACCGGCAAGCACCTGCCGCTCACCACCACCGAGATCCGCGCCGAATTCCAGTTGCCGCCGCAGCGCGTGTTCGCCCTGTCCGAGGCCGGGCCGCTGGCGCCCAACTACCTGCGCATGCGCCTGTCGCCCACCGTCTCCATCGCCCTTGGCGCGCGCACCAAGAACGCCGGCGACCGCATGGTCGGCCGCCCCGTGGAACTGTACGTGTGCAACAGCCACCCCGACGAGATGAGCGCCTACGAACGCCTGCTCGGCGACGCCATGGACGGCGAGGCCATGCTGTTCGCCCGCCAGGACGCGGTCGAGGCCGCCTGGCGCGTGGTCGAACCGGTGCTGGCCCACAGCGACCCCGTCTGCCTGTACGAGGCCGGCACCTGGGGACCAAGCGAAGCCGACCTGCTGCTGGCCGGCGGACGCTGGCACAACCCGCGGCCGCCGCAGGGGTAGCGCCCCGTCGGAAAAGCCTCGGGCGCCAAGATGCATTAGAATGGCGGGATTTCATTGTGGTCGCGCCGCCCGCCGGCGCGTTGCGGATTCAGCATGGCAGACATGAACACTCCCCGGGGCAGCCTGGTCGCGATCGTCACCCCCATGACGGATGACGGCACGCTCGATCTCAACGCGCTGCGGCGCCTGGTCGACTGGCACATCGCGGAAGGCACCGACGGCATCGTCGTGGTCGGCACCACCGGCGAGTCGCCCACGGTCGACTACGACGAGCACTGCCTGCTCATCCGCACCGTGGTCGACCAGGCCGCCGGGCGCGTGCCGGTGATCGCCGGCACTGGCGCCAACTCCACCGCGGAGGCGATCGAACTCACCGAATGCGCGAAGACCGCGGGCGCGCAGGCCGGTCTGTCGGTCGTGCCGTACTACAACAAGCCGACGCAGGAAGGCCTCTACCAGCACTTCAGGAAAATCGCCGAGGCGGTCGACCTGCCGCTCATCCTCTACAACGTTCCCGGCCGCACCGTCGCCGACCTCGCCAACGACACGGCGCTGCGCCTGGCCGAAGTGCCCGGTGTCATCGGCATCAAGGACGCCACCGGCAACATGGAACGCGCCAGCGACCTGCTGCGCCGCGCGCCGACGGATTTCATGCTCTACAGCGGCGACGACGCCTCGGCGCTGCCGTTCATGCTGCTGGGCGGTCACGGCGTGATCTCGGTCACCGCCAACGTCGCGCCGAAGCTGATGCACCAGATGTGCGAAGCGGCGTTTGCGGGGAACCTCGCAGAAGGCCGCGAACTCAACAACCTGCTGCTGCCCTTGCACAGCAAGCTCTTTGTCGAGGCCAACCCGATTCCGGTGAAATGGGCCTGTGCCGAGCTCGGCCTCATCGGCCATGGCCTGCGCCTGCCACTAACGCCGCTGTCGTCCGCGTACCACGACACCCTGCGCGAGGCCATGCGCCACGCCCGATTGATCTAGTGCGGCCACGTTGCCGCTGAAGCCACAGGACCCCTTATGCGCGTTTTGCCCCTGCTGTTGTTGACCGCCCTGGCCGCCACCGGTTGCGGCATGATGGAATCGAAGAAGATCGACTACAAGTCGTCGACGAAGCTTCCGACGCTGGAAGTGCCACCCGACCTGGTCGCGCCTACCGGCGACAACCGCTATGCGATTCCCGACGCGCAGGGCAGCGGCGCCGCGACGCTCTCCACCTACAGCCAGGAACGCAAGACCGCGCCCAGCGGTGCGCAGACCCTACTGCCGCAGCAGGACAAGGCACGCATCGAGCGCGCCGGCACGCAGCGCTGGCTCGTGGTGCAGGCGACGCCGCAGCAGGTGTGGCCGGTGATCAAGGATTTCTGGCAGGAGACCGGCTTCATCATCAACCTCGAATCGCCCGAAACCGGGGTGATGGAAACCGACTGGGCGGAGAACCGCGCAAACATTCCGCACGACGCGATTCGCCGCACGCTCGGCAAGGTGCTCGAAGGCTTGTACTCGACCGCCGAGCGCGACAAGTTCCGCAGCCGTATCGAAGCGGGGCAGGGCGGCACCGAAATCTACCTCAGCCACCGCGGCATGATGGAAGTCTACGCCACCGAGGGCAGGGACAAGACCGTGTGGCAGCCGCGTCCGTCCGACCCCGAACTCGAAGCGGAAATGCTGCGCCGGCTCATGCTGCGCTTCGGCGTCGAGGAAAACCGTGCCCAGGCCCTGCTGGCGCAGCAGCAGACGGCGGAGCAGGCGCGCATCGTGCGCGATGCCGGCAGCGCCCTGCTGGAAGTCGACGAGCCGTTCGACCGCGCCTGGCGCCGCGTCGGCCTCGCGCTCGACCGCGTCGGTTTCGCGGTGGAAGACCGCGACCGCTCGAAAGGGGCGTACTTTGTGCGCTACATCGACCCCGACACCGACAATGCGAGCAAGCGTGACGATGGCGTGTTGGCCAAGCTGGCATTCTGGCGCAGCAAGAAACCGCAGGCTTCGCCGCAGGTACGCATCGTCGTCGTGGAGGCGGGCGAGAAGAGCCGCGTCAACATCGAGGGCGCGGACGCCAATACGCAGAGCCGCATCCTCAACCTGCTGCACAAGGAACTGAAGTAAGGCGGAACGCGGTAGCATGCGATTCGCCAGCCTGGGGAGTGGCAGCGCCGGCAACGGCCTGGTGATCGCGGCCGGTTCCACACGGGTGCTGATGGATTGTGGCTTCGGGCTGGCCGATAGCGTGGCCCGGCTGGCGCGCCTGGGGTTGGCCCCGGACGATCTGGCCGGCATCGTGGTGACGCACGAGCATGCCGACCATTTGGGCGGCGTCGGGCGGCTGGCGCGTAAGTACCGGCTGCCGGTGTGGCTCACAGCCGGCACGCTGGCGATGGCGCAGGATCTCGAAGGCGTGGCGGTTCGGGTGATCGACAGCCACGCGGCGTTCGTCATCGACGGGCTGGAACTCATGCCCTACCCGGTGCCGCACGACGCGCGCGAGCCGGTGCAGTACGTGTTCAGCGACGGCGTCCGGCGGTTGGGCGTGCTGACCGACGCCGGCTGCAGCACGCCGCACATCGAGGCGACGCTGGCCGGGGTGGATGCGCTGGTGCTGGAATGCAACCACGACGCCGACATGTTGCAGAACGGCCCGTATCCGGCCAGCCTCAAGCGCCGCGTCGGCGGGCGTTTCGGGCATCTGGAGAACGGCCAGGCAGCGGCCCTGCTGGCGAAACTGGTGCATGACCGGCTGCAATGCGTGATGGCGGCGCACGTCTCGCTGAAGAACAACACACCCGCGCTGGCACAGCGGGCGCTGGCGCAGGCGCTGGGTTGTGCGGAAAGGGATGTGCGCGTGGCCTGCCAGGATGCGGGCTTTGACTGGATCGAAATTTGACGGGATGGACCTTGACGACTTTTGCTGAACTCGGGCTCGCCCCCGACATCCTGCATGCCCTCGACGAGATGGGTTACGTTTCGCCCACGCCCATCCAGGCGCAGGTGATCCCCCTTGCGTTGCACGGCGGTGATATCCTTGGCGCCGCGCAAACCGGCACCGGCAAGACCGCGGCGTTCGCGCTGCCGCTGATCCAGCGCCTGCTGCCGTTCGCCAACACCAGCACCTCGCCCGCCAAGCATCCGATCCGTGCACTCATCCTGACGCCAACCCGTGAGTTGGCGATCCAGGTCGAGGAGGCGATCCAGGCGTATACCAAGCACGTGCCGCTGCGCTCACTGGTCGTGTACGGCGGCGTCAACATCAATACGCAGATCCCGATCCTGAAAACCGGTGTCGAAATTCTGGTGGCGACGCCCGGGCGGCTCCTGGATCACGTACAGAACAAGACACTGATGCTCACCCAGGTCAACACCCTGGTGCTCGACGAGGCCGACCGCATGCTCGACATGGGCTTCATGCCCGATCTCAAGCGCATCGTTGCCCTGCTGCCTGCGCAGCGCGTCAACATGATGTTTTCGGCGACCTTTCCGGAAGAAATCCGCAAGCTCGCCGACAGCATCCTCAACAATCCCACCTTCATCGAGGTGGCGCGCAACGAAACCGCGGTGACGGTCACCCAGGTCGTGCATCCGGTGCATCACGAGCGCAAGCGGCAGCTGCTGGCGCATCTGATCAAGAGCCGCGACCTGCGGCAGGTGCTGGTGTTCACCGGGACCAAGCTGGGCTGCAACCGACTGTCCAACGAACTCAACAAGGCCGGCATCCACGCCGACGCCATTCACGGCGACAAGACCCAGCAGGAGCGCATCAAGGCGCTCGACGCCTTCAAGGCCGGCACCATCCGCGTGCTCGTCGCCACCGACGTCGCCGCGCGCGGCATCGACATCGAGGCGCTGCCCTTCGTCGTCAACTACGACCTGCCGCACAACGCCGAGGACTACGTCCACCGCATCGGCCGCACCGGCCGGGCCGGCGCGAGCGGCGAGGCGATCTCGCTGGTGAGCGAGGCGGAGACGCGCTATCTCAGGGACATCGAAAAGCTGATCGGCCGCGGCATCGATGCCGTGATCGTGCCAGGTTTCGAACCCGGCGCGGCCGACGTGCCGGCCTTCGAGTCGCGACCGCCGCGCCATGCCGAACGCAGCGGTCGTGCCGAGCGCCCCGAGCGTCCCGCACGCGGCGCCCCGCGCACGCGACCCGCCGCCCCGCGCGACGCGCTGTTCGACGCGCCGTACGTGCCGCGCGAAACAACGCCCGAAAATGACCCCGTACCCGCGCTCGTGCGGCCGGCGGCCAAGAAACAGGTCGCGGCGCTGTTCCGCAGCCCGGTCAAGACCGACAACGCCGGGCAGTGAGCTGGGAAATCCTGCTGCTGGGGCTGTTTGGTGCCGCTGCGTCGTACTGGTACGCCGGCATGCAGGCACGCGAGCAAGCCGTCGCCATCGGGCGCCGAGCCTGTGTGGAGGCCCGTGCCCAGTTTCTCGACGATAGTGTCTCCCTGCGCCGGCTGCGCCTGGCGCGCAACGCCGACGGCCAGCTGCAGTTCCAGCGTGACTTCCATTTCGAGTTCTCCGACACCGGCGACAACCGCCGGCCGGGCGTCGTGCGCATGCTCGGCGAACGGGTCGAGTGGGTCAGCCTGGACGGCGAGTGGCAGCCGGGCAAGGAGGCGAGCGTCACCCGCTTGCACAATTGAGTGCGTATTCGAGAGTGCCCCCAGCGGATCGATGGGACTGAACCGTCGGGGAAAACCAGCATTCGTTCCAGACAGTTCGTTGGCCATTCAGGTGTCCTGCGGTAGCGACAAGGGTGAGTGCGTCGTCCGCCATGACGACGCGGATGCCTTGATACCCTTCGGCATCGTGCAGGTGCGACCCTTGGCCAGCCGCAAATCGGTTTGTGTCGCCCGTGCCGTCGATGAATTTCGCCGTCCCCTCCGGACGCGCGTCACTCCTGCTCGATTTCCAGCACTGCGAGGCTGATCTGTGGGCCGAGGTTGGATTCGAACTCGGCCCAGGTGCGGTAAGCCTTGAGTTTTTCAGCGATCACCGGCTTCATCTCGAAATCGCTTTTTCCCTCGTCGTACATGCGGCGTACCTCGGCCATCAGGACGTCGAACCATGCCTTCTGTTCTTCGACCAGCTTGCGGTCGTCGCTTTTGCCGTGGCCGGGCACGTAGCGCTTCGCGTTGATTGCGAGTGCGCGTTCGGTTTCGCGCATCACGCCTTTGAACGTGCCGTCACGCAGGTTCATCACCTGGCGGGCGAGCACGTTGTCCCCGGTGAAGAGGATGCGATCCTCGACCATCTCGATCATGAGATCGGTCTTGCTGTGTGCATCGGTGGAGCCATGGATGCGGAAGGTCTTGCCTCCGATTTGGAAGTCCTGGCCGTCGGCCGCCTCGACGGTAGGAATCTTGGCACGGGTGCCATCCGTATACCCTTTGGTCAGGTCGGACATCAGCTTGACCCAGAACTCGGCCGCACCGTCCCTGGCCTTGCGAATCATGTCGGGGTGGCCGATGAGTGTCGCCTTTGGCCAGGCTTCGAGGATCGCCTGGTTGCCGAGCCAGTGGTCGCCGTGGACGTGGGTGTTGAACACATGGGTGACCGGCAGCCTGGTGGTTTTCCTGATCTGGGCCGCGACCATGCGCCCGACCTGCACGCTGGAGCCGGGGTCGACGACGACAACGCCGTCGGCGGTGATCACCCAGGCCGGGTTATTCATGAAGCTCTGGTTCTCCACCGAGGGTACGCCCTGTGGACCATGGATGACATGGAGGCCGGGGGCGACCTCTTCCGCGGGGTGGGGGTGCACCATGTCGTTCGGGCCGGCGAGGGCAGGGAGGCAGAGGAGAAGGGCGGCAAGGAGGGCGATGCTGTGCATGGTTGGTCTCCAGTCAAATGCAGGGGCGCCATGGCGCGCCAGACGGTGCCGGGGACTGCCCGGATCGTCAGGTCTACCACCATTTCTCGAAAATTATGCGGCTCATCGGCACGCCCATCTCGTGCAGCAGACCGCTCATGTCTTCGACCATGCCGGGCGGGCCGCAGAGGTAGTAGAGCGTGTCGCCCGGGGCGTCGAGTGTGCGTAGCGTGTTCGCGTCGATGCGGCCGGTTGCGCCGGACCAGCCTGGCGTGGGTTGGGAAACGGTGAAACTGACCCGCAGGTTGTCGCAGGCGCTTGCAGCCGCCTCGAGTTCGTCGCGGAAGAGGATTTCACTCGGTTCGGATACGCTGTAGAGCAGGTGCGTGCGCGTGGGCAGGTGTGCGTCGCGCACGTGGCGGAAGATCGAGAGCAGCGGGGTGACGCCGACGCCGCCACCGATCAGCACCAGATTCTCACCCATTTCCGGAAGGTAGACGAACGGTCCCTGCCCCTGACTTACGCGCACGCGGTCGCCAGGGCGGGCGTCGTGGTGGATCCAGCGCGCAACCGGGTGACGGGTGCTGGCACGGATCGCCAGTTCGATCCCGTGGTGGTCCAGCGGCGAGGTGGTGATGGAGTAGCCAGCCGTATGGATCGCGTCTCCAAGCACCACGCTGAAATCGATCCACTGGCCCGGCAGGAACCGAAACGCCGGGTCGTCGATCGCGAGGCGCAGGACATGAATGCTGGGCGTGGCGGGCGTCAACGAGACGATGCGGGCATCGAAGTGCTGCATGCTCAGTCCTCGCGCGCGATGAAGTCCAGTGCCGCCGAGTTGACGCAGTAACGCAAGCCGGTGGGAGGTGGGCCATCCGGAAAGACGTGGCCGAGATGCGAACTGCATTGCCCGCACAGTATCTCGGTGCGCACCATGCCATGGCCGGTGTCGGTCTTTTCGGTCACTGCGCCCGGCGTCAATGCCTGCCAGAAGCTGGGCCAGCCAGTACCGGAGTCGAACTTGGCCGAAGACTCGAACAACGCCTGTCCGCAGGCAGCACAATGGTAGGCTCCAATTTCGTGGTGGGCCCAGTAGCGGCCGGTGAAGGCGGGTTCGGTGCCTTGCTGGCGCAGCACGTGGTATTGCTCGGGGCTGAGGCGCTTCCGCAAGGTGTCCTCATCGGGGGGAACGGTCATGGAAAAGCTCCGGAAAACGGCACGGCGATTGACAGCATCATGATACCCGGTTTATTCTCCGATTAGATATTAGACGAAGTCTAGATATCCATGCCTAGATGCGGGTGAAATGCTATACAAGGATAGGCCGTTCACGCGCGGCTGGGCGAGTTGCCTGCAGTCAGGCAAACCTTCACGCAACCAAGGAGATCAGGTTATGCAACTCAAAGGCTCGAAAACCGAACAGCATCTGAAAGACGCCTTCGCCGGTGAATCCCAGGCCAATCGCCGTTATCTTTATTTTGCAGCCAAGGCCGACGTGGAAGGCTTCAACGATGTCGCGGCGGTGTTCCGTTCCACCGCCGAAGGCGAGACCGGTCACGCCCACGGCCATCTGGAATACCTGGAAAAGTGTGGCGACCCGGCTACCGGCATGCCGTTCGGCCCCACCGCCGAAAACCTGAAGACCGCGATCGCCGGTGAAACCCACGAATATACTGACATGTATCCGGGCATGGCCAAGGATGCGCGTTCGGAGGGCTTTGACGAGATCGCCGACTGGTTCGAAACGCTGGCCAAGGCCGAGCGCTCGCACGCCAACAAGTTCCAGAAGACCCTGGACAGCCTGGGTCAGTAAGACGACTGGAAGGGGCGGGCCCTGCGCTCGCCCCGTTCAAAGCTTTATCCGCGAAGGACGCGAAGGAACGCGAAGCAGAAACCGGCGATCGGTCCAGTGACGCCTGCATTGCTTCTGACTTTCTTCGTGTCCCTTCGCGTCCTTCGCGGATAGATTTTCTCGGTTTTCACAACAAGGACCGCCATGAGCACCCGTGAAGGCAGCCTGGAAGCTCCAACCCGCCACCCGCTCGACTGGAAGAACCCGGATTTCTACAACGAGGACAAGCTCAACCACGAGCTCGAGCGCATCTTCGACATCTGCCACGGCTGCCGCCGCTGCGTCTCGCTGTGCACGGCGTTCCCGACCCTATTCGATCTGGTTGACGAGTCGTCGACGATGGAAGTCGACGGCGTCGCCAAGTCCGATTACTGGAAGGTGGTCGACGAGTGCTATCTGTGCGACCTCTGCTACATGACCAAGTGTCCGTATGTGCCGCCGCATGCGTGGAACCTCGACTTCCCGCACACCATGCTGCGTGCCAAGGCGATCAAGTTCAAGAAGGGCGGCACGACTTTCCGCGACAAGCTGCTCTCCAGCACCGACGCGATGGGCAAGCTTGCCTCCATTCCGGTGGTGGTGCAGGTGGTCAACGCCAGCCTGAAGAGCAAGCCGATCAGAAAAATGGTCGACAGCGTGCTGCACATCCATCCCGAGCGTAGGCTGCCCGAATACGACAGCGCGAAATTCCGCGCTACCGCAAAGCCGCGCAACGACTTCGCCGTGAAGGACGGCGCGAAGACGCCCGGCAAGGTGGCGATCTACTCGACCTGCTACGTCAACTATAATGAACCCGGCATCGGCCACGACCTCGTCAAGCTTCTCACCCACAACGAGATTCCGCACGTGCTGGTCGAGAAGGAAGCCTGCTGTGGCATGCCGAAGCTGGAACTGGGCGATCTCGACGCGGTGGCGAAGTTGAAGGAAACCAATATCCCCCATCTGGCGAAGCTCGCGCGTGAAGGCTATGCGATCCTCACCCCGGTGCCGTCGTGCACGCTGATGTACAAGCAGGAGCTGCCACTGATGTTCCCGGAGGACGCCGATGTGCAGGCAGTCAGGGAGGCGATGTGGGATCCGTTCGAATACCTGATGGCGCGTAACGTCGATGGCCTCCTGAAAACGGATTTCAAGGCGCCGCTCGGCAAGGTCGCCTACCACGTGCCCTGCCACCAGCGCGTGCAGAACATCGGCAACAAGACACGCGACGCGCTGCAACTGGCCGGCGCGGAGGTGACGCTGGTCGAGCGCTGCTCGGGCCACGACGGCACCTGGGGCGTGAAGAGCGAGTTCTTCGAAAAATCGATGAAGATCGGCAAGCCGGTGTTCCGCCAGATGGCCGAGCCCGCGCCCGATTACGTGAGTTCCGACTGTGCGATCGCCGCCCGCCACATCCTGCAGGGCATGGGCGAAGCCGCCACCGCGCAGAAGCAGCATCCCATCACGCTGCTGCGTATTGCCTATGGTCTTGAGTGAATTTTGAGCAAGGAGAATCGAACATGCCGCAGATTACCCGTGACAGCCTGCTGACCCTGGAGGGCTACGCCAGGGTGCGCCCGCAGATGCGCGTCGAGATCATGGCGCACAAGAAGAACCGCATGGTCGAACTGGGCGGACACGTCACGCTGATCTTCGAGGACGAGAAGACCATGCGCTACCAGATCCAGGAGATGCTGCGCGCCGAGCGTACCTTCGAGGAATCCGGCATCCAGGACGAACTCGACGCCTACAACCCGCTGGTGCCGGATGGCACCAACTGGAAGGCGACGATGATGATCCAGTACTCTGACCCGGAAGAACGCAAGCGTGCCCTGGCGAACCTGAAAGGCATCGAAGCGCGCGTGTGGGTGCAGGTGGCCGATCAGCCACGTGTGTATGCCATCGCCGACGAGGATCTCGAGCGCGAGACCGAAGAGAAGACCTCGTCCGTCCACTTCCTGCGCTTCGAGCTCGATCCCACCTCGATTGCCGCAGCCAAGGCCGGCAGTGCGATCCGCATGGGTATCGACTTGCCTGCGTACCCCGTCGAGGCGATGACGTTGCCGGAAAATCTGCGCGCTGCACTGGTTCCCGATTTGGCGTAAAGTGAGCTCAGGCGGCTCACAACCAGAATAGCGACGTGCCGCGCCCTTTGCGGAGGCGGTTGCGATGGTTGATCGATGGCTGATTCATCAGGCGCATCGGCGGGTGGAGGCCTCCGGCCTGCCGCTCGCTATCGACTTCTGGGACGGCCGGCAAGGGTGTAAGCGGCGTGCAGCCGAACTATCCATTTAACGTGAAACAACGCGAAGTGATTCCGTGTCCCCCTCTCCCTCTGGGAGAGGGCAGGGGTGAGGGAGACGGGCGTGGCGGGTTTCATGCTCAGGGGTGGCAACGAGCCATGCCCGTTAGCCACGACTACATCTATTCGGGCGGGGCGGGCCGAAACATGTGATGACGCTGCTGGCGGATATCCTGGTCCTGCTGCACCTGGGGTTCGTGGCGTTCGTCGTCGCAGGCGGATTCTTCGTTGCGCAGCGCCCGTGGCTCGCGGCGTCGCATCTGCCGGCGGCGCTATGGGGTGCGGCGATCGAATTCACCGGCGGCATCTGCCCGCTGACCCCGCTGGAAAACCATCTGCGCCGGCTTGGCGGCGGCACGGGTTACACCGGCGATTTCGTCGAGCGTTACCTGCTGCCCATGCTCTATCCCGCGCACCTCACCGTCCCGCTGCAGCAGGCGCTGGGCGGTGTCGTCGTGCTGGTCAACCTGGTGGCGTATGCCCTGGCCTGGCGGGCGTGGCGGCGCCGTATCCGCGCAGCAGGCCGGCGCCGTCATTGATCCGGCCGGTCAAGATCCTGATCGGCATGGGAAAGGGGGTCTTCCAGCGGCTCCAGGTGGGTGGTCAGGTGGACGTGCGGCAACGCGCTGCGGAGGTCGGCCTCGATGCGTTCAGACCAGTCGTGGCCCTCCTGCACGCTCCACGCACCCGGCACCAGCACGTGCACCGAGGCAAACGCGCGCGTGCCCGCCTGGCGCGTGCGCAGCGCGTGAAAATCCAGCCCCTGGGCGCGATAACCGGCCAGGACGCGTTCGATGGTTTCGATTTCCTCGACGGGCAGCGAAACGTCCATCAGGCCCTCGGCGGAGCGTTGCAGGAGCTTCCAGCCCGTCCACACGATGTTCGCGGCCACGGCGAGCGCGATGACGGGGTCCAGCCACAACCAGCCGGTCGCCCACACCAGCGCGACACCGACGATGACGCCCGCCGAGGTCCACACGTCGGTGAGCAGGTGTTGCGCGTCGGCCTCGAGCGTGATCGACCGGTACCTGCGCCCGACCTGCAGCAGGATGCGGCCGGTGACGAGGTTGATGACGGACGCGGCCACCGACACGGCAAGACCGATGCCGACGGCCTCCAGAGGTTGTGGGTGAATGAGTCGGTCAACCGCGGCGTAGCCGATCAGGAGCGCCGCGACGATGATGAGGAAGCCCTCGAACGCGCTGGAAAAATACTCCGCCTTGCCGTGTCCGTGCGCGTGGTCGCGGTCGGCCGGTTGGGCGGCAAGCGAGAGCATCGCCAGCGCCATCATCGCCCCGGCCAGGTTGACGAAGGATTCAAGCGCGTCGGACAGCAGGCCGACCGACCCGGTCAGCCACCAGGCCCAGCCCTTGAGCAGGATGGTGGCGGTGGCGGCACCGATGGACAGCCAAGCATAGCGTTTGAGTGTGGCGGGAAGCATGGGGCGATTGTAGCGTGGCCGCGTGGCGTTTAAGGCAGCCGTCGCTGGGCGAAATATACTTACAGCTCGCAATCGGGAATGAGGCGAGACGCATGGAAATGCTGCTGTACTGGGCCGGACTGTCAGCCGTCGCGGTGAACGCGCTGACCGGCGTCCTCGATGCCGGGCGCAAGCAGATGGATCTGATCGGCGTGGTGATGGTGGGCGGCGCGACCGCGCTCGGCGGCGGCACCGTGCGCGACGTGCTGCTCGGGCGCCCGGTGTTCTGGATCGCCGACCAGCTTTACCTCTTCGTCGCGCTCGCGGCGACGCTGGTGGTCTTCTTCGCGGTGCGCAACCACCGTCTGCCGCCGCGGCTCTTCCTGATCCCGGACGCCTTCGGTCTCGCGCTCTTTTCCATCGTCGGCACCCAGATCGCGCTGGAATGGCAGGCGCCGTGGCTCGTCGCCAGCCTGCTCGGCATGATCACCGGCGTCGTCGGCGGGGTGCTGCGCGACGTACTGTGCAACGAGGTGCCACTGATCTTCGTGCGCGGCGAACTCTATGCTTCGGCGGCCTGGGGCGGTGCGCTGCTGCTGGTGGGCCTGCAGGAATGGGGTGTGTCGCCGGTGGTCGCGATGTGGGCGGGCATGGCGACCGTTCTCGGCATCCGACTGGCGGCGATGGCCTTCCGCATCACGTTGCCGACCTATAGTGAACGAAGGTAGGTCGGCAACGGTCATTGCTTCGGGGCGTTTCGAAACGCCTCCATTCGCCGAAAGGAGCCTGCCATGACCCAGCGCACCATCCGCCAGCGCGTACCCGCCGTCGAAATCACCGAGGGCGCGGGCGTCACCGTGCATCGCAGTATCGGCACGCCGGCGTTGAAGAACCTCGATCCCTTCCTGATGCTCGACCATTTCGGCAGCGACAACCCGGACGAATACATCGCCGGTTTTCCCGAGCACCCGCACCGCGGTTTCATCACCTTCACCTACATGCTCGACGGCCACATGGAGCACCGCGACAGTATGGGCAACCGTGGCGACCTGCAGGCCGGTGGCGCGCAGTGGATGAAGGCGGCGAGCGGCGTGATCCATTCCGAGATGCCGAAGCAGACCGCGGGCCTGATGCGGGGCTTCCAGCTGTGGATCAACCTGCCGGCGCGCGAGAAGATGGCGGATCCCGCCTACCAGGAATTCTCCGCCGGCGCGATTGCAGAAGTGGTCCTGGAGCAGGCGAGGGTGCGCGTGCTGGCGGGCGCGTTCGAAGGCGTGCGTGGCGTGATCGACGACCCGGCGACCGACGTCCTGTACCTCGACGTCGCGCTCGCGGCCAGCGGGCAGTTTGGCTTGCCGCTCGACGATGGACGCAATGCCTTCGTCTACGTCTTCGAGGGCGATGCACGGCTGGCGGGCGAGGCGCTGCCCCGGCACACGCTGGCGGTGCTGGGCAAGGGCGAGCGCTTCGAAATCGAGGCCGGCGCCGATGGCACGAGCTTCATCCTGGTTGCCGGCCGGCCGATCGGCGAACCGGTCGTGCAGTACGGCCCCTTCGTCATGAATACGCGCGAGGAAATCGAGCAGGCCTTCGCCGACTATCGTGACGGCAAGCTGGTGCGGAAGCGGGCGGCGATGAGCGGCCACTGAAGGAACGGGGCGCACGCCGCCCCATGTTCCTGCAGACAGCGTGCGCCCGAATCAATACAATGCCGGCCATGAAAAAGCTCGTTTTGCTGCTGCTCTGCGGTCCCCTTGTCGCGCACGCCGAATGGGGCCAGTTCGACATCGAATTCGAACAGGACAAACCCTGGGTCGAGGTCGCCGCGCAACTGCCGCCCTATCCCAAGGCCGAGAACCTGATTCCCTTCACCGTCTCGTCCGCAACCGCCAACCGCCACTTCATCGATGCCGCGTCGATCAGCGTCGGCGGCGACAAGGTGGTGCGCTATACCGTGGTGGTCGAGGCCGCGGGGGGGGCGAAGAACGTCATGTTCGAGGGGCTGCGCTGCGCCACGGGCGAGCGCCGCCTGTACGCCTACGGCCAGTCCGACGGCAGTTGGTCCAAGGCGCGCAATGCGGGCTGGGAGGGCATCAAGCTGCGCTCACTGCTGTCGTATCACAAGCCTCTTTTCGAGGAGCATTTCTGCCCCGGCTGGATCTCCGTGCGCGATGCCAGGGAAGCGGTGCGCAACCTGAAGCAGGCCGCCGAATGAGTCCGTCCGTCCTGCAACACGCCCGCCGTATCGTCGTCAAGGTCGGCTCCAGTCTCGTCACCGCAGAGGGGCGGGGGCTCGATCACGCCGCGCTGTCGCGCTGGGCCGAGCAGATCGCCGCGCTCACCGGACAGGGCAAGGATGTGGTGCTGGTGTCGTCGGGGGCGATCGCCGAGGGCATCGCGCGGCTGGGTTGGAAAAAGCGGCCGAAGGCGGTCAACGAACTGCAGGCCGCCGCTGCGGTCGGCCAGATGGGGCTGGTGCAGGCCTACGAGTCGATCTTCCGTACCCACGGCCTGCACGCTGCGCAGGTCCTGCTTACCCACGAGGATCTCGCCGACCGCACGCGCTACCTCAACGCTCGCACCACCCTGCGCACGCTGCTCGAACTGAAGGTCGTGCCGATCATCAACGAGAACGACACCGTCGCCACCGACGAAATCCGCCTCGGCGACAACGACACCCTGGGTGCGCTGGTGACCAATCTCATCGAGGCCGATTGTCTCGTCATCCTCACCGACCAGCCAGGCCTTTACACCGCCGATCCCAGGAAGAACCCGGATGCCACGCTGGTGATGGATGCCCACGCCGGCGACCCCGAGCTCGAGCGCATGGCCGGCGGTGCTGGCAGCAGCGTCGGCACCGGCGGCATGCTTACGAAGATCCTGGCAGCCAAGCGCGCCGCGCGTAGCGGCGCCCACACCATCATCTGCAGCGGACGCGAGGAACGCGTGCTGCTGCGCATGGCGGCGGGCGAGGCGATCGGCAGCCAGCTGGTGGCGCGCCAGGCACCGCTCGCTGCGCGCCGGCAGTGGCTGGCCGACCACCTGCAGTTGCGCGGCGCGCTGGTGCTGGACGCCGGCGCGGTGCGGGCGCTCATCGAGGACGGCAAGAGCCTGCTGCCGGTGGGTGTCAAAGGCGTCACCGGCGATTTCACGCGCGGCGAGGTGGTCGCCGTGGTCGACGCTGAAGGTCGTGAAATCGCGCGCGGCCTGGCCAACTATAGCGCCGCCGAGGCGCGTCGCATCGCCGGCAAGGCATCGTCCGCCATCGAGTCCGAACTGGGCTACATGGATGAACCGGAACTGATCCATCGCGACAATCTGGTCGTGCTGGGATGAATCTCGTCATCGATCTGATGCGTCACGGCGAGCCCGTGGGCGGGCGCCGCTATCGCGGCCAGATCGACGATCCCCTGTCGGAGAAAGGCTGGGCGCAGATGCGCACGGCAGTGGGCGATGCGGCGCCGTGGACGCGCATCGTGTCCTCGCCGCTGGCGCGCTGCCGCGCCTTTGCCGAAACCCTCGCCGCGGAGCGCGGCGTGCCGCTCGCGCTCGAGGCGCGGCTCATGGAGGGTGGTTTCGGCGAGTGGGAGGGTCGCAGCGCGGCCGAAATCGAGGCGGCCAGCCCCGGTGCGCTGGCACGCTTCAAGGCCGATCCAGTCGGCGCGCGGCCAGCGGGCGCCGAGCCGCTGGAGCATTTCCACGCGCGCGTGGCCGCCGCGCTCGACGAGCTGATCGCCCGTCACCCGGACGAACATCTGCTCCTGGTCGGCCACGCCGGGGTGATGCGCATGGCGCTGGCGTGGGCGCTGCAATTGCCTGTCATGCACGCCTACCGCATCGACGTCGCACCGGCCACGCTCACCCGTCTGCGCATCGACAACGGCCGTGCCAGCCTGATCTTCCACGGCAATCCGCGCATCGAGCGGTGATTCGCCGCATCCTTGCCTGTTGTCTTCTGCTTCTGGCGTGGCCGGCCCATGCCGCCAGCGTGCGCGTCGTCGACGATGCGGGGCGCACGCTCGAATTGTCGCGCCCGCCGCAGCGCATCGTTACCCTCGCGCCGCATCTCACCGAACTGTTGTTTGCCGTGGGCGCCGGGGCGCAGGTCGTCGGCGTCGACAGCGCCAGCGACCACCCGCGGGCGGCGCGCACGCTGCCGCGCGTGGGCGACGCCCATCGCCTCAATTTCGAGCGCATCCTCGCGTTGAAGCCGGATCTCGTCGTGGTGTGGCTCGACGGCCAGCGCGCCGCCGACCTGCATCGGCTGGGAAGCCTCGGCATGCCGGTGCTGCGTACGCGCGCGACGCGTCTCGACGACGTCGCACGCCTGTTGCAGGTGCTGGGCGAAGCGACCGGCCATGCGGCGGCCGGCGAGGACGCTGCGCGGGATTTCACGGCCGGACTCGCCGCGCTGAAGCGGGCGCGGCGCGTGCCGCTGCCGGTGTTCTACCAGGTATGGGATCGGCCGCTGATGACCGTCGGCGGCCGTCACTGGATCAGCGAGGCGCTGGCGCTGTGCGGGGCGAGAAACGTGTTTGCCGACCTCGGTGCGGCCGCACCGGTGGTGTCGCGTGAGGCGGTGTTGCAGCGTGCGCCGGCGTTGATCGTCGGCGGTAGCGACGGTCCGGGCCTGCGCCGCGACTGGATGAAGTTCACCAGCCTCCCGGCAACGCAGCGCAACGCCTTCGCGCGGGTGGACGCCGACCGCCTGCACCGACCAACGCTGCGCCTGCTGGAGGGCATTGCCGAACTGTGTGCCGTGGTGGACGTCTATGCGCGCTGACGTCCTGCCCCAGCCTTGCGGTTGGGGCAGTCTTCCTTGATGCAGTCGGCGTAGATCTGCAGCGAGTGGTCGCGGATGGCGAAGCCGCGGTCGCGCGCGATGCGCTCCTGGCGTTTCTCGATCTCGGCGTCGATGAATTCCACGACCTTGCCGCACTGGAGGCAGACGAGGTGGTCGTGGTGGTCGCCCTGGTTGAGCTCGAACACCGCGCGATCGCTGTCGAAGTGATGCCGGATGAGGAGGCCCGCCTGTTCGAACTGGGTGAGCACGCGGTACACCGTCGCCAGCCCGATGTCCTGACCTTCGTCGGACAACAGGCGATACACATCTTCGGCCGTCAGGTGGCGCTTGCTGTTCTGCTCGAACAGGTCGAGGATCTTCAGGCGCGGCACGGTCGCCTTGAGACCGATGTTCTTGAGGTCGGACGGATTGCTCACGGCGGGCTCCGGAACGGGTTCGCGAATACGTTATGATACGTGCTTTTGCAAGCTACCCGATTTTTCCGGTCTTTTCGCCTATGCGCCGCTTTTTGTTGCCATCCGTCCTGCTCCTGGGCTTGCTTGCCGGTTGTTCCGGCCTCAACATCGGTCCGCATCGCATCGACGTGCAGCAGGGCAACGCGCTCGACCAGGAAAACGTCGCCCGCCTGAAGCCAGGCTTGACCCGTTCGCAGGTGCGTTTCCTGCTCGGCACGCCGCTCGTGGTCGATCCCTTCCGCACCGATCGCTGGGATTACGTTTACGTCTTCCACAAGGCCGGCAAGCTTGCTGAACAGAAACGCATGTCGCTGTTCTTCGATGGCGATACGCTCGTTCGCATCGAGGGTGAGCTGCCCGAGGGGATGGCCCAGACGGCTGCACCGGATCTTGCGCCCACCCGAGCTGCGCAAGCGAGCTTGGCGGCGGAACCGGTTCCGCTGGCGCCCGCGGCATCGCCCGGCGCAGGGGTGCCCCTCGCGGCTGACACGGCACCGGGGACGGCTGTGCCGGTCACGGAAACGGCCGCAGTGGTCCGCCCCCACGAGCCGGCTGCAGCGACGCCTCCGGCGGGACAGACAGCACCGAGCAGCATCGTGCCGCCACTTCCCAGTCCCAGGCACGCGTCGCCCTACGTCGATCCGCGGACTCCGGCGGAACCCGCCCTGCAGCCTGCGACCGACGTCACGCAACTTCGTCCTGACGTCATCCCGCCGTTCCCGGAGCCCCGCCCGGCCGCGACCAGCAGCGACGATCCCGTTCTGCGGACAGTCACGGCCTGGGCGGATGCGTGGGGCCAGCGCGACGAGGAAGCGTACCTCGCCGCCTACGATGTCCGCTTCGTGCCCGCTGGCGGTGACAGCCGCATTGACTGGGAAAAACGCCGCCGCCTGCTGCTCGGCCTTGCGAAGAACATTGAGGTGAGGATCGACTCGCCGTCCGTGGAACGTCATGACGATGGCAGCGCCACGGTGACATTCAACCAGTTCTATCGGTCCGATCGTTATCGAGACGCCGTGGTCAAGCAATTGCGCCTGGTTGAGCGGGATGGCCGCTGGCGCATCATCGAGGAAAAAGTGCTGTCGATCCTGCGGGAGGCGCAGCAATGAGGGTGCATACGGTGATTGCGGGGGTGTCCGGGCGCATGGGCCGCGCGCTCATCGAGGCTGTCGCCGCCGATCCGGCCTGCACCCTGCACGCCGCGATCGACCGGCCCGGCAGCCCGCTCATCGGCCAGGATCCCGGCGCCGCTTTCGGCGTTCCCAGCGGTGCCCAGGTGACCGACCAGCCCGCTGCCGCACTGGCCGGCGCGCAGGCACTGATCGACTTCACCCGTCCCGAGGCCACGTATGCCTACCTCGACGCCTGCGTCGCCGCCGGCGTGCCGCTCGTGATCGGTACCACCGGGTTCGACGAGGCGGGCAAGGCCCGCATCGTGGCGGCCGCGCAGCAGATTCCCGTTGTGTTCGCCCCCAACATGAGCGTCGGGGTGAACCTCCTGATGAAGCTCGCCGAAACGGCGGCGCAGGTCCTCGCCGAAGGCTACGACATCGAGATCGTCGAGGCGCATCACCGCCACAAGGTCGACGCGCCGTCGGGTACTGCGCTCGGACTGGGCCAGGCCGTGGCGCGCGCGCTGGGCCGCGACCTTGCGAAGTGTGCGGTGTACGGTCGCGAGGGTGTGACGGGGGAGCGCGACCCCGACACCATTGGCTTTGCCACTGTGCGCGGCGGCGACATCGTCGGCGACCATACGCTCCTCTTCGCCGGCGTCGGCGAACGTATCGAGCTCACCCACAAGGCCAGCAGCCGCGCCACCTTCGCGCAGGGAGCGCTGCGCGCCGCGAAGTGGCTGCAGGGGCGTGCGCCGGGCCTGTACGACATGCGCGACGTATTGAACCTCAAGTAACAGGACTACGCACCATGAATGCCGTCAAGGTCTACAGCACCGGCACCTGCCCCATCTGCGTCAAGGCCAAGGCCTTCCTCGACAAGCGCGGCATCGGCTACGACGAGGTCCGCATCGATCTCGACCGCGAGGCGATGCGCGAATTTGCCGTCGTCACGAACGGCGCGCGCACCGTACCGCAGATCGTCGTCGACGGCCGCTGCATCGGCGGCTTTACCGAACTGACCGAACTCGACATGGACGGCGGTCTCGACCATCTTCACCCCTGAGCAGGAAGCGGCCGGCATTGAAGCGGGCCGCCAGTTGGGCTATAATTCTCTTATTCAAATTCAGGCGGGTTCGCGCGAGCGGCTCGCCTGAATTTTGTCACCTGCCTTTCGGAGTTTTCCTTGTCTCGTGCCCAACCCGCCATCCTGGTTCTAGCTGACGGCTCGGTGTTTCGCGGCCAATCGATCGGGGCCGACGGCATCACCGCAGGCGAGGTGGTGTTCAACACCGCGCTCACCGGCTATCAGGAAATTCTCACCGACCCCTCGTATTCCCGGCAGATCGTCACCCTCACGTACCCCCACATCGGCAACACCGGCGTCAACGCCGAAGACCGCGAGGCCAACTGCATCCATGCGGCTGGCCTGGTGGTGCGCGACCTGCCGCGTCTGCATTCGAATTTCCGTGCCGGGCAGTCGCTGTCCGACTATCTCAGGGGCGAGAACATCGTCGCCATCGCCGACATCGATACGCGTCGGCTCACCCGCATCCTGCGCGAAAAGGGCGCGCAGGCGGGCTGCATCATGGCGGGCACCATCGACGAGGCCAAGGCACTCGCGACAGCGCGCGCCTTTCCGGGGCTCGCCGGCATGGACCTCGCCAAGGTCGTCAGTGCCCCGGCTGCCTACGAATGGAGCGAAACCGAGTGGAAACTCGGCGCCGGCTACGGCAGACAGACCGAACCGCGATTCCACGTCGTCGCCTTCGACTACGGCGTCAAGCGCAACATCCTGCGCATGCTCGCGGAGCGCGGCTGCCGCCTGACCGTGCTGCCGGCGACGGCCAGCGCCGCCGAGGCGCTGGCATTGAAGCCTGACGGCATTTTCCTGTCCAATGGCCCCGGCGACCCTGAGGCATGCGATTATGCAATTCGCGCGATCGGCGAACTGGTCGCCAAGAAGATCCCGACCTTCGGCATCTGCCTTGGCCACCAGCTGCTGGCGCTCGCGTCCGGCGCCAAGACCGTCAAGATGAAATTCGGCCACCACGGTGCCAACCATCCGGTGAAGGATCTCGACAGCGGCCGCGTGGCGATCACCAGCCAGAACCACGGCTTTGCCGTGGATGCGGCGACGCTTCCCGCCAACATTCGCAGTACCCATGTCTCGCTGTTCGACGGCTCGCTGCAGGGCATCGCGCGCACCGACGTGCCGGCGTTCAGCTTCCAGGGCCATCCTGAAGCCAGTCCCGGTCCGCATGACGTCAGCTATCTGTTCGACCGCTTCATCCAGATGATGGCGGATGCCAAGGCCCACTGATCATGCCCAAGCGTACCGACCTCCACAGCATTCTCATTATCGGCGCCGGCCCCATCGTCATCGGCCAGGCATGCGAGTTCGACTACTCCGGCGCGCAGGCGTGCAAGGCGCTGCGCGAGGAGGGCTACAAGGTCATCCTCGTCAACAGCAACCCGGCGACGATCATGACCGACCCGGACATGGCCGACGTCACCTACATCGAGCCGATTTCCTGGCAGGTGGTCGAGAAGATCATCGAGAAGGAACGTCCCGACGCGCTGCTGCCGACCATGGGCGGGCAGACCGCGCTGAACTGCGCACTCGATCTCGCGCGTCACGGCGTGCTGGAAAAGTACGGCGTCGAAATGATCGGTGCGTCCAAGGAAGCAATCGACAAGGCGGAAGACCGCGAGAAATTCAAGGCCGCGATGACCAAGCTTGGCCTGGGCTCGGCGCGCTCGTCGATCGCGCATAGCATGGAAGAGGCGCTGCAGGTGCAGGCGGCGCTGGGCTTCCCGACCATCATCCGGCCCTCGTTCACCATGGGCGGCTCGGGCGGCGGCATCGCCTACAACAAGGACGAATTTGTCGCCATCTGCGAGCGCGGCCTGGAAGCCAGTCCGACCCACGAACTCCTGATCGAGGAATCGCTGCTCGGCTGGAAGGAATATGAGATGGAAGTCGTGCGTGACCGCCACGACAACTGCATCATCATTTGCTCGATTGAGAACTTCGACCCGATGGGCGTGCACACCGGCGACTCCATCACCGTCGCCCCGGCGCAGACCCTGACCGACAAGGAATACCAGATCATGCGCAACGCCAGCCTGGCGGTGCTGCGCGAGATCGGCGTCGACACCGGCGGCTCGAATGTGCAGTTCTCGATCAATCCGGCCGACGGGCGCATGGTGGTAATCGAGATGAACCCGCGTGTGTCGCGCTCCTCGGCGCTGGCTTCCAAGGCGACCGGTTTTCCCATCGCCAAGGTGGCGGCCAAGCTGGCAGTCGGCTATACGCTCGATGAACTGAAGAACGACATCACCGGCGGCGCCACCCCCGCGTCGTTCGAACCGTCGATCGATTATGTCGTCACCAAGATTCCACGCTTCGCGTTCGAAAAATTCCCGCAGGCAGACGACCGCCTGACCACGCAGATGAAGTCGGTGGGCGAGGTGATGGCGATGGGCCGCACCCTGCAGGAATCGCTGCAGAAAGCCCTGCGCGGTCTCGAAGTCGGCGCCGACGGCTTCGACCCCAAGACCACCGACCGCGAGGAGATCGAAGCCGAACTGATGTCGCCCGGCCCCGAGCGCATCTGGTATGTGGGCGACGCTTTCCGTGTCGGCATGACGCTTGACGAAATCCACGCCATCTCGAAGATCGACCCGTGGTTCCTCGACCAGATCGAGGGCCTGATCGAGATGGAAATGGCGCTGGCCGGCCGCGCGCTGGCCGACCTCGACGCCGCTGCCCTGCGCCGCCTGAAGCGTGCCGGCTTCTCCGACCGCCGCCTGGCGAAGCTGTTGAACACCGACCAGCACGCGGTGCGCGCGCACCGCCATGCGCTGGGCATCCATCCAGTCTACAAGCGCGTCGATACCTGCGCCGCCGAGTTCGCCACGCAGACCGCCTACATGTACTCGACCTACGAGGAAGAGTGCGAAGCCCGCCCCACCGACGCGAAGAAAATCATGGTGCTCGGCGGTGGCCCCAATCGCATCGGTCAGGGCATCGAGTTCGACTACTGCTGCGTGCATGCAGCGCTGGCGCTGCGCGAGAACGGCTTCGAGACCATCATGGTCAACTGCAACCCGGAGACCGTGTCGACCGACTACGACACCTCCGACCGCCTGTACTTCGAGCCGTTGACGCTGGAAGACGTGCTCGAGATCGTGCGCATCGAGAAGCCCTTTGGCGTCATCGTGCAGTACGGTGGCCAGACTCCGTTGAAGCTCGCACGCGACCTGGAACGGAACGGCGTACCCATCATCGGCACCAGCCCCGACATGATCGACGCGGCCGAAGACCGCGAGCGTTTCCAGAAGATGCTGCACGACCTCGGCCTGAAGCAGCCGCCCAACCGCACCGCGCGCACGCCCGAGTCGGCGTTGCGCATGGCGACCGAGATCGGCTATCCGCTGGTGGTGCGCCCGTCCTACGTGCTGGGTGGCCGCGCGATGGAAATCGTCCGCGAGGAGGCCGACCTCGTGCGTTACATGACCGAGGCGGTGAAGGTTTCCAACAAGTCGCCGGTGCTGCTCGACCGCTTCCTGAACGACGCCATCGAGGTCGACGTCGACGCGCTGTCGGACGGCGAGCAGGTGGTGATCGGCGGCATCATGCAGCACATCGAGCAGGCCGGCGTGCATTCCGGTGACTCGGCGTGCTCGCTGCCGCCCTACAGTCTGTCGCAGGCGCTGCAGGACGAGTTGCGTCGCCAGACCGTGGCGATGGCGAAGGCCTTGAAGGTCATCGGCCTGATGAACGTACAGTTCGCCATCCAGGGTGACACGGTCTACGTGCTCGAAGTCAACCCGCGCGCCTCGCGTACCGTGCCGTACGTGTCCAAGGCCATCGGCGCACCGCTGGCGAAGATTGCCGCGCGCGCGATGGCCGGCATCACGCTTGCGTCGCAGGGTTTCGAGAAGGAAGTCATCCCGCCATACTACTCGGTGAAGGAAGCGGTATTCCCGTTCCGCAAGTTCCCCGGCGTCGACACCATTCTCGGCCCCGAAATGAAGTCGACCGGCGAAGTCATGGGCGTCGGCGTCAACTTCGGCGAAGCCTTCGTCAAGTCGCAGCTCGCTTCGAGTTCCGAACTGCCCAAGCCGGGCGGGCGCGCCTTCGTCAGCGTGCGTTCGAGCGACCATGAGACGCTGGTCGAACTGGCGCAGGCGCTGCGCGAGCTGGGCTTCACCCTGGTGGCGACACGCGGCACGGCGCAGGCCATCGAGTCAGCCGGCATTCCGGTGGCGGTCGTCAACAAGGTCAAGGAAGGCCGTCCGCATATCGTCGACATGATCAAGAACGGCGATATCGACTTCATTGTCAACGTCGTCGAGGACAAGAAGGCCGTCAAGGACTCCTACGCCATTCGGGCCGAGGCGCTGGCGCGGCGGGTGGTCTATTTCACCACGATGGCCGGCGCGCTCGCCGCGTGCACCGGCATGCGCCACGGTGATGGTCTCGAAGTCTATTCCCTGCAGGCGTTGCACCAGCGTCTGCGCTGATCCCAGAGGGCTGGTTCGTGAACAAAATCCCCCTTACCGTGGTGGGCGCCGAGAAACTGCGCACCGAGTTGCATCATCTCAAGACCGTTGAGCGGCCTGCCGTGATCCAGGCGATCGCCGAGGCGCGCGCGCAGGGCGACCTTTCCGAAAACGCCGAGTACGACGCGGCGAAGGAAAAGCAGGGCTTCATCGAAGGCCGCATCGCCGAGCTCGAAAGCAAACTGTCCCACGCCCAGATCATTGACCCCACCAGCCTCGACGCTGACGGCCGTATCGTTTTCGGAGCCACGGTCGAACTGGAAGACGTCGAAAGCGGCGATACCGTCACCTACCAGATCGTCGGCGACGACGAGGCGGACATCAAGGCCGGCAAGATCTCGGTCTCGTCGCCGATCGCGCGCGCCCTGATCGGCAAGCATGCCGGCGACGGCGTCGATGTGCAGGCGCCCGGCGGCGTGCGCCAGTACGAAGTGCTGGACGTGCGCTACATCTGATGCGTCGCTTCTGGGATGGCCTCGCCGGCACGCTGCTGGTGCTGTGGATTGGCGGCATGTGGGCGATCGGCTATCTGGCCGCGCCGGTGCTGTTCGCCAGCCTCGACGACAAGCAGCTCGCGGGCAACCTTGCCGGCCGGCTGTTCGAATGGATGGCGTGGGTGGGGATCGCCGCCTCGGCCTACCTGCTCGTCTACCGTATCGCGCGTGACGGTGGCGCGGCACTGAAAACGTTGTTCTTCTGGATCGTGGTGCTGATGCTGGCGCTGATTCTCGCGGGGCAGTTCGGGGTGCAGCCGATCCTGCAGGGCCTCAAGGACCAGGCCATGCCCCAGGCGGTGATGCAGAGCGTGTTCGCCGACCGTTTCCGCCACTGGCACGGCGTTTCCAGCATCCTCTATCTGATCCAGAGCGCGCTCGGCCTGTTGCTGGTCTGGCGCTCGGGACTGGCACGATAGACGTCCCCCGTATCCGTTCAGCGCGGCAGCACGATCACCGGCTTGTCTGCGGCGCGGTAGATCACCAGCACCTTGCCGATCTGTTGCACCGGCGCGGCGCCCGTGGCGGCGCAGATTTCCTCCATCCACGTTCGGCGGGTCTCGACTTCGTCGCTGGCTGCCTTGATCTTGATCAGTTCGTGCGCCGCAAGCCCGCGGTCGATTTCCTTCAATACCGCGGGGGTCAGGCCATTGCTGCCGATCATGGCCACCGGCTGCCGGCTGTGTGCCAGGCCCTTGAGGTATTGCCGCTGGGCGGGGGTGAGTGATTTCATGACGATTCCTTCAAGCGAGGGCGGATTGTAGCCGATACCCATGGTGCACAAACCGAAGCGAACCAAATCCGGCCGCGCGTGGATGCACGAGCACGTGACCGATCCCTACGTCAAACGGGCCCAGCAGGACGGCTATCGCTCGCGCGCCGCGTACAAGCTCGCGGAAATCGACGCGCGCGACCGCCTGTTGCGGCCCGGCATGACGGTGGTGGACCTGGGCGCGGCACCCGGCAGCTGGTGCCAGGTGGTGGTGGAAAAGCTGAAGGGGCGGGGCAGGGTGCTGGCAATCGACCTGTTGCCGGTGGCGCCGCTGGCGGGGGTCGAAAGCCTGGAGGGCGATTTCACCGAGCCGTCGGCACTGGCGTGGCTGGAGAAAAACCTTCGGGGCAGCCGGGTTGACCTTGTTTTGAGTGATATGGCGCCCAATATAAGCGGTGTGGCGATTCGCGATCAGGCGCGCCATTACGAGTTGTGCGAGTTGGCGCTGGATTTTGCGGGGCAGTGGCTGAAACCCGATGGCGCTTTTCTCGTCAAAGTGTTCCAGGGGCCGGGATTTGAGGATTTCAGGGCGCAGATGCGGCGTGTCTTCGCACGGGTGCTGATCCGCAAGCCGGATGCCTCGCGCGACCGCAGTACCGAAGTTTATTTGATCGGGCGCGACCTCGTGGCCGCGCCCGAAACCCGCCCGGAAGCTGCCTGACCGGCGCATTAGGGCGACTTTGGGATTAGAATTTGTCTAACGGCACGGTTGGCGTGCCGAGGAGTGAACGTGAACAACATGTCCAAGAACATCGCCATCTGGCTGATCATTGCTGTCATCCTGATGACGGTGTTCAACCAGTTTGGTGCGCAGCGCACGACGCAGTCGCAGTTGCCGTACTCCCAATTCATCGAGGAAGTGCGCCAGCAGCAGATCACCAAGGTGGTGATCGAGGGCAATGTGCTGAAGGGCGAGCGCAGCGACGGCCAGCGCTTCACCAGCTACGCGCCGAGTGACCCGTGGATGGTGTCGGATCTCCTGAAGAACGGCGTGCAGGTCGAGGCCAAGCCGGAAGAGCAGCCATCCTTCCTCATGAGCCTGTTCATTTCATGGTTTCCCATGCTGCTCCTGATTGGCGTGTGGATATTCTTCATGCGCCAGATGCAGGGTGGCGGCCGTGGCGGCGCCTTCTCCTTTGGCAAGAGCCGTGCCCGCCTGCTCGACGAGAACGCCAACCCGGTGACCTTCGCCGATGTCGCGGGTTGCGACGAGGCCAAGGAGGACGTTGCCGAACTGGTCGAATTTCTCAAGGATCCCTCCAAGTTCCAGAAGCTGGGCGGACGCATCCCGCGCGGCGTGCTGATGGTCGGCCCCCCGGGTACCGGCAAGACGCTGCTCGCGCGTTCCATCGCCGGTGAAGCCAAGGTGCCGTTCTTCAGCATTTCCGGTTCCGACTTCGTCGAGATGTTCGTCGGCGTGGGCGCCGCGCGCGTGCGCGACATGTTCGAGCAGGCGAAAAAGAACGCGCCGTGCATCATTTTCATCGACGAGATCGACGCGGTGGGCCGCCAGCGCGGTGCGGGTCTTGGCGGCGGCAACGACGAGCGTGAGCAGACCCTGAACCAGTTGCTGGTCGAAATGGACGGTTTCGAAGCCAACGCCGGCGTGATCGTCATCGCCGCGACCAACCGCCCCGATGTGCTCGACCCGGCGCTCCTGCGTCCCGGTCGTTTTGACCGGCAGGTCGTGGTGGGCCTTCCCGATATCCGCGGTCGCGAGCAGATTTTGCTGGTGCACATGCGCAAGGTGCCGGTGGCGCCCGACGTGCGCGCCGACATCCTGGCGCGCGGCACACCCGGCATGTCCGGTGCGGATCTTGCCAACCTCGTCAACGAGGCGGCCCTGTTCGCCGCGCGCGGCAACAAGCGCCTGGTCGACATGGACGACTTCGAACAGGCCAAGGACAAGATCCTCATGGGCGCCGAACGCAAGTCCATGGTGATCACGCCCGAGGACAAGAAGAAGACGGCTTATCACGAGTCCGGCCACGCCGTCATCGGCATGACCCTGCCGGGCTGTGACCCGGTACACAAGGTCACGGTGATCCCGCGCGGCCGTGCGCTGGGTGTCACCATGTCGCTGCCCGAGCAGGACCGTTTCAGCCTGTACAAGGACCAGATGCTGGCGCAGATCACCATGCTGTTTGGCGGTCGGGTCGCCGAGGAAGTCTTCGTCGGCAGCATCTCTACCGGCGCGTCCAACGACTTCGAACGCGCCACCGGTATCGCGCGCGACATGGTGACGCGCTATGGCATGTCCGAGGCGCTGGGGCCCATGGTCTACGGGGAGAACGAGGGCGAGGTGTTCCTCGGCCGTTCGGTCACCACGCACAAGAACATGAGTGAGGCGACCATGCAGAAGGTCGACGCCGAGATCCGTCGCATCCTCGATGAGCAATACGCGCTGGCGAAGAAAATTCTCACCGACAACCGCGACAAGGTCGAGGCAATGACGGCTGCACTACTGGACTATGAAACCATCGACGCTGAGCAGATCGCCGACATCATGGCCGGCCGCCCGGTACGTCCGCCCCGGCCGGCTACGACACCGCCGCCGGCGGCCGGTGGCGGCGACAAGCCGAGTGCACCGGCGCCGACCGGACAGCCGGCACAGGAAACCTGAGCGGCTAGCCGGCTGCAGCGTCTGCAAGGGGGGGCTCCGCCCCTCCGTTCTTTCATGTCGTTTCTCCACGCCGCTTCGCATCGACTTTCCCTCGCACGGCCGCTCGTCATGGGCGTTGTCAACGTGACACCGGATTCGTTTTCGGATGGTGGTCGGCTGACCTGCGCTCAGGCGGCGATCGACCATGCACTCAAGCTGCGCGAAGACGGCGCCGATATCCTCGACGTCGGTGGAGAATCCACCCGTCCGGGTGCGGCGCCCGTGCCGGTCGACGAGGAGATGCGCCGCGTACTACCGGTGATCGAGGCGCTCGCCGTGCGCGGCTGCTGCGTCTCCGTCGACACCAACAAGCCCGAGGTCATGCGTGCTGCGATCACGGTGGGGGTGGCGATGGTGAACGACGTCACGGCCCTGCAGGCACCGGGGGCGCTGGACGTGGTGGCGGCGTCGGGGGCGGCGGTGTGCCTGATGCACATGCGGGGCGAACCGCAGACCATGCAGGAGGCGCCGGTTTATGACGACGTGGTCGAAGAGGTAGAGGCCTTTCTGCAGGCACGTGTCGCGGCCTGCGAGGCCGCTGGGATCGCACGCGATCGGTTGGTGGTCGACCCCGGCTTCGGATTTGGCAAGACGCTCGCGCACAATCTGACGCTCTTGAGTCGACTCGGGCACCTCACCGGATCGGGCGTACCGGTCCTGGTGGGGATGTCGCGCAAATCGATGCTCGGCGCACTGACCGGCTGCCCTGTCGACCGACGCGAATACGCCGGCGTGGCGGCGCACCTGGCAGCTGTCGCGCGTGGTGCGCGACTGTTGCGTGTGCATGATGTGGCGGCCATGCGCGATGCATTGGCGGTGTGGAACGCAGTGGAGGAACAACACGATGGGACGTAAGTACTTCGGCACCGATGGCGTGCGCGGCAGGGTGGGGGAGGCGCCGATCACGCCGGAATTCGTCATGCGCCTGGGCTATGCCGCCGGACAGGTGCTGGTGGCCGACCGCGGCAGACTGCCGCCCGACCAGCATCCGACCGTGCTCATTGGCAAGGACACGCGCATTTCCGGCTACATGCTGGAGGCCGCGCTGGAAGCCGGATTCACCGCGGCGGGCGTGAACGTGCTGATGACGGGGCCGATGCCGACACCGGCGGTCGCCTACCTCACGCGGGCGTTGCGCCTGCAGGCCGGCGTGGTGATCTCCGCCTCGCACAATCCCTTCGAGGACAACGGCATCAAGTTCTTTTCCGAAGGTGGGCAAAAACTCCCTGACAGCGTCGAGGAGGCCATCGAGGCCCGACTCGATCAGCCCATCGTCACGGTTTCCGCACGCCAGCTCGGTCGTGCGCGCCGCATCGAGGATGCGGCGGCGCGCTATATCGAATTCTGCAAGAGCACCTTTCCCAACCACCTCGACCTGCGCGGCCTGCGCGTCGTCGTCGATTGCGCGCACGGCGCGACGTATCACATCGCGCCGCACGTGCTGCACGAACTGGGCGCGGAGGTCGTCGCCATCGGCAACGAGCCCAATGGCTTCAACATCAATGACGACTGCGGCGCGACGCACACGCAGGCGCTGTCGGACGCGGTGCGCCGCCATCGCGCCGACCTCGGCATTGCGCTCGACGGCGATGGCGACCGGCTGATGATGGCGGACGGCAAGGGCCGCATCTACGATGGCGACCAGCTTGTATACATCATTGCGCGTCACCGCATCCAGACTGGCTACATGAAGGGCGGCGTGGTCGGTACCCTGATGACCAATCTGGGCACCGAGCATGCACTGGGTCGCATCCACGTGCCGTTCGAACGCGCCAAGGTCGGCGACCGCTACGTGCTGGAGCGCCTCGCGGCCAACGGCTGGATGCTTGGTGGTGAGACGTCGGGGCACATCCTCTGCCTGGACAAGCACACCACCGGCGACGGCATCGTCTCGGCGTTGCAGGTGCTGCGCGCCCTGCGCGAGTCGGGTGAGACCCTGGAGGGATTCACTGCCGATCTGGAAACCTATCCGCAGGTCATGATCAACGTGCCGGTCGCCAAAGGATTCAAGCTGGAGTCGGCCACCGGAATCGGTGCTACGGTCGCGGAAGCGGAAGCCGCCCTCAATGGCGGCGGCCGCATCGTGCTGCGCGCGTCCGGTACCGAGCCACTCATCCGGGTGATGGTGGAGGGGCGCGATGCCACCCTGGTGCGTCACACCGCTGAAACAATCGCCGCCGCCGTACGCACCGCTGCGTCTGGCGGGTGATTTCCCGGTCTGAAATAGTTCTGTAATATTCGCCCGTTAGTATGGCGACGTCGCCCCATGCGGCAACGTCAACTACTACCGGAGGTATTACATGCGTACATTCAACAACCTGCTTCAGGGCACCCTGGCTGCCGCCATGGGCCTGGCGTTCTCGGTGAGCGCGCTGGCTGCCGACATCACCGGCGCGGGCGCAACCTTCCCCTATGCCGTCTACACCAAGTGGGCCGAAGCCTACCAGGCCGCGACCGGCAACAAGGTGAACTACCAGGGGATCGGCTCGTCGGGTGGCGTGAAGCAGATCAAGGCCAAGACCGTCGACTTCGGCGGCACGGACGCTCCGGTGAAGGAAGAGGACCTTGACGCTGCGAAACTGGTGCAGGTCCCGACCGTCATGGGCGGCGTCACGATCGTGATGAACGTTCCCGGCATCGCATCCGGCAAGCTGAAGCTGGATGGCCCCACCGCCGCCAACATCTTTCGTGGCGCGATCACCAAATGGAACGATCCGGCCATCGCCAGGCTGAACCCCGGCGTCAATCTGCCCGATCTGGCCATCACCGTGTCGCACCGTTCCGACGGTTCGGGCACCACGTATGCCTTCACCAACTACCTCGCCAAGCAGTCGATGGCCTTCATGCGCGAAGTCGGCGCCGGCAACACCGTGAACTGGCCTGCCAACGCCGTCGGCGGCAAGGGTAACCCGGGTGTGGCCGCCAACGTGCAGAAGATCAAGGGTGCGATCGGTTACGTCGACATCGCCGATGCGATGAAAAACAACATGAGCTTCGTCGCGCTGAAGAACAAGGCCGGCAACTTCATCGTGCCGAACCAGCAGGCGGTGGCCGATGCGGCGGCGGGTGCGAACTTCAAGGTGAAGGGCATGGCCCCCGACCTGCTCGACCAGACCCACAAGAACGCCTGGCCGATCACGACCGCGACCTATGTGCTCGCATACGAGAAGGGCGCGGACGCGGCCAAGCAGAAGGGCGTGGTCGATTTCTTCACCTGGTCGCTCAACAACGGCCAGACAATGGCAGCCGAGCTGGGCTTCGTGGCCTTGCCGCCCAACGTCGTGAAGATGGTCGAAGCTGAAATGAAGAACATCAAGTAAATCGCCAACACGCGACATGATGTCATCCCGGGGTCGGTGCGGTCCCGGGTGTCTGAGAAAGCAGCCGCCCGCAAGGCGGCTGCTTTCTCAGACAAAGAACGAAACGATAGGCACCCCACCGTGAGCGAGCCCAGCGCATCCGCCGAAGCCGATCTGCATGCCTGGCAGGTCAGGAAATTCTGGCTGCAGGACCAGTTTTTCCATTACACGACCCAGTTGTTCGCGATCGTCGTCCTGGCGGCGCTGGTGGGCATCATGGTGTCGCTTGGCATCGAGGCGTGGCCGAGCCTCAAGGAGTTCGGTCCCTCCTTCCTGTGGACCAACGTCTGGAGCGTGCCGGACGACCGCTACGGCGCGCTGGCCGCCATCTACGGTACCGTCGTGACGTCGGTGCTGGCGTTGCTGATCGCGGTGCCGATCAGCTTCGGCATCGCATTGTTTCTCACCGAAACGTGTCCGGTGTGGCTGCGCCGTCCGCTCGGCACCGCCATCGAACTGCTGGCCGGCATTCCCTCGATCGTCTACGGAATCTGGGGCCTGTTCGTCTTCGCGCCCCTGTTCGCGGAATACGTCCAGCCACCTCTGCAGGCCTGGCTGGGCGATGTACCGGTCATTGGCGGCTGGTTCTCCGGACCGCCCATCGGGGTGGGCATCCTCACCGCGAGCATCGTGCTGGCGATGATGGTGATTCCCTTCATCGCTTCGGTCATGCGCGACGTGTTCGAGACCGTGCCGCACGTGCTGAAGGAATCGGCTTACGGCGTGGGCTGCACCACCTGGGAGGTGGTGCGTCATGTCGTGCTGCCATATTCCCGCGTCGGCGTCATCGGCGGCATCATGCTCGGGCTTGGGCGCGCACTGGGTGAGACCATGGCGGTGACTTTCGTCATCGGCAACGCCAACCGCATCAATGGCAGTCTGTTCGCACCTGGTACTTCGATCGCATCGACGCTTGCCAACGAATTCGGCGAGGCGGATCCCGGGCTGCACATCGCATCGCTGTTCGCGCTGGGCTTGGTCCTCTTCATCATTACTTTCATCGTGCTGGCGGTCTCGCGCTGGATGATCAGCCGCAGCATGGGCTCCGACGGTCTGTGAGGGGCGCATGATGAACCTGTACAATCGACGCATCTGGATCAATCGCATCGGCATCACCCTGTCGATGGTGGCGATGAGTCTCGGGCTGATTGCGCTGTTGTGGATCCTGTGGACGCTTTTCTCCAAAGGCTTTGCGGCGCTGAGCTGGGACCTCTTCACCCAGGATACGCCGGCGCCCGGCTCCGACGGTGGCGGCCTGCGCAATGCGATCGTCGGCAGCGGGCTCATCCTGCTGTTCTCGATGCTGATCGCCACGCCGATCGGTATCCTGGCGGGGATCTATCTGGCCGAGTACGGTCGTATCTCGAAATTCGCTTCGTTCACCCGTTTCATGACCGACATCATGCTGTCGGCGCCGTCCATCGTCATCGGTCTCTTCGTGTACGCCCTGTTTGTCGCCACCACGGGGGGCTTCTCCGGTTGGGCCGGCTCGCTCGCGCTGGCGTTGATCGCGATTCCGGTGGTGGTGCGCACGACCGAAAACATGCTCAAGCTGGTGCCGACCAGCCTGCGCGAGGCGGCGTTCGCGGTGGGCGCGCCGCGCTGGAAGGTGTCCCTCAGCGTCACGCTGCGCGCCGTCAAGTCGGGCGTCGTCACGGGCGTGCTGCTGGCGATGGCGCGGATCACCGGCGAAACCGCTCCCCTGTTGTTCACCGCGCTGAACAACCAGTTCTTCAGCACGAACATGAATGAGCCGATGGGCAATCTACCGGTGGTGATTTTCCAGTTCGCGCTGAGTCCGTACGACAACTGGGTCAACCTCGCCTGGGGCGGCGCGCTCTTGATCGCCTTTCTGGTGCTCGCGGTCAATATCGGCGTGCGGGTCTTTTTCCGCAACAAAGACAAACGTTAATTTCCCCGGAGCCTTCTTCCGATGTCCGATCACGTCACCTCCCCCGGCGAAAACCCTGCCCTGCAGGTCCGCAACCTGGACTTTTACTACGGGGATTTCAAGGGCCTCAAGAGTGTCAGCCTGGACGTCGCGCAGAAAAAAGTGACTGCTTTCATCGGGCCGTCGGGTTGTGGCAAGTCGACGCTGTTGCGCACTTTCAATCGCATGTACGACCTCTATCCCGGGCAGCGCGCCGAAGGCGAGATCCTGTTCCACGGCAAGAACCTGCTCGACAAGAACCAGGACGTGAACCTGGTGCGCGCCAAGATCGGAATGGTGTTCCAGAAGCCGACGCCGTTCCCCATGACCATCTACGAGAACATCGCATTCGGCGTGCGTCTCTACGAACGCATGTCGCGCAGCGCGATGGATGACCGCGTGGAATGGGCGCTCAACAAGGCCGCGCTGTGGGGCGAGGTGAAGGACAAGCTGAACCAGAGCGGGCTGTCGCTTTCCGGCGGCCAGCAGCAGCGTCTGTGCATTGCACGCGCGGTCGCGGTCAAGCCCGAGATCGTCCTGCTGGACGAGCCGACCTCCGCACTCGATCCGATCTCGACGGCCAAGATCGAGGAGCTTGTCAACGAACTGAAGAGTGAATACACCATCGCCATCGTCACCCACAACATGCAGCAGGCGGCACGCATTTCCGACTACACGGCCTTCATGTATCTGGGCGAACTGATCGAGATGGGGCGCACCAACGATGTTTTCCTGAAACCCGCGGTCAAGCAGACCGAGGACTACATTACCGGCCGCTTCGGCTGATCCGCATTGCGTAATCGTGCGCGCAGCGGTTGACCGGCGGGCGCGTTACGCTTAACATCGCGCACTTTTGTTTGGCAGACTCTCCATGCGCAAGAAGCTCGTAGCCGGTAACTGGAAAATGCACGGCAGCCTGGCCGAAAACGCCGCATTGTTGGGCGCGATCAAGCCCGCGCTGGCGGGCATTGAAGCTGCGGTGTGCGTGCCGTTCCCCTACCTGGCACAGGCACAAGCCGCGTTGGCCGGATCGTCGATCGCCTGGGGTGCGCAGAACCTGTCGGAACAGGTCAAGGGTGCGTTCACGGGTGAGGTGTCGGCTGCCATGCTCGTCGATTTCGGCTGCCAGTACGTGATTGTCGGCCATTCCGAGCGGCGCAGCCTGTATGGCGAGACCGACGAACTGGTGGCAAAGAAATACATGGCCGCGCAGGCTGCCGGACTCATTCCGATTCTGTGTGTGGGCGAGTCGCTGGCCGAGCGCGAAGCGGGCGTTACCGAAACCGTCGTCGCGCGGCAGCTCGATGCAGTGATCAGCGCGGCCGGTGTGGCCTCGCTTGCCAAGGCCGTGGTGGCCTATGAACCGGTGTGGGCCATCGGAACCGGCAAGACTGCGACACCGGAGCAGGCGCAGGCCGTGCATGCGTTCATCCGCAGCAAGATTGCGGCGCTGGATGCAGGCGTTGCCACGGGGCTGGTGATCCAGTACGGGGGTAGCGTGAAGGCGGCGAATGCGGGAGAATTGTTCTCTCAACCTGACATCGACGGCGGGCTCATTGGCGGCGCTTCGCTGGTTGCCGACGAATTCATCGCCATCTGCCGGGCGGCGGCCAAATAAGCCTCGGCGCGCAAAAAACACGTCATGGAAACTCTGGTCTGGATCGTTCACATCATCGTTGCCGTTGCGGTCATCGCACTGGTGCTGCTGCAACATGGCAAGGGCGCTGACATGGGGGCTGCATTTGGCAGCGGTTCCTCGGGCAGCCTCTTTGGTTCGACCGGTTCGGCCAATTTTCTGAGCCGTAGTACCGCCGTGCTGGCGACCCTGTTTTTCCTGACCAGTCTTGCACTGGCATTTTTCGCGCTGCAGCAGCACAAGCCGGCTGCAAGCGTGCTGGATCGTGCCGCGGTGCCGGCAGCCGCGCCCGCAGCTCCGGCAGCGCCTTCGGAGCCGGCCGAGTCGCGCGCGGCGGACATTCCGCAATAACAACAAATGGTTTTGCGGCGGCGCCATACGGTGTCGCCAACCCAAGGACGCAAGTCTTCGGGCCGACGTGGTGGAATTGGTAGACACGCTATCTTGAGGGGGTAGTGACGAAAGTCGTGCGAGTTCGAGTCTCGCCGTCGGCACCATCAGTTTTCCAGGTTTGGACAATAGTCCAAATTGTCTAGTATCTGATTGATTTTTTGGCATAAAGTTGCATTCTTGCCGCTTGACAGCCCATACACTGAGCTAATAAACTCATAAAATAATTATTTGAGATGATGGTGGTCCGATAAGGATCACTTGGAGGAGTCTGGTGCTGGAGAATTATCTCCCCATCTTGTTGTTCATGCTGGTCGGGTTGGCTTTCGGTGTCGTTCCCATCCTTGCGGGGGGGCTGCTGGCTCCGCACCGCCCTGACAGTGAGAAACTTTCGCCGTACGAGTGTGGGTTCGAGGCGTTCGAGGACGCACGGATGAAATTCGACGTGCGTTACTACCTTGTCGCCATCTTGTTCATCCTGTTCGATCTGGAAATCGCCTTTCTCTTTCCCTGGGCCATCGTGCTCGAGGAAATCGGCCTTGCAGGTTTTGTCGCCATGATGGTGTTCCTGGGCATTCTCGTCGTCGGCTTCATTTATGAGTGGATGCGCGGCGCGCTGGAGTGGGAATGAGCATCGAGGGCGTTCTACCCCAGGGTTTCGTTACGGCGAAGGCCGACCAGCTGATCAACTACATGCGCACCGGCTCGATGTGGCCGATGACGTTCGGTCTTGCGTGCTGTGCGGTCGAAATGATGCAGGCCGGCGCGTCGCGCTATGACCTCGACCGCTTCGGTATTGTGTTTCGTCCGAGTCCGCGCCAGTCCGACGTCATGATCGTCGCCGGCACGCTGTGCAACAAGATGGCGCCGGCACTACGCAAGGTGTACGACCAGATGGCCGAGCCGCGCTGGGTGATCTCCATGGGCTCATGCGCCAATGGCGGCGGTTACTACCATTATTCCTATTCCGTGGTGCGCGGCTGCGACCGCATCGTGCCGGTCGACATCTATGTCCCCGGCTGCCCGCCCACCGCGGAAGCGCTCCTGTTCGGCATCATCCAGTTGCAGAACAAGATCAGGCGTACCAACACCATTGCGCGCTGACCCTCCATGTCGCAGACCCTCGAAGAATTCTCGCTGACGCTGCAACGGCTGCTGGGCAAGTCCCTCGTGCAGTCCTTCGTGCGCCTGGGTGAACTGACCCTGGTGCTGCGGCCGCAGGACTATGCCGAGGCGATGCGCACGCTGCGCGATCACCCGGAGTGTCGGTTCGAGCAACTGATCGACCTGTGTGGCGTGGACTATCGCGATTATGGCGACGGCATTTGGGAAGGGGCGCGCTTCGCAGTCGTGGTTCACCTGTTGTCGTTGACGCACAACCGGCGTGTGCGCGTGCGCACGTTCTGCCCCGACGACGACCTGCCGGTGGTGGCCTCGCTGATCGATCTGTGGCCGTCGGCCAACTGGTTCGAGCGCGAGGCTTTCGACCTCTATGGCATCGTGTTCGAAGGGCACCCTGACTTGCGCCGCATCCTCACCGATTACGGTTTCATCGGCCATCCGTTCCGCAAGGATTTCCCCTTGTCCGGGCATGTCGAGATGCGCTACGACCCGGTGCAGCAGCGCGTGATCTACCAGCCGGTGTCGATCGAGCCGCGCGAGGTGACCCCGCGCATCGTGCGCGACGAAAGCTACGGGGCAGGGCGCTGAGATGTCCGAGATCCGCAACGACGCTGTTTCAATGCGTGTGATTCAGGGGATTTCACATGGCTGAAATCCGAAATTACACGATGAACTTCGGCCCGCAGCACCCGGCCGCGCACGGCGTGCTGCGCCTGGTGCTGGAGCTGGACGGTGAGGTGATCCAGCGCGCCGACCCGCACATCGGCCTGTTGCACCGCGCCACCGAGAAGCTCGCCGAGCACAAGACCTTCCTCCAGTCGGTGCCCTACATGGACCGCCTCGACTATGTGTCGATGATGGTCAACGAGCACGCCTACGTGATGGCGATCGAGAAGCTGCTCGGCATCGAGGTGCCGGAACGTGCACAATACATCCGGGTGATGTTCGACGAGATCACCCGCATTCTCAACCACCTCTTGTGGCTGGGCGCGCACGCGCTCGACGTCGGCGCGATGACGGTGTTTCTCTACGCCTTCCGCGAGCGCGAGGACCTGATGGACTGCTACGAGGCGGTGTCGGGCGCGCGCCTGCACGCGGCCTATTACCGCCCGGGCGGCGTCTACCGCGATCTGCCTGACACCATGCCGCAGTACCAGGCACAGCATACCCGCAACGAAGCGACGATGAAGTCGATGAACGCCAACCGCCAGGGTTCGCTGCTCGACTTCATCGAGGACTTCACCCGCCGTTTCCCGACCTATGTCGACGAGTACGAGACGCTGCTCACCGACAACCGCATCTGGAAGCAGCGCACCGTCGGCATCGGCGTGGTGTCGCCCGAGCGTGCGAAGGCGCTGGGCTTCACCGGACCCATGCTGCGCGGCTCCGGCATCGAATGGGACCTGCGCAAGAAGCAGCCCTACGAGGTCTACGACCGCATGGATTTCGACATCCCGGTCGGCACCAACGGCGACTGTTACGACCGTTATCTGGTGCGCGTCGAGGAAATGCGGCAATCGAACCGCATCATCAGGCAGTGCGTCGACTGGTTGCGGAAGAACCCGGGTCCGGTGATCACCACGAACCACAAGGTGGCGCCGCCCGATCGCGTGTCGATGAAGCAGAACATGGAAGAGCTGATCCACCATTTCAAGCTCTTTACCGAGGGCATGCATGTGCCGGCCGGCGAGGCCTACGCGGCGGTGGAGCATCCCAAGGGCGAGTTCGGCATCTACCTGGTGTCGGACGGTGCCAACAAGCCCTATCGTCTGAAGATCCGTGCGCCGGGTTACGCGCACCTGGCGGCGCTCGACGAGATGAGCCGCGGCCACATGATCGCCGACGTCGTCGCCATCATCGGCACGCAGGACATCGTTTTCGGGGAGATCGACCGCTGATGGCCAACTCTGACACAGACAGCCTGCGGCTGAGCCAGGAATCACTTGCGGCGATCGACGCCGAAATCGCCAAATACCCCGCCGAGCACAAGCAGTCGGCGGTGATGGGCGCGCTGCGCATCGCCCAGGCGGAAAAGGGCTGGCTGAAGCCGGAACTGATCGAGTACGTCGCGCACTATCTGGGTATGCCGCCGATCGCGGCACTGGAGGTCGCGTCCTTCTACAACATGTACGATACGCATCCGGTGGGGCGCCACAAGATCACCGTGTGCACCAACCTGCCGTGCATGCTGCGTGGCGCCAACGAGATCGCTGCGCACCTGAAGGAAAAACTCGGCATCGGTTTCGGCGAAACCACCGAGGACGGGCGCTTTACGCTGAAGGAAGGCGAGTGCATGGGCGCCTGCGGCGATGCACCGATGTGCCTGTGCAACAACCACACCATGCACACCCGTCTCACGCCGGAGAAGGTGGACGAATTGCTGGACACGCTCAAATGAGCCTGCTGACGCCCACGCCCAAGGTGTGCAGCTGGACCCAGGAACTCGACAACCCGGGTTCCCTGGCGACCTATGTCGCCCACGGGGGTTACCAGGCCTTGCGCCGTATCGTTACCGAGAACGTGCCGGCCGACACCATCATCGCCGAACTGAAGACCAGTGCGCTGCGCGGTCGCGGCGGCGCCGGTTTCCCGACGGGGCTCAAGTGGAGCTTCATGCCGCGCGGCTTTGCCGGCGACAAGTACATTGTCTGCAACAGCGACGAGGGCGAGCCGGGTACTTTCAAGGACCGCGACATCCTGCGCTACAACCCGCACCAGCTCATCGAGGGCATGGCGATCGCCGGCTACGTGCTGGGCGCCAAGGTCGGCTACAACTACATTCACGGCGAGATCTTCGAGGTGTACCAGAGCTTCGAGCGTGCGCTCGAAGAAGCGCGTGCGGCCGGCTATCTCGGCGACGGGCTCTTCGGTACGAATTTCGGCTTCCAGCTGCATGCGCACCATGGCTACGGCGCCTACATCTGCGGCGAGGAAACCGCATTGCTGGAATCGATCGAGGGCAAGAAGGGCCAGCCGCGCTTCAAGCCGCCGTTCCCGGCGAGTTTCGGTCTCTATGGCAAGCCGACCACGATCAACAATACCGAGACGCTCGCGTCGGTGCCGTGGATCATGCAGCACGGCGGCCAGGCCTTCCTCGAGCTGGGCAAGCCCAACAACGGGGGGGCCAAACTGTTCTCGGTGTCGGGCCACGTCAACAACCCCGGTAACTTCGAGGTGCCGCTCGGCACGCCTTTCCCCGAGCTGCTGGAAATGGCCGGCGGGGTGCGCAACGGCCACAGGCTGAAAGCCGTCATTCCCGGCGGATCGTCGGCCCCGGTGCTGCCCGCCGACATCATGATGGACTGCACGCTGGACTTCGATTCGATCGCCAAGGCGGGATCCATGCTCGGCTCCGGCGCGGTGATCGTGATGGACGAGACGGTGTGCATGGTGCGCGCGCTGGAGCGCCTGTCATATTTCTACTTCGAGGAGTCGTGCGGGCAGTGCACCCCGTGCCGTGAAGGCACGGGGTGGATGTACCGCATCATTCATCGCATCGAGCACGGCCAGGGCCGTCCGGAAGACCTCGACCTGCTCAACAACGTGGCGGGGCGTATCGCCGGACACACCATCTGCGCGCTGGGTGACGCGGCCGCGATGCCGGTGCAGAGTTTTCTCAAACATTTCGGCGATGAGTTCGCGTATCACGTCGAACACAAGCGCTGCATGGTGTAACCGATGTCCCTGCTGAACATAGAAATCGACGGCCAGGCGCTGCAGATCGAAAGCGGCAAGACCATCATGGATGCGGCCAGCCGGCTCGGCATCGTGATCCCGCATTTCTGCTACCACAAGAAGCTGTCGATCGCGGCGAGCTGCCGCATGTGTCTGGTCGAGGTGGAAAAGGCGCCGAAGCCGCTGCCCGCCTGCGCGACGCCGGTGGCCGAGGGCATGAAGGTGCATACGCGCTCGCAATACGCGATCAATGCGCAGAAGGGCGTGATGGAGTTTCTGCTCATCAACCACCCGCTCGATTGCCCGATCTGCGACCAGGGTGGCGAGTGCATGCTGCAGGACATCGCGGTAGGTTACGGCGGCTCGGCATCGCGCTATCACGAGGTCAAGCGTGTGGTGCGTGAGAAGAATCTCGGTCCGCTCGTTGCCACCGATATGACGCGCTGCATCCACTGCAGCCGCTGCGTGCGCTTCGGGCAGGAGATCGCCGGCATCATGGAACTCGGCATGCCGGGCCGCGGCGAGCACACCGAAGTGATGCCATTCCTGGAAAATCAGGTGGCATCGGAACTGTCCGGCAACGTCATCGACCTGTGCCCGGTCGGCGCACTTACCAGCAAGCCGTTCCGCTACAGCGCACGCCCGTGGGAACTGGCGCGGCGGCCGTCGATCAGCCCGCACGACAGTCTCGGTGCGAACATCGAGGTGCACGTCAAGAACGACCGCGTGATGCGCGTGGTGCCGCGTGACAACGAGGCAGTCAACGAATGCTGGATCGCCGACCGCGACCGTTTTGGCTACGAAGCACTCAACCTCGTCGAACGTCTCACCCGGCCGATGATCAAGGACAACGGCCAGTGGGTGGAAACGTCCTGGGCGGCGGCGCTGGATCATGTGGCGGCGAAGCTCAAGGCGATTCCCGCGGCGGACATCGGTGCGCTGGCTGCGCCGCACCGAACCGTCGAGGAACTCTACCTCCTGCAAAAGCTGATGCGCAGCCTGGGCGGCGGCAACGTTGATCACCGCCTGCGCCAGAGCGATTTCGGACTCGACGCACAGGCGCGCGGCAGCTTCTGGCTCGGCCTGCCGGTGGAAGCGCTCGCCTGTCTCGACCGCGTGCTGCTGGTCGGTTCCAATCCACGCAAGGACCATCCGCTGCTGGCCCAGCGCCTGCGCGCAGCAGCGCGGGCAGGGGCCGAGGTCAATCTCGTCGGCGCGAGCAGCGAAGATTTTCTTGCCCCCCTGCATGCGCGCAGCACCGTTGCGCCATCGCAGCTGCCGGCGGCGCTCGCGGGTGTGTGCGCGGCACTGGCTGCGCTGAAGGGCGCGCCGGTACCGGCACTCGCTGCCGCGCATCTGGGTGTGGGCGCGCCGGATGCGACGGCGCAGCGCATGGCGGCGAGCCTTGCCGGTGGCGAGCGGCGCGCCGTGCTGCTCGGCAACTTCGCCCAGTACCACCCGGCGTATGCACAGTTGCACGGCCTGGCGCAGGAGATCGCGCATCTCGTGGACGCACCGTTCGGCGTGCTCGGCGAAGCCGCCAACAGCGTGGGAGCGGCGGTGGCCGGCGCGGTGCCGCGACGTGGCCCGCTCGGACATCCGGCGGTGCAGGGGTTGAACGCGGCGCAGATGCTGGCACAGCGCCTGCGCGCGTATGTGCTGCTCGACGTCGAGGCGGAGCTCGATAGCCAGGATCCGGTGACGGCGCTGGCGAGCCTGCAGGGCGCCGAATGCGTCGTCGCGCTGACGTCCTACGCTGGCCGCGCGCTGGATTATGCTGATGTGCTGCTGCCGATCGCGCCGTGGACCGAAACCTCCGGCACCTTCATCAACACCGAGGGCCGTGTGCAGTCCTTCGCCGCGGTGGTAAAGCCGCTCGGCGAAACACGCCCCGCATGGAAGGTGCTGCGCGTGCTGGGCAACCTGCTGGGGCTGTCGGGCTTCGATCAGGACGACTCGCGCGAGGTGCTGCGCGAGGCGCTGGGCGCCACGCCGCAGGATGCTGTCTGCGCGGCGCTCGACAATCGCGTGCAGGGTGTCGCTGCCGCGGCCGTTGCGGCGGAATCCGGCCTCGAACGGATCGCCGAGGTGCCGATCTATCAGACCGACCCCATGGTGCGCCGGGCACCGGCGCTACAGCGCACTGCCGACGCTGCGCTGCCAGTGGCGCGCATGCACGGCGTCCTCATCGCCCGCCTGGGCCTGGAAGAGAACGGCCGCGTGTCCGTGCGCCAGACCGCATCGGCGCTGACGCTCAAGGTCGAGCGCGACGATAACCTGCCCGACGGATGCATCCGCATTCCGGCGGGCCATCCCCTGACCGCGAACCTCGGCCCGATGTTCGGGCCGGTCGCGGCGGAACGGGTGTAAGGGAGGCAAGGCATGGACTGGGCAACCATTCAAACCGTCGTCTGGACGCTGGTGAAGATTCTCGCGCTGGTCGTGCCGCTGATGCTCGGCGTTGCCTACCTGACTTACGCCGAACGCAAGGTCATCGGCTGGATGCAGGTGCGCATCGGGCCGAACCGTGTCGGCTTCCAGGGCTTGCTGCAGCCGATCGCCGACGGCCTCAAGCTGCTGATGAAGGAAATCATCATTCCGGCGGGGGCCAACCGCGGGTTGTTCATTCTCGGCCCCATCCTTGCGATCGCACCCGCACTGGCTGCGTGGGCGGTGATTCCCTTCACCGATACCCTGGTGCTCGCTAACATCAACGCGGGACTGTTGTACGTGATGGCGATCACCTCGATGGGCGTGTATGGGGTCATCGTCGCCGGTTGGGCGTCAAACTCGAAATACGCCTTCCTCGGCGCGATGCGCTCGGCGGCACAGATCGTTTCGTACGAGATTGCCATGGGCTTTGCGTTGGTCGGTGTTCTGATGGCCGCACAGTCGCTCAATCTCATCGACATTGTGCGGGGGCAGTCGGGCGGCATCCACCAGTGGTATATCTGGCCGCTGTTCCCACTCTTTCTCGTCTACCTGATTTCAGGCGTGGCCGAGACCAACCGCGCGCCCTTCGACGTTGCCGAGGGCGAATCGGAAATTGTCGCCGGCTTCCACGTCGAGTATTCGGGCATGGCCTTCGCTGTGTTTTTCCTCGCCGAATACGCGAACATGATCCTCATTGCCGCCCTGACCACGCTGATGTTCCTTGGTGGCTGGCTCGCGCCTGTCCCCTTCCTGCCCGACGGCATCCTGTGGTGGCTCCTGAAGACGGGCTTCGTACTGTTCCTCTTCCTGTGGTTCCGTGCAACCTTTCCGCGCTACCGCTACGACCAGATCATGCGTCTGGGCTGGAAGGTGTTCATTCCCATTACCATCGTGTGGATCGTCGTCGTCGGTGCGATGATGCAGACGCCGTATGGCCATCTGTTCCATTGAGCGCGCCATGAAACGGATCACCCAGTTCTTCGGCAGCCTGCTCCTCATCGAGCTTGTGCGCGGCATGATGCTCACCGGCCGGCACCTGTTCGCACGCAAGATCACGGTGCAGTACCCCGAGGAGAAGACGCCCCAGTCGCCGCGCTTCCGCGGCCTGCATGCGCTGCGCCGCTACCCCAACGGCGAGGAGCGCTGTATCGCCTGCAAGCTGTGCGAGGCGGTCTGTCCGGCGATGGCCATCACCATCGAATCGGCGCAGCGCGAGGACGGCACGCGCCGTACCACGCGCTACGACATCGATCTCACCAAGTGCATCTTCTGTGGCTTCTGCGAGGAATCCTGCCCGGTCGACTCCATCGTCGAGACGCGCATCCTCGAATACCACGGCGAGAAGCGCGGCGACCTGTATTACACCAAGCCCATGCTGCTCGCGATCGGCGACCAGTACGAGGAACAGATCGCGAAGGATCGGGCGGCGGATGCGAAGTATCGGTAGGGCAGGGGTCAGGATTCAGGGGTCAGGATTCAGGGAACAAGGCAACGGGCGTTGCCAAGAGAGAAATGGGAGGAAGGGGCAAGAAGGCTATTTGAGACGGCAATGGATGCGGCGGCAAGGTTTTACCCTGACCCCTGAATCCTGAATCCTGACCCCTACGACATGATGTATACAACCGCGCTCTTCTACTTCTTCGCCGCCATCCTGGTCTTCGCCGGGCTGCGTGTCATCACCGCGCGCAACCCGGTGCACGCCGCGCTGTATCTGGTGCTCGCCTTCTTCACGGCGGCTGGCCTGTGGATGCTGCTCGAGGCGGAATTCCTCGCCATCGTGCTGGTGCTCGTCTACGTCGGCGCGGTGATGGTGCTGTTCCTGTTCGTGGTGATGATGCTCGATATCAACCTCGACAAGTTGCGCGAGGGCTTCTGGAAATACCTGCCGGTGGCCGGCTTCATTTCGGTACTGCTGGTAATCGAGATGGCGTTGATCCTGGGCGGCCGTCATTTTGGCCTGGAGGTGATGGGCACGCCGTCGCCGCAACCGGCGGACTACAGCAACACTCGCGAACTCGGGCGTCTGCTCTATACGGATTACGTCTATGCCTTCGAACTCGCCGCCGTGATCCTGCTGGTGGCCATCGTGGCGGCCATCGCGCTGACGCTGCGCCGACGCAAGGACAGCAAGTTCATCGACCCGGCCGAGCAGGTGAAGGTCAAGCGCAACGACCGTCTGCGTATCGTGAAGATGGCGGCGGAAAAGGGGCCGGAAGCCAGGATTCAGGATTCAGGGGAGAAGGGCGCATGATCTCGCTGTCGCATTACCTGATCCTCGGCGGCGTGCTGTTCGCCATCGCGGTGCTGGGCATTTTCCTCAACCGCAAGAACGTCATCATCCTCTTGATGGCGATCGAGCTGATGCTGCTCGCGGTGAACATGAACTTCATCGCGTTCTCGCACTATCTCGGCGACATTCACGGCCAGGTGTTCGTGTTCTTCATCCTCACCGTCGCCGCGGCGGAGTCCGCGATCGGCCTCGCGATCCTGGTGGTGCTATTCCGCAACCTCCGCACCATCAATGTCGACGATCTCGACCACCTGAAAGGCTGATGCGGATGGACATGCAGACGCTCTATCTCATCGTTCCGCTGGCGCCGCTCCTCGGCGCCATCGTCGCGGGGCTGTTTGGCCGCTGGGTCGGCCGCACTGGTGCGCACGTCGTGACCATCGCGGGTGTCGCGGTCTCGCTCGTTGCCTCATGGCTGGTATTTCAGGATGTGCGAGCCGGCAATATCTTTAATGGCACGGTGTACACCTGGATGGTGCTTGGCGATCTCAGTTTCGAGGTCGGCTTCCTGATCGATTCGCTGACCGCGATGATGATGCTGGTGGTGACCTTCGTCTCGCTCATGGTGCATGTCTACACCATCGGCTACATGCATGATGACCCTGGTTACCAGCGCTTCTTCAGCTACATCTCGCTCTTCACCTTCTCCATGCTGATGCTGGTGATGAGCAACAACTTCCTGCAGCTTTTCTTCGGCTGGGAAGCGGTCGGCCTCGTATCCTATTTGCTGATCGGCTTCTGGTATACCAAGGAAACGGCGATCTACGCCAACCTGAAGGCCTTCCTCGTCAACCGCGTCGGCGATTTCGGCTTCATCCTGGGCATTGGCCTCGTGCTGGCCCACTTCGGATCCCTCGACTATGCGACCGTGTTCGCGAAGGCACCATCGCTCGCGAACGAAACCATCAGCCTGTGGCCAGACACAGCCTGGAGCCTGATGACGGTGATCGGCATCCTGCTGTTTGTCGGCGCCATGGGCAAGTCAGCGCAGTTCCCGCTGCATGTGTGGCTGCCCGATTCGATGGAAGGCCCGACGCCGATTTCCGCACTGATCCATGCCGCGACCATGGTCACCGCAGGTATTTTCATGGTCGCGCGCATGTCGCCGCTGTATGAGCTGTCCGACGTGGCCCTATCCTTCATCATGGTGATCGGCGCCATTACCGCGCTGTTCATGGGCTTCCTCGGTATCGTGCAGAACGACATCAAGCGCGTGGTGGCATATTCCACCTTGTCGCAACTGGGCTACATGACCGTGGCGCTCGGTGCTTCGGCGTATTCGGTCGCGGTGTTTCACCTGATGACGCACGCCTTCTTCAAGGCACTGCTGTTCCTCGCCGCAGGCAGCGTCATCATCGCCATGCATCATAATCAGGACATCCGCTACATGGGCGGCCTGAAGAAATACATGCCGATCACCTGGGTGACCTCGCTGATCGGCTCTCTGGCGCTGATCGGCACGCCCTTCCTGTCGGGCTTCTATTCCAAGGAGACCATCATCGAGGCCGCCAAGCTCTCGCACCTGCCGGGCTCGACCTTCGCTTATGTCGCGGTGCTGGCAGGGGTGTTCGTCACCGCCTTCTATTCTTTCCGCATGTATTTCCTGGTGTTCCACGGCAAGGAACGTTTCCATCAGGGACATGCCCACGGCAACGAGCCGGATGCGCACCATGACGCTCATCATGGCCATGGTGGCGCGCCACATGAGACTCCATGGGTGGTGACCGGCCCCTTGCTCGCGTTGGCCCTTCCCTCGCTGGCGATCGGCTACATGACCATCGAGCCGATGCTGTTCGGTGAATTCTTCGGCAAGGCGATCTACGTTGCCGACCGTCATCCCGTAATGCATGAACTCAATCAGCATTTCCATGGCCCCTGGGCGATGGGACTGCACGCCGTGATGACGCTGCCGTTCTGGCTCGCGGTCGCCGGTGTGGGCCTGGCGGCGTTCTTCTATCTCAAGCGCCCGGACATTCCGGCCGCTCTCGCGCGGCGGTTCCAGTTCCTCTACCAGCTTCTGCTCAACAAGTACTGGTTCGATGAACTATATAGCTGGGTGTTCGCAAAGGGCGCACGCGTGCTGGGCGGCAGCTTGTGGCGGCGCGGCGACCAGGGTCTGATCGACGGGCTCGTCGTCAACGGCGCGGCGCATCTGGTCGAGCGCTTTTCCAGACTGGCCAGAGTATTGCAGTCCGGCTACATCTATCACTACGCCTTCGCCATGCTGACCGGGGTGTTCGCCCTGGTGACGTGGTGGTTCGTGCGGCTTTACTAGAACTCCATCCATGTTCGGACAGGAAATCCTCTCTCTCGTCATCTGGGTGCCAATCCTGGCTGGTGTGGCCGTGCTCGCCACCGGTGCTGACCGCAACGCACCGCTTGCGCGCGTGCTGGCCCTGATCGGTGCGCTGGCCGGCTTCGTCATCGCCATTCCGCTCGCGACGGGTTTCGATACCACTACCTCGGCGATGCAGTTCGTCGAGAAAAAGCCCTGGATCGCAGTATTCAACGTCTACTATCATCTTGGCGTCGATGGCATTTCCATGCCACTGGTGCTGCTCAACAGCTTCACTACGGTGCTGGTGGTGATCGCCGGCTGGCAGGTGATCCAGGACAAGGTCGCGCAGTACATGGCGGCCTTCCTCATCATGTCCGGCCTCATCAATGGTGCCTTCGCGGCGCTGGACGGCATCCTGTTCTATGTCTTCTTCGAGGGCATGCTGATCCCGCTGTATCTCATCGTTGGCGTGTGGGGCGGCCCCAACCGCGTGTACGCCGCATTCAAGTTCTTCCTTTACACGCTGCTCGGCTCGCTGCTGATGCTGGTGTCATTCATCTATCTTTACTACCAGTCGGGCGGCAGCTTCGACATTCAGACCTGGCACAAGACGACGCTCGGGATGACGGCACAAACGCTGATGTTCCTGTCCTTCCTGCTTGCGTTCGGGGTAAAGGTACCGATGTGGCCGGTGCATACCTGGCTGCCCGACGCTCACGTCGAGGCGCCGACTGGCGGCTCGGTGGTGCTGGCGGCGATTACCCTGAAGGTAGGGGCGTATGGATTCCTGCGCTTCATCCTCCCGATCGTGCCGGACGCCAGCCGCGAGCTCGCATGGCTCGTCATCATGCTGTCGTTGATCGCGGTGGCTTACATCGGCCTCGTCGCACTCGTGCAGTCAGACATGAAGAAGCTCATCGCCTATTCCTCGATCGCGCACATGGGCTTCGTCACCCTCGGCTTCTTCATGTTCAATCCCCTCGGCTGGGAAGGCGGGTTGGTGCAGATGATCTCGCACGGTTTCGTGTCGGCCGCGCTGTTCCTCTGCATCGGCGTCATGTACGATCGCCTCCACTCGCGCCAGATCAAGGACTACGGAGGCCTCGTCAACCGGATGCCGGTTTTCGCCGGCTTCTTCATGTTGTTCGCCATGGCCAACGCCGGCCTGCCGGCCACCAGCGGTTTCGTCGGCGAGTTCATGGTCATCATGGCAGCGACGCAGGTCAATTTCTGGTTCGCCTTCGTTGCCGCAACCACGCTGATCTTCGGAGCCGCCTACACGCTCTGGATGTACAAGCGCGTCGTGTTCGGACCCGTCACCAGCCCACATGTCGATGAGATGCGCGACATTAACGCACGTGAATTCCTGTTGCTGGGTGTGCTTGCCGTGTGCGTGCTGGGCATGGGCCTGTACCCCAAGCCGTTCACCGATGTCATGCATGCTTCGGTGATCGATCTTTTGGCGCACGTCGCCCACAGCAAACTTCCGTGAGCGCGCATTCATGAACCTCATGTCCTTTGCCCCCGTGCTGCCTGAGATTTTCGTCCTTGCGATGGTCTCGCTGATCCTCGTGGTCGATGCCGCACTCGATAACAGCAAGCGCGATGTCGCCTATGCGCTCACACTCGCCACACTGGCGGGCGCCGCCTTCCTCACCCTGCGCGACCTGTCGACGGCGCCGGTGCTCGCACTTGGCGGTCTCTTCATCGACGATCCCTTGTCCGACGTGCTGAAGCTGTTCACCTATCTCTCCACTGCTGCGGTGATCGTGTATTCCCGCGGGTATCTCCAGGCGCGAGGCCTCTACAAGGGCGAGTTCTTCGTGCTTGCGCTATTCGCCCTGCTGGGCATGATGGTGATGGTGTCGGCGAGCCACTTCCTCAGCCTCTACCTTGGCCTCGAGCTGCTGTCGCTGTCGCTGTACGCCATGGTGGCCTTGCAGCGGGATTCCGCTGTCGCCACCGAAGCCGCGATGAAATACTTCATTCTGGGCGCACTGGCTTCGGGCATGCTTCTGTATGGCATGTCGATGGTCTACGGCGTCACTGGCTCGCTCGCCTTGGGCGAGATCGCACAGCTGCTTGCGGACGGCACCGACCTGCGTATCCCGCTGGTGTTCGGCATCGTCTTCATCGTTGCGGGGCTGGCGTTCAAGCTCGGCGCGGTGCCGTTTCACATGTGGGTACCGGATGTCTACCATGGCGCGCCCACTGCGATCACGCTCTTCATCGGCTCCGCCCCCAAAATCGCCGCATTCGCCTTTGTCGTGCGGATCCTGGGACAGGGCCTGGAGTCGCAGGTCGCCGAGTGGCGCGACATGCTGGTGGTACTCGCCGTGCTGTCCATGGCAATCGGCAACATCGCCGCGATCGCCCAGTCCAACCTCAAGCGCATGCTGGCCTATTCGACCATCTCACACATGGGCTTCATGCTGCTCGGCATTCTCGCGGGTACCCAGAACGGCTACGGCAGCGCGATGTTCTACGTGCTGGTGTATGCGCTAATGAGCCTGGGCGGCTTCGGCATGATCCTGCTGCTGTCGCGCGATGGTTTCGAGGCCGATCGTCTCGATGATTTCAAGGGCCTCAATCGCCGCAGCCCGTGGCACGCTTTTATCATGCTGCTGCTGATGTTCTCCATGGCCGGTGTACCCCCGACCGTCGGCTTCTACGCGAAGCTCTCGGTGTTGCAGGCCGTGGTGGAGATTGGCTATGTCTGGCTCGCCGTGATCGCGGTGCTGCTCTCCCTGATTGGGGCGTTCTACTACCTGCGGGTGGTCAAACTCATGTACTTCGACGCCCCACATGACACCCAGCCGATTGCCGCCACGTCCGATGCGCGCATCCTGCTCTCGGCCAACGGGCTGGCAGTTCTTGCCCTCGGTGTCGTCCCTCAGCCCCTGATGGCGGTGTGTGCCCACGCCGTTGGCGCATCTTTCTAGGACTCAGGCCGGCCGCCCGTGGGCTTTTCAACCACGCTCCTGCTGGTGCTCGCGTTCGCTGCGGCCAACCTGCCATTTTTCTCCGAGCGCATCCTCTTCGTCGCACGACCCAGGGGAGGGCGCAAGGGCTTCGGCTGGCGTCTGCTTGAGCTCTCCGGGCTGTTTTTCGTGGTGGGAGGTCTTGCCATCCTGATGGAGGGCCGTCTGGGTGCACCCCACGTTCAGGGCTGGGGATTTTACGCGGTGAACGCGGCGCTATTCGTGGTGTTTGCCTATCCGGGTTTCGTATATCGCTATCTTTGGCGTCATCGCGGCGCCTGAGATTGGCGCCTCTTCGACGGTCTTGTCCGGTCTTCACCTGTTGGGCGAGCGCGCGGCGCATCCGCTGGCACCCCTGCTCAGCGCTGCCTTTGACACGTTTCCTTGCAGGGGCGTCCTGGAGCGTTGGTGGCCCCGCTCTGCACGGATCGGCCAGCGGAGGGGATGTGCGCGACCGCCCCCCGGGGCGCCTGCATCCCGCGTCGCGGTCGCCGGCCTGTGGCGCACCCGCAAGGCAAGCCGTGGCTGTAAAGCCGCTAAAGCGGCAACAGCCACGCTCTCGTTGATTCGTGGCGGACACGGGATCTGGCGCAACACGGAGGCGCGTCCAACTGCGGTTTCTAGGATCGTGCTTCACCTTTCCTGATGCGGATGATCTGTTCCAGGTGGCTGGCACCCCAGCCTTGGAGCATGCGCAGTACCGGCTCCAGTGTCCTGCCGAATTCGGTGAGCGAATACTCGACGCGCGGCGGGACTTCCGCATGCACCTTGCGCGCCACGATGCCATCTGCTTCGAGTTCGCGCAGCTGGCGGGTCAGCATGCGCTGCGTGACGGAGGGAATCAGACGCATCAACTCGTTGAACCGCCGCGTGCCCCCCAGTAGGTGGAACAGAATCACGCCTTTCCATTTGCCTCCAATGACCTCTACACAGGCTTCCATCGGGCAGCCGAAATTGCAGTCATAGCGCTGATGCCGCATGGGGTCTCCTCCGGTATACAAGCTGTGCGTATCCGACACGCCTGTGCATTCTTACATTGCGTGGCGCCCTTCGATAGCATGGCGTGGTGTTTCTGGCTTTTCCAACACAACCGAAGAGGACCGGCAATGGACGTCATCCAGGCTATCGAAACACGGCGGGCCGTCAAGGCTTTCGATCCCGCGCACCACATCCCTGACGAGGAGGTCGACCGGCTCATGTCGCTCGTGCTCCTTGCCCCCACGGCCTTCAACATCCAGCACTGGCGTTTCGTGCTGGTGCGCGACCCGGCGCTGCGCGAAGCGATCCGCGAGGTCTCGTGGATGCAGCCGCAGGTGACCGATGCATCGTTGCTGGTGGTGGTGTGTGCCGACCTGCGCGCGTGGGAGAAGGCCCCGGAACGCTACTGGCGCAATGCACCCGACGATGTTCGAGAGGGCATCGTCGCTGCCATCGGCGAATACTACGGGGATAGGCCGCAGGTACAGCGGGACGAGGCGATGCGCTCCTGCGGGATCGCCGCGCAGACGCTGATGCTGGCGGCGAAGGGAATGGGCTACGACTCCTGCCCGATGGATCTCTCCGACTTCGACGCTGTGGCGCGGCTGATCGGTCTGCCCGAAGGACATGTGATCGCGCTGTTCGTTGCCGTCGGCAAAGGGATACGCGACCCCTGGCCACGCGGTGGGCAGCTTGGCCGCGACGAAGTGGTGTTCGTCGACCGCTTCCCGGGTTGACGGATCAGGCCCCGGCCGACTGCGCGCCGCCCTGGCGCTTCGCCGCATAGAGCGCATCATCCGCTGCACGTAGCAGATCCTCCGGCGTTGCCATGTCGTCTGTGGCCTCGGCAATGCCGATGCTGAGCGCGCCGTTCCAGCATACGGTGCCATCGTCAGCATGGAACGGGGCGCGCGAGGCGAGGATCTTCTGCGCGACCTGCGTGGCGCCTTCGCGCGGGCTGCGCGGGCAGATGATGAGGAACTCGTCGCCGCCGAGGCGGCACACGATGTCGCTGGTACGTACCGCGTCCTGCAGCCGAGTCGCCAGCGCGCGCAGGAGCGCATCGCCGGTCGCGTGGCCGAAGGTGTCGTTGACCGGCTTGAAGCGGTCGGCATCGAGCATCAGCACCGACAGGGGCGTTCCCTCGCGCCGGGCCTCCGCCCACAGTTCTTCGAGGGCCGAGATGGCGAAACGGCGGTTGGGCAGGCCGGTGAGTTCGTCGCGGATGGCGACGACCCGCAGATGGCGGTTGGCGCGTTCGAGTTCGTCCGTGCGTTGTTTCACCCGTTCATCGAGCTCGCGGTTAAGCGTGCGCAGCGCGCGATTGCGCTCGGAGACCAGTTGAAACAAGCCGCTCAGCGCGGCGAGCAAAGGTTCGGTCCTGGCCTGCGCGTGGCGGACGTCATTCTCGAATGCGGCCTCCGGCGTCTGTCCGCTCTCGATCGCACGCAGTTGCCGCGCCATGCTCTGGTCGACGCCGAGGATGTGATAGGCGAGCCAGTTCACCAGATAGTCCACCAGTTCCCGGGCGCGCTCGGGGGAGAGCCCGTCGAGGGTCTCGCCCAGCCCTTGCGCCTCGCTGGCGAAGGCGCGGTGCGCGGCGCGGTGCTGCTCGACGTACCGTTCATCCAGGCACGCCTGCTCCATGAGCGCATCCTCCTCGCCGAAGTGCATGCGCGCGTAATCGAGGAGAGCGTCGCGCGCGAAGGCGAAGGCGTCCGGGTCGATGGTGTCGCTGGACATGACCAGCTCACCCAGATCGTTGATGAGCTCCACCAGCCGCTGATGCTGGCGGTCGACTCCGGGTAGTCCGGTAAGGAATGTCTCGTTCCAGTTGAACAAGGTGGACATGGGCGGCTGCGGCGGGCGGTGGACGTGCGAAAATTATGCCCCAGCCGCGGCGGTTGGGGGTAACTCCGGTTCGCCGGGATGGAGATTTCACGATTGGAAAAGAAAGCGAAGTCATGAAGCGTGTCGCCATCGTCGGCGGTGGTCCTGCCGGTCTGATGGCGGCGGAGAGTCTCGTGTGCGGCGGGACGCAGGTCGACGTTTACGATGCGATGCCCTCGGTGGGCCGCAAGTTCCTGCTGGCGGGAGTAGGCGGCTTGAACCTCACCCACGCCGAAGCGTTCGACGCCTTCGTTTCGCGCTATGGCGCGCGTGCCGGACTGATCCGCCCGCTGCTCGAAGGTTTTCCTCCGGATGCGCTGCGTGCGTGGGTGCACGGGCTGGGAATCGATACCTTCGTCGGATCGTCGGGGCGCGTGTTTCCCACCGGAATGAAAGCCGCGCCGCTGTTGCGCGCCTGGCTGCACCGCTTGCGCAAGGCGGGGGTGCGTATCCATGTGCGGCACCGCTGGGCGGGGGGGGACGAAACCGGGGCCTTGCGCTTCACCACGCCCACGGGCGAGTGTGTGGTTGGTGCCGACGCGACGGTGCTGGCGCTGGGTGGCGCGAGTTGGCCGAAACTCGGCTCGGATGGCGCCTGGGTGCCGTGGCTGACGGCGCGAGGTGTCGAGCTTGCCCCGTTGCAGCCCTCGAACTGCGGCTTCGATGTGGCAGGCGGGTGGAGCGAGCATCTTCGCGCAGCGTTCGCGGGACAGCCGCTGAAGACGGTGGGGCTACGCTTTGCCGACGCAGCGGGGGCAGTACGCGAGCGCCGCGGGGAACTGATGCTGTCGGATACCGGCATCGAGGGCGGTCTGGTCTATGCGTTGTCGGCGCCGCTGCGCGAGGCGATCGCGGCACGCGGGGCGGTGACCGTTGAGCTCGACCTCCTGCCGGATCGCACGCCGGCGCGGGTGCTGGCCGAGGTGTCGCACCCGCGCGGCGCGCGTTCCTTGTCCAGCCACCTCCAGAGCCGCACCGGCATCAAGGGCGCGAAAATGGCGCTGTTGCGCGAGGTTCTGACGCCGGACGAAATCAAGGCGCCGGCGACGCTCGCGCGCGCGATAAAATCGCTGCCGCTCACCCTGGCCGCACCGCGCCCGATTGCGGAAGCGATCAGCAGCGCCGGCGGCGTGCGCTTCGAAGCGCTCGATGCCCAGCTGATGTTGCGCGCGCTGCCTGGCGTGTTTTGTGCCGGGGAGATGCTCGACTGGGATGCACCGACCGGCGGATATCTGCTGACCGCCTGCTTCGCGAGCGGCCGCGCTGCGGGGCAAGGCGTATTGGATTACTTGCGGGCACGCTCGTCGTAGGCGGGCCGCCCCCGGTCCGATACCCTAGTGTTGTTCAGCGTGTAATCGCGGCGGGGCGCCGCGCCTGCCTGCAACGTGCGTCACCCGCGCGCTCATTTGAATCGATACATACATGCTGCGACTGACTGAAATCAAGCTGCCGCTCGACCATCCGCCCGAGGCCCTGCGTGCGGCGATCCTGAAACGCCTGGGCGTCGCCGATGTGGAGCTGCTCGACGTCCATATCTTCAGGCGTGCCTACGATGCGCGCAAGAAACACGCGCTCTTGCTGGTCTACTCGGTCGACATCACGGCGAAGGACGAGGCGGCGTTGCTGAAGAAATTCCGCAACGATCCACACGTCAAGCCGTCGCCTGATATGGATTATCAGTTCGTCGGCCACGCGCCGGAAAACCTCACCGAGCGCCCGCTTGTCGTCGGCTTCGGCCCGTGCGGCATCTTCGCCGCGCTGGTGCTGGCGCAGATGGGTTTCAAACCCATCGTGCTGGAACGCGGCAAGGCGGTGCGCGAACGCACGCAGGACACCTGGGGCCTGTGGCGCAAAAAGGTGCTCAACCCCGAATCCAACGTGCAGTTCGGCGAGGGCGGGGCGGGCACCTTCTCCGACGGCAAGCTCTACAGCCAGATCAAGGACCCGCGTCATCTCGGTCGCAAGGTGCTGGACGAGTTCGTCAAGGCGGGGGCACCCGAAGAAATCTTGTACGTATCGAAACCGCACATCGGCACCTTCCGCCTGGTGACGATGGTGGAAAACATCCGCCACGAGATCGAGGCGCTGGGTGGTGAAATCCGCTTCCAGCAGCGCGTCGCCGACGTGCTGATCGAGAACGGCCGCGTCGAAGGCGTGGTGCTTTCGAATGGCGAGACGGTGAAAAGCCGCCACGTCGTGCTTGCCCTCGGCCACAGTGCGCGCGATACCTTCGAGATGTTGCACACGCGCGGCGTGCACATGGAGGCCAAGCCGTTTTCCGTCGGCTTTCGCATCGAGCATCCGCAGTCGCTCATCGACCGTGCGCGGTTGGGGCCGAACGCCGGCAACCCGCTGTTGGGGGCGGCCGATTACAAGCTGGTGCACCACGCAAGGAACGGCCGCACGGTCTACAGCTTCTGCATGTGCCCCGGCGGCACCGTCGTCGCGGCGACCTCGGAGGCGGGGCGCGTCGTGACCAACGGCATGAGCCAGTATTCGCGCAACGAGCGCAACGCCAACGCCGGCATCGTCGTCGGCATCACGCCGGGGGACTTCCCCGGCGACGATCCGCTCGCGGGGATGCGGCTGCAACGCGAACTCGAAGCGCGCGCCTTCGAACTTGGGGGCGGCGACTACCAGGCGCCGGGACAGCTGGTCGGCGACTTCCTCGAAGGCCGCCCGTCGCAGGCCCTGGGAAGCGTCGAACCCTCGTACAAACCCGGCGTGCATCTCACCGACCTCGCCACCGCGCTGCCGCGGTATGCGATCGAGGCGATCCGCGAGGCGCTGCCCGCATTCGACAGGCAGATCCCGGGCTTCGCGATGGAGGACGCCGTGCTTACCGGCGTCGAGACGCGCACGTCCTCGCCGGTACGCGTCACCCGCGGCGATGATTTCCAGAGCGTGAACGTGCGGGGGCTGTTCCCTGCCGGGGAGGGCGCGGGTTACGCCGGGGGCATCCTGTCCGCCGGGGTCGACGGCATCAAGATCGCCGAGGCGGTGGCACGCGACATGCTGGGCCTGGAGGCCGCCCAGTCGGGTGCGCGCGCCGGGCCGGGCTGCGACTACTGACCGTTGCCTCGGGCACCACGGGTTGGCGGGCATCACGAAATTTTCATTTGCTTTTTTGTTAATATTTCAATATTGTTTGAAACATGAAAACGAAGGCCGCCGTCACCGCGCTTGCCGCCCTCGCCCAGGAATCGCGCCTGGCGATCTTCCGCACGCTGGTCCAGGTCGGCCCCACTGGCTTGGCCGCGGGCAAGATCAGCGAACTCACCGGCATCGCACCTTCCTCGCTGTCCTTTCACCTGAAGGAACTGGCGCACGCCGGCATGGTGGACGCGCGGCAGGCGGGGCGCTTCGTCATCTACACCGCGAACTTCGAATCCATGAACGCGCTGCTCGGTTTTCTCACGGAGAACTGTTGTGGCGGAAATCCCTGCTCGCCAGTGTGTTCGCCGGCGTGCGACCCCGTAACCACCACCAAGGAACCCTCGTGACCCAACCCTACACCGTGCTGGTGCTGTGCACCGGCAATTCCTGCCGCTCGCAGATGGCCGAAGTGCTGCTGAACCATGATCTCGCCGGCCAGGTGCGCGCACTGTCCGCTGGCACGCGCCCGCAGCCGAAGGTGGCGGACGGCGCCATCGCCGCGTTGAAGGCGGCCGGCCTCGACACCGACGGCTTGCACCCCAAGGACATCGACGCAGTGATGAACGAGGACATCGACCTCGTCGTGACCGTGTGCGACAACGCGAAGGAAGCCTGCCCGATTTTCCCGAAGCCGATCCCGGCGATCCATCTGCCGTTCCACGATCCGCACGGCGAGCCGCTGGAAAGCTTCATCGCGGTGCGCGACGATATCCGCGCGCGTCTGGTGCCGGCGGTGCGCGAGACGCTGGGCCAGCCGGCGTGACGCACGCACGCCGGCTGGCGGCCGAAGCCTTGGGCACGGCGTTCCTCCTCGCGGTGGTGATCGGCTCGGGCATCATGGGGGAGCGGCTCGCCGGCGGCAACCTCGCGCTGGCGCTGCTGGCCAACACGCTCGCCACCGGCACGGGGCTTGCGGTGCTCATCCTCGTGTTCGGCCCGGTGTCGGGCGCGCACTTCAACCCCGCCGTTTCGCTGGCCGACGCGGTGCGCGGCCGGCTGCGCTGGGGCGACGTGCCGTCCTATGTGGCTGCCCAGATCCTCGGTGCGTTCGCGGGGGTGGCGGCCGCGCACCTGATGTTCGAACTGCCGCTCTTTGCCGCGTCGCAGCACGTGCGCGCAGGCTTGGCGCAATGGTGGAGCGAATTCGTCGCGACCTTCGGCCTGGTGACGGTGATCATCGCCTGCGTGCGTCACCGTCCCGGCGCGATCCCGGCGGCGGTCGGTGCCTACATCAGCGCGGCATACTGGTTCACCGCGTCGACCTCGTTCGCCAACCCGGCCGTGACGCTCGCGCGCGCCGTCTCCGACACCTTCGCCGGGATCCGGCCGGTCGATGCGCCGGGATTCGTCGTGGCGCAGCTCGCCGGGGCACTGTGCGCGGTGGCGCTGGCACGCTGGCTGTTCTTCCCGGCAGTGCCGTCAGGCGCACACAATGACGGCTGACATGTCGCCGCCGCGACGCCGGTCTGCAACTTCGCCGAGGAATTCCATGCTGAAACGCTTCCTGCTTCTGATCGCACTGCTCACCACCGTCGCCGGTGCCCACGCCTACCAGCCGCGCGCCGAAAAAGTCGCCGCCAACGTCTATGCTCTTGTTGGCCCGCTCGGCCAGCGCAGTGCAGAGAACGACGGCCTCAACGCCAACTACGGTTTCATCGTCACGCGCAAGGGGGTGATCCTGATCGATTCCGGCGCGAGTCGGCTCGGCGCGCAGACGATCGAGGTGGCGATCCGCAAGGTGACGAAGCAGCCGGTGCGCTGGGTCCTCAACACCGGCAGCCAGGATCACCGCTGGCTGGGCAACGACTATTTCGCCGGCAAGGGGGCCGAGGTCATCGCGCTCGCGCGCACCGCCGCCACGCAGGCTGAGACGGGCGCGCAGCAGCTGGACAACCTCGAACGCTTTCTCGGTGACCGCCTGCGCGGCACGCGTCCGCTGCCGGCACCGAAGACGCTGACAGGCGAAACGGCAACGCTCGATCTCGGCGGCGAGACGCTGGTGCTGGCCTACACCGACGCCCACTATCCGGGCGACGCCTGGGTGTGGCTGCCCAAGCGCCGCATCGTGTTCAGCGGCGATCTCGTCTATGTCGACCGCCTGCTCGGCGTGCTGCCGCGTTCCAGCGTGAAGCATGGCCAGCAGGCGTTCCGCGCGCTGGCAGCGCTCAAGCCCGCCCGCATCGTGCCGGGCCACGGCCGGGTGTGCGATCTCGCGCAGGCACAACGCGAAAGCGGCGACTACTATGATTTCCTCGCCGATGCCATCGGTCGCGCAGCGCGCGAGATGGAGCCGATGGACGCGACGCTGGACCGCCATGCCGATCTGCCCGCTTTCCGGCATCTGCAGAACTACGGTGATCTGCACCGTGCCAACATGAACCGCGCGTTCACCGAATTCGAAGCGCAATAATGTTCGACGCCCTTGCCAGCTGGCTGGTCTTCGACCTCGCCGGCCTGTCCGAAAATGAACCGCTCGGCGCAGCGCTGCACTTCTTCGTCATGGACGTCACGAAGATCCTCGTGCTGCTGACGCTGGTGATCTATGTCATGGGCCTTGCGCGCGCCTTGCTCAAACCCGAGAAGGTGCGCGAATTCATCCGCAATCGCGGCAACATCCAGAGCCGCTTCATGGCGGTGGGGCTGGGGGCGGTGACGCCGTTCTGCTCGTGTTCGTCGATACCGCTGTTCATCGGCTTCGTCGAGGCGGGCATCCCGCTCGGCGTGACGCTGTCCTTTCTCATTGCCAGTCCGATGATCAACGAAGTCGCGGTGGTGGTGCTGGCATCCAGCATCGGCTGGAAGTTCACCGCACTGTACGTGGCGACCGGGCTCAGCGTGGCGTTGATTGGCGGCTTCGTGCTGGAACGCTTCAAGCCGGAGCGCTGGGTCGAGGACTACGTGTGGAAGATCCGCATGGGCGAGGCGGCGCGGATCGAGGAAGACCGGTCCCTGCGGGCGCGTCATGAATACGCGGTTGGGCAGGTGAAGGAAATCGTCGGCCGCATCTGGAAGTTCATCCTCATCGGCGTCGGCGTCGGTGCGTTCATCCATGGCTACGTGCCGGCAGACTTCGTGGCCCGGATCGCCGGCGACGGCGGCCTGTTGTCGGTGGTCGGTGCGGTGCTGGTCGGCGTGCCGCTGTATTCCGACGCCGTCGGCATCATCCCGATCGCCGAGGTGCTGCTGGGCAAGGGCGTGCCGCTCGGCACCGTGCTGGCGTTCATGATGGCGGTGACCGCACTGTCGCTGCCCGAAATGATCATCCTGAAAAAGGTGGTGAAGGTGCCGCTCCTGGCGCTGTTTGCGGCCTATCTCGCGACGGCCTTCATCGTCGTCGGCGTGTTGTTCAATTTTCTGAGAGGTGTCCTATGAGCGCAGACCTGCATCCTTCCATCGTCGCCCTGGTCTCGCTGGCGGCGAACATCGCGGCCAACCATCCCAAACAGGGCCTGTGCCAGGTCGATCGCCTGAAAGACTATGGCGTCAGCGCGGCGCAGATCGACGCGGTGATCGAGATCGCGCGCCACATCCGCGACGAAGCCGGGCAGCAGCTCGACGCCCGTTTCGATGAGGCCTATGGCGCCTGCAAGAAACCCGCCGATCCGTTCGCGAACATCGGGGTGGCAGCGTCGGGATCGACCTGCTGCACGCCGACGCCCTCGGGCAAGTCCTGCTGCTGAAACGGAGCATGACCATGAGCATTACCGAAGACGACCAGATCCGCCAGCAGGTGCGCGAGGCCTACGGCGCCGTGGCACGCAGCGGCTCCGCAGGCTGCGCCGCATCCGGATGCTGTGCGCCGACCGACGAGAACGTCGCCGAACTGCTGTCGCGCGGCATCGGCTACAGCGCCGAGGAGACGACGTCCGTTCCGGAAGGCGCCAACCTGGGCCTGGGCTGCGGCAACCCCCAGGCCATTGCGGCGCTGAAGGTCGGCGAAACCGTGCTCGACCTCGGTAGCGGCGCCGGCTTCGACGCGTTTCTTGCCGCGCGCCAGGTCGGGGAAACCGGCCGCGTGATCGGTGTCGACATGACCCCCGACATGGTGTCCAAGGCCCGCGCCAACGCGGTCAAGGGCGGCTATGCCCACGTCGATTTCCGGCTCGGCGAGATCGAGCACCTGCCGGTGGCCGACGCCACGGTGGACGCCATCATTTCCAACTGCGTCATCAACCTGTCACCGGACAAGGCCCAGGTGTTTCGCGAGGCGTTCCGCGTGCTGAAGCCGGGCGGCCGGCTCGCCATTTCCGACATCGTCACCAGTGCGCCGCTCCCCCCGGCGATGCAGCAGGAGGTCGCGCTCTACACCGCCTGCGTGGCCGGCGCGGCGAGTGTCGAGGAACTCGCGGCCATGCTTGCGGAAGCAAACTTCGCCGACATCCGCATCGCCCCCAAGGACGCCAGCCGGGAATTCATCCGCCACTGGGCACCCGGGCGGGGTGTGGAAGACTACATCGTTTCGGCCACCATCGAAGCCGTCAAGCCGGCGCGCTGAAGGAGAACAGCATGAAGGACATCAAGGTGCTGGGCAGCGGTTGCGCCAACTGCGCGACCACGCTCAAGCTCATCGACGACATCGCGCGTGCCCGGGGGGTTGCCGTCAAGCTCGAGAAAATCGAGGACATGGCCGCCATCCTCGGTTATGGGGTCATGTCGACGCCCGGCGTGGTGATCGACGGAAAAGTGGTCCATGCCGGCGGTGTGCCGGACCGCAAGAAGATCGAAAGCTGGCTGAACTGAAGCGCGCAGGGCACTGCATTGTGCCCGAGGCTGACTATGATGAAAGGCGAACCCTGTCCTGATGGAGTGAGCCATGGCCAGCATTCGCCGCATTCTCGCGTGCACGGATTTTTCACCCGCTTCCGAACGTGCGGTGCACCGTGCCGCGCGCATCGCTTGGCATCTGCGTGCCGAACTGCATCTGTTGCATGTTGTGCGCCCGCTCGATCTTTATCCCGGGCTGTCGCTCGATGCGGAAGTGCTGGTGAGCCACGACGAGACGCTGCGGCGCGCCGAGCAGGCGCGGATCGACGCGGTGGCGGGAGAACTGGCCCAAACCTTTGAAGTGGAGGTCCGGCCGGCCACCCGCATCGGCCGCGTTCATGGCGAAATCGCGGCGCACGCAGAGGAAATCTCGGCCGATCTGGTGGTGGCGGGCGCCCGGGGCGAGAACTCGCTGCTCGATCTCGTTGTCGGCTCCACGGCTTCGCGCCTGCTTCGACTGGCCGCATGTCCTGTACTGATTGTGCGCAAACCAGCGGAGGAACCGTATCGCAAAATTCTCGCCGCGGTGGACTTTTCACCGATATCACGCGAGGTGGTGCGCCATGCGCTCGAACTGGCGGGCGGCGCACGCGTTGACGTGTTGCACGTTCTGGGGACGGAGGCGGAGCGCCAGCTTCGCAGGGCCAAGCTTGCCGGTGTCGACGTGGTGGATTGGCTGGATCGGCGCCGCACCGAGGCGGCGCGGCAGATGGATACGCTGCTGGCCTCGGTGGAGGGCGGCGCGGCGGCCGGGCGCCGGTTCCTGCCGGGCCTTGCGTCGGCCGCGATCTGCGAGGACATCGAGGAGAATCACGTCGACCTGGTCGTGCTCGGTCGCCATGGCTATGGCGGCGGGCTGCAGGACTGGATGCTCGGCAGCGTGAGCAAGGACGTGGCCTTTTCGACGGCGTCCGACGTGCTCCTGATCAATCCGCGCCAGCCGGCCTGATGCACGCCAGCCGGCGTGTGGTGTCGCCGGGTTGCGGCGGCTGCGGCAGGCAAGCCCCAAAGCAAAAAGGCCACCCCGGGGGGTGGCCTGAATGCTGTTCATACTGGTGCCGGCGATCGGAATCGAACTGACGACCTTCGCATTACGAATGCGCTGCTCTACCAACTGAGCTACGCCGGCGAAAAACAGCGCGCATTATAGCGGATTCGTCCGCGCGTGTGACCGCCTAACGGGCATGGCACA
>JANJWS010000075.1 GCA_024709425.1 Thiobacillus sp.
GATGGTGATGCCTGGCGACAACGTCAGCATCAAGGTTTCCTTGATTGCCCCGATCGCCATGGACGAAGGTCTGCGTTTCGCCATCCGCGAAGGCGGCCGTACCGTTGGCGCCGGCGTCGTGGCCAAGATCGAAGAGTAAGGCAGCAGTTTCGCTGGCCGGAGGGCATTTGCGCTTCGGCCGGCAGGCAATACAGGCCAATAGCTCAATTGGTAGAGCGTCGGTCTCCAAAACCGAAGGTTGGGGGTTCGAGACCCTCTTGGCCTGCCACAGGATAAGCGCACTGCGCACACACAGCGTTCATGGCTGACAAAATCAAGCTGTTGATAGCGGTATTGCTGGTCATTGCAGGGGTGGCCGGCTTTTATTTTTTTGCGGACGCGCCGACCGTGGTGCGCGTCCTTTCCGTCATTGCCGGCCTGGTGCTGGGTGGCGTGGTGGCGGCGCTATCCGAGCAGGGTCGACGGTTCCTTGTTTTCGCGCGTGATTCGCGCGACGAGGCCAAGAAGGTTGTCTGGCCGACGCGCAAGGAAACCATTCAGATGACGGGCGTGGTCATGGCCTTTGTGATCGTGATGGCGCTGTTCCTGTGGGCGGTTGACGGCATTTTGACGTGGCTGGTGAAGCTGGCCATGGGACAGGGGGGTTGAGGATGCGTTGGTACGTGGTTCATGCCTACTCGGGCTTCGAGAAAAGCGTGGCGCGCAACCTCGCCGAGCGCATCGAGCGTGCGGGCATGAAGGATCGTTTCGGCGAAATCCTGGTGCCGGTCGAGGAAGTCGTGGAGATGAAGGCGGGCCAGAAGAAGACGGCTGAGCGCAAGTTCTTCCCCGGCTACGTGCTGGTGCAGATGGAGATGGACGACGACACCTGGCACTTGGTGAAAAGCACGCCCAAGGTCACGGGATTCGTCGGCGGCACTGCAACCAAGCCGGCGCCCATTTCCGAAAAGGAAGTGCAGGCGATTCTCGATCAGATGCGCGAGGGCGTGGAAAAACCCAAGCCGAAGATCCTGTTCGAGGTGGGCGAGGTGGTGCGCGTCGTCGACGGGCCGTTCAACGAGTTCAACGGCACCGTCGAGGAAGTGAATTACGACAAGAGCAAGCTGCGCGTCTCGGTAATGATTTTCGGCCGGGCGACCCCCGTCGAACTGGGATTCAGCCAGGTCGAAAAAACCTGATTCCGGAGCGAACCGGAATCGGAAACAGTCCGGGAAACCGGAGAGGAGCGCGAGTAGGTCGACCGAAAGCGCGTTGGGACTCACTTTAAGGAGCCATCATGGCAAAGAAGATTGTCGGCTACATCAAGCTGCAAGTGCCGGCGGGCAAGGCGAACCCCTCGCCACCCATCGGCCCCGCGCTGGGTCAGCGCGGCCTCAACATCATGGAATTCTGCAAGGCGTTCAACGCCAAGACGCAGGGCATGGAGCCCGGCCTGCCGATTCCTGTGGTGATCACCGCGTTCGCGGACAAGAGCTTTACCTTCATCATGAAGACGCCGCCCGCGACGGTGCTCATCAAGAAGGCGATCAAACTCGACAAGGGCAGCGCCAAGCCGCACGTGGACAAGGTCGGCACGATCACCCGCGCCCAGCTGGAAGAAATCGCCAAGACCAAGGAACCCGACCTGACCGCGGCCGACATGGACGCCGCGGTGCGGACCATCGCCGGAACCGCCCGGTCCATGGGCATCATCGTGGAGGGAGTCTGACATGGCCAACGCATCCAAGCGCCTGCGCGCGCTGAAAGAAAAAATCGACCGCACTCGCAACTACGCGGTGGCGGACGCCCTGCAATTGGTCAAGGAAACCGCGACCGCCAAGTTCGACGAGTCGATTGATGTCGCCGTCAACCTTGGCGTCGACGCGCGTAAATCGGACCAGATGGTGCGCGGCGCCGTGGTGCTGCCCAAGGGCATTGGCAAGACCATCCGCGTGGCGGTGTTCGCCCAGGGCGACAACGCGCAGAAGGCGCGTGACGCCGGCGCCGACATCGTCGGCTTCGACGACCTCGCTGCCGAAATCAAGGGCGGCAAGATGGACTTCGACGTGGTGATCGCCACGCCGGATGCCATGCGCGTGGTCGGCCAGCTCGGCCAGATCCTCGGCCCGCGCGGCCTGATGCCGAACCCGAAGGTCGGTACCGTGTCGCCCGACGTCGTTGGGGCGGTGAAGAATGCCAAGGCCGGCCAGGTGCAGTACCGCACCGACAAGGGCGGTATTGTGCACTGCACCATCGGCCGGGCCTCGTTCAGCGTCGATGACCTGAAGGAGAACCTGGTCGCCCTGCTGGACGCGCTGCAGCGCGCCAAGCCGGCGAGTTCGAAGGGTATCTACTTCAAGCGTCTGTCGGTGTCGTCGACCATGGGCGTTGGCGTGCGTGTCGACCAGACCAGCGTCAACGCGTAATTTGAATCAAGGCTCCGCGACAGCGCGGAGCCGAACGAACTTTGGGCCGCCGGTCGCAGTCTGGCCGGCGGGTTATCAAAGACCGTAGGGGTGTCGTTGTGAGGTGTGAGGCGCGAGGGGTGATGTGCGACCCCGAACGAGTCAGCCTTCGGCACACTTAATTGGTTGGAAGGAAGGTTGTTGGTGTGCGGGCGTGTTCCTCACGCCTTTCGCCTCACGCCTCACTGAAAACTGCCCTACGCAGATGGCGTTCCCCAGCAGGAATTTCCTGTCAAGGTCGCCGGCCGGGGCGGGCAACGCCCCGTAACTGAGAAGGAGGTAAGACCTTGAGTCTGAATCTTGAAGAGAAGAAAGCCGTCGTTGCCGAGGTTGCTGCGCAGGTCGCAAACGCCCAGACGGTTGTCGTTGCCGAATACCGTGGCATCACCGTGGAGAACATGACCCAGTTGCGTGCGAAGGCTCGCAAGGAAGGCGTCTATCTGCGCGTGTTGAAGAACACGCTGGTGCGTCGCGCGATCGCGGATACGCCGTTTGCAGGCATTGCCGACCAGCTGGTCGGCCCGCTTGCCTACGGCATTTCCACGGATCCCGTCGCCGCCGCCAAGGTGATGCACGAGTTTGCCAAGACGAACGACAAGTTCATCGTCAAGGCCGGTGCCATGCCCAACTTCGTCATGTCCGCCAAGGACGTGGGGAATCTGGCCAGCATGCCCAGCCGCGAGGAACTGCTGTCCAAGCTCCTGGGCACCATGCAGGCGCCGGTCGCGCAATTCGTCCGCACCCTCAACGAGGTGCCGACGAAGTTCGTGCGCGGCCTCGCTGCGGTGCGCGACAAGCAGGCCGCGTAATTCCGCATTGCGGGTGGCGCGGGCTGCCGACAACCGAATCGACGAAATCGTTTTTTAATCTGAAGCACATTTGACAGGAGTAACAAACATGGCTGTTGCAAAAGCTGACATTCTGGACGCCATCGCCAACATGACCGTCCTCGAGCTGTCCGAGCTCATCAAGGAAATGGAAGAGAAGTTCGGCGTTTCCGCCGCTGC
>JANJWS010000014.1 GCA_024709425.1 Thiobacillus sp.
CACGCAATTTCCCCATGCCACCCTGATGTTCGTTGGCGACGGCGATTTCCCGCACGAGCGCACGAACCTGGAGCAGTGCGTGCAGCGCCTCGGACTTGGGCAGTTTGTGGAGTTCACGGGCTTCATTCCCATGGAGCAGGCGTGGCAACTGGTCGCGACTGCGGAAGTCTGCGTTTCGCCTTTCGCACCTTGCGACACGCTGGATGTCGCCTCACCCACAAAGCTCGTCGAATACATGGCTTTCGGCAAACCAGTGGTTGCCAATGTTCATCCCGAACAGACGATGATCCTCAATGATTCCGGTGTCGGCGCGCTCGTGCCGTGGAGCGCGAGCGGTTTTGCCGACGGCATCGCTGCCCTGCTCGCGGAACCCGTGGCGGCCGCGGCAAAAGCGGGAGACGGTCCCGCCTGGGTGCGCGCCCACCGCACCTACGACGGTATTGCCGAAACCGTGGCGCGGCGTTACGAAACACTTGCCGGACGCGGTTCCGAAGAAAATCGAGTCACCAACCCTCGCCAGACAGGAAAAAACGCATGACGACATGCCTCTACATCTGCGGCGCCGGACATTCCGGTTCGACCCTGCTCGACATGCTGCTCGGCAGCCATTCCCGCATCGCTTCGCTGGGCGAGATCATCAACCTGCCGATGGACTGGGCCACCAACAACCGTTGCACCTGCGGGGCGAATGTGCGCGACTGCAGCCTCTGGTCGAACGTGGTGCACGAGTTCGAGCGCCGGGACGGTATCGACGTGACGGCCAACCCGTATTCGCTCAACCTTGGGCCGATTTATGCGGTCGTGGGCGACAGCAAGGTGACAGGGCGGACGTACCGCCTCCGTCGCCGGCTGGGAAGCGGTCTGCATTACCTCGAACTGAAGACCGGCGCCTTTGGCGCCTTGCGGCCGTTGCTGCCGACCATCTATCGCGGCCTGGAAAACAACCTCTATCTGTACGGCCTCGTCGGCAAGCAGCTCGGCGTGGATTTCGTGGTGGATTCGTCCAAGGTGTACGCAAAGGCTGTCGGCCTTTACAAGATGGCGCCAGACCGGGTCAAGATCATCCTGCTGGTCCGTGATGGCCGAGCGGTGTATTACTCCATGCGCAAACGGAATTTCGACCGCACGTTGAGCCTCAACTCCTGGTACACACATTTCCGGCGCGCCTTGCCCTTGATCGAGAAGCACGTCGATGCCAAGGATGTTTTGACGGTCAAGTATGAAGACCTCGCCAGCGATCCCGCGAAGGAAATGCAGCGCATCTGTGCATTCGCGGGCATCGGCTACGAACCTGGAATGCTCGACTTCAAGTCCAAAGTACATCACAACGTCAATGGCAATGACATGCGATTCTCCACCGCTTCTGAAATCCGCTTGGACACGTCCTGGGTGACCAAGCTCGCCGATGAGGAAAAGAAATTCTTTCTGCAACGTGCAGGGTGGCTGAACGAGAAGCTGGGCTATCGTTGAACGGGTGCTTCATGAAAGTCCTCTTCGCCAACAAATTCTTCTTCCGCAACGGCGGCTCCGAGGTCGTGATGTTCCAGGAGCGCGACCATCTGCTCGGCGCGGGGCACGAGGTCGTCGATTTCTCCATGCAGGACGAACGCAACGTGTCGAGTCCGCATGCGGCGTTTTTTGTCGGCCGGCAGGATTACCGCGGCGGGGCGGGCAAGCTGGGCAAGCTGAAGTCGGCGCTGTCGCTGCTGCATTCGCCCGAGGCGGTGAAAAGGATCTCGGCGCTGATCCGCGAGACGCGACCGGACCTGGTGCATTGCCACAACATCTACCACCAGCTCACGCCCTCGATCATCGGCGCGGCAAAGAAGCTGGGCGTGCCGGTGGTGTTGACGCTGCATGACTACAAGCCGGTATGCCCGACCTACAACCGGCTGTACGACGGCAAGCCGTGTTCGGCCTGCCTCGACGGTGATTTTTCGAATGTGCTGCGCAACCGCTGTGCGGAGGGTTCACTGGGAAAGAGCGCGCTGCTCTATGCAGAAGCGGTGGTGCAGCGCCTGATGGGCAGCTACGAGAAGGTGGATGCATTCATCGCGCCCAGTCGTTTCATGCAGCAATCCATCGCGCACCGCGTGCCGGCTGACCGCATCAAGTTGCTGTACAACGGGATCGATACGAATGCGGTGCGTGGCAACGGGGAAGATGACGGCTATGTTTTATTCCTGGGCCGGCTGGTGCAGGAAAAAGGCGTGGAGACGTTGCTGAAGGCGCATGCGAGGTCGACGGCGGGATGGCGCATTTCCATTGCGGGGACGGGGCCTTTGGCCGATGAATTGATGGCAAAATATAACCCGAGTAATTTTGTCGGGTATGTCGCAGGCGATGCGCTGACGGCGATGATCGACCGCGCGTCGGTCGTCGTGGTGCCGTCGGAAGGGTACGAGAACTGTCCGATGTCGGTGCTGGAGGCGATGGCGTATGGCAAGCCCGTGGTGGGCAGCCGCATGGGGGGGATTCCGGAACTGGTCGAGGAGGGCAGGACCGGATTGCTGTACGAGGCCGGCGACGTGGACGCGCTGACTGCGGCCCTCGACCGCCTGATGGCGTCGCCCGAACTGCGCGCGCAGATGGGCGCGGCGGCGCGCCAGCGTGTGGAAAGTGCGTTTTCGCTGGACGCGCACAACGCGGGTTTGATGGATATCTACAAATCGATTTTGGGGACTTGAACGATGGCAGCCGCAGCATATCCGACCGACGTTTCGATCATCACGACCTACCGCTGCCAGATGCGCTGCAAGATGTGCGACATCTGGGAGAACCCGACCGACAGCAAGCGCGAGATCCAGGCGAAGGAACTGGAGATCCTGCCGAAGTTCAAGTTCGTCAACATCACCGGCGGCGAGCCCTTCGTGCGGCGCGACCTGCAGGACATCGTCGAGGTGATGTACAGGAAATCCGATCGCATCGTGATTTCGACCTCGGGCTGGCATACCGACCGGATCATCAAGATGGCCGAGCGGTTTCCGAACATCGGCATCCGCGTCAGCATCGAGGGGCTTTCGCAGAAGAACGACGACCTGCGCGGCCGCGAAGGGACGTTCGACCGCGCGCTGCGGGTGCTGCTCACGCTGAAGGAGATGGGGGTGAAGGACATCGGCTACGGCTGCACGGTGTCCAACCACAACTCGGCCGACATGCTGTGGCTGTACAAGCTGTCGCGCGAATTGGGGATGGAGTTCGCCACCGCGGCGTTCCACAACTCCTATTACTTCCACAAGGACGACAACGAGATCACCAACAAGGACGAGGTGATCGGCAACTTCCACAAACTGATCGAGGAACTGCTGAAGGACAACAGCCCGAAGAGTTGGTATCGGGCTTTCTTCAACCTGGGGCTGATCAACTACATCCGCGGCAAGCCGCGCATGCTGCCCTGCGAGGCGGGCACGGCCAACTTCTTCATCGAGCCGTATGGCGACGTGTTCCCGTGCAACGGGCTGGAGGATCGCTACTGGAAGGAGTCGATGGGCAACATCCGTGACGTGTCCAGTTTCGACGAACTGTGGTTCAGCGAGCAGGCGGAAAAGGTGCGCGGCCTGGTCCGCACCTGCCCGAAGAACTGCTGGATGGTGGGTACCGCGGCGCCGGTGATGAAGAAATACATCAAGCACCCGACGTCGTGGGTGGTGAAGAACAAGCTCAAATCGATGCTCGGCAAGCCGATCTGCATCGACGACGTGCCGCATTTCGACGTCGGCCAGGATCCGTTGCAGGGCAATTTGAGAGAAGGCGCGGTGGCGGCGCAGAAGGTAACGTTCCAGCGGCGCGAGCCCGAGGTGGTGCTGTCCGAGGCCGAGCTGGCCGAAATGCTGCGCGCGGACTGAGCCGTGGGAGGCGCGCGACGACCGTTGAAGGTCATGATGCTCGGCCTGCGCGGCTTCCCCAACGTGCAGGGCGGGGTGGAGACGCACGCCGAACACCTCTGCCCGCTGCTGGTGGAGCTGGGATGCGACGTCACCGTGCTGGCGCGCTCGCCCTACCAGCCGAAGGACATCGGCCCGGTATGGAAGGGCGTGAAATTCGTTCCGCTGTGGGCGCCCAGGTCGAAAGGGCTGGAGGCGATCCTGCACAGCTTGCTCGGTGTGCTGTACGCTGCGGTAAAGCGCCCGGACGTCCTGCACATCCAGGCGATCGGCCCCGCCATCATGACCCTGCCCGCGCGGCTGCTCGGCCTGCGCGTGGTGGTCACCCACCATGGGCCGGATTACGACCGCCAGAAATGGGGACGTTTCGCCAGATGGGTGCTGCAAACCGGCGAACGCTTCGGCATGCGCGGGTCGAACGCCCGCATCGTGATTTCCGAAGTAATCCGCAGCCTGGTACGCGCCAAGCACGGCCGCGAGAGCACGCTGATTCCCAATGGTGTCGTGCTGCCGGCGCTGCCGGACACCACGGCGGCATCGTCGGCGTTCGGCCTGGAACCGGGGAAGTATGTCGTTCTGGTGAGCCGCCTGGTGCCCGAGAAACGCCACCTCGATCTCATCGAAGCCTTCCGCCGCGCAACCCTGCCGGGGTGGAAGCTCGCCATCGTCGGCGCGTCGGACCATCCCGACGCCTATGTGCAGCAGGTGCTCGACAGCGCCGCCGCAACGCCGGGCGTCGTGTGCACCGGCCTCCAGACCGGCCAGGCGCTGCGCGAGCTGTATGCCCACGCCGGCATCTTCGTGCTGCCGTCCTCGCACGAAGGCCTGCCCATCGCCATGCTGGAAGCCCTGTCCTACGGTCTGCCCGTCGTCGCCAGCGACATTCCCGCCAACGTCGAGGTGGGACTG
>JANJWS010000026.1 GCA_024709425.1 Thiobacillus sp.
ACCTGGCGCCAGAGGTCACAGGCCTGGTCGCGCTGTCATGGGGACTCCACCATAACCATCAGGATGACCATGAGTTGCTTGCCCAAGGGATGGTGATGTACGACGCACTCTATGCTTGGTGCGCCCGTTCATCCAGCTAGAGTGCCTGCATGGTTTGCCCCGTTTTCGACATTCTGTGACGCTGCCTTCGCCGCAGCATTGCCCGCCCTGTTCAGTTTTCCGCTGATGTGGAAATGATGGGCACATTGCGCCGATCTCGGCGTGGTTTTCTCATCGCGCTTGCCATATCGCTGGCCTTGCACGCCAGTCTGTTGCCATCATGGTGGGGCAAGCCGAAGCCGCCCCCACCTGAAGAGCCCTTGCAGGTGCGCCTGAGAATTGAGCCCCAGGTCAAACTGCCGCTGCCCAAACTACAGAAAGCCCAGCCAGCCAAATCCGCCAGGCCACAGACCGTGCCTGGAACACCGCCGAGTCCCGTTCAGGATAAGGTGCCGGCATCCATGTCTGCGCCGCCCGCGCCTACGGCAGAGGAATGGCAATTGGCTTCAACCTATACGCCCAGGAACAGCAAGCGTTATCGCTACACCTGGGGACAGCAGGTTCGCAGCATGATGGGAACGGCCGTCGAGGGACCGGGCCAGGGGGCAGTCCGGTTCCGCATCGAGATCGCGCCTGACGGAAAGCTTGTCCATGTGGAAGAGCTTTGGTCAACCTCGGAGGTGGCCTCGAAGCTCGCCTGGGAGGCGATCCGGAATCTGCCGCCACTGCCGCCAATCCCTACGGGAAAACCGCTCATCTTCGAGCAGACCATCTCCTTCCAGCCCTACGCGACCGGTTGGCCCCCCAGCTATAAGCTTGACTGCCTGCCAGAGCCCCTGCCTTTCAATAATCCGTTCGCGTGGAACGGCTCATCCCCGCCCAGCGCGGCGCGACGGGAGCATCGCCCCCCTCCGCCAGACGGTTGCCCGCCCGATTCCACCGCGGAGACGATCGAAGAGGAGGAACGGGAACTGGAACGCCAGATGGATCAATGGCGGTGGGGGCGTTGACCGGGATCGACCACCTTCGTCGGTTACGGCGCATTGGTCGGCCTCGCCTCGCCTCCGGGCTTGTCGTTCAACCTGGAAAGCGCAGTTGAGCACGACCGGGGGCGCGTCTGGCAGTATGGTTGCCGCGGAGCAAGGATGTCGCAGGCTGGGCGCTGCAAGGCGGGCCCAATCCACGCTGTGCAAATCGCCTCCTTCGGCAAGTCTCGACGCCGCCAAAAAGGCAGGCACGCGGACGAGCGTGTCAGCGCGCAGGGGCCCCGCGCGGAGGGTGGCGGCGGCCAAGCGGTAAAATCTGTGTACAAGCGATGCGCGCAGGTGCATGGCGCGGTTAACCGCGCTTTCCAGGTTTATGATGCGCGCTACGCTTGGTGCAGCACGCGCACAAACGAATCCTGAGCGGCGAACCCTGAGGCGTGCAGACGGTCTGCAACGACATGAACCCACAATCGACCACGCCCTCCCACAATCCCCACCGGGGTCTCGGCCGTGGCATGGCGCTCGCGGCCAGCCTGGTGCTGCTGGGCACGCTGTATTTCTATTTCGACACACGCCTGGATGTGCAGAACCAGCCGAACCGCGCATTGCAGGTGGCACCCGGCAGCGAGTTGCTGCTCAAGCGCAGCCGAGACGGCCATTACGTGTTTCCAGGCACGATCAATGGCCGTGCCGTGACCTTTCTGCTCGATACCGGTGCCACGCTTGTGTCGGTACCGGCGCATCTGGGGGGCACGCTTGGCCTCGAGGCCGGTGTGCCCATGCAGGCCATCACGGCCAACGGCACGGTCACCACGCGCGCGACACGAATCGATGCGCTGGCGTTCGGGCCCTTCGAGGTGCGCGGGGTGCCGGCCAGCCTCAATCCGGGCATGGCAGGCGAACAGGTGCTGTTGGGGATGAGCGTGCTGAAACACCTCGAATTCACTCAGCGGGGCGACACCCTCTTGTTGCGTCCGCTTGGCGGCGCGTAAAAAAAAGCTTGGCGTTTCCGCGCGGGCGTGTTAATAATGCGGCGTCCGTTGGATTCAAGAACTAAATTGCCGTACCTCTGGTAAGCGTTTTCCTTGAAATTCGATTGACGGGGCATGTTGCCCGTTTTTTTTAAGATGGATAGGAAACGAGATGGAAACTGGTACTGTCAAGTGGTTCAACGATGCGAAGGGCTTCGGCTTCATCACCCCGGACAACGGCGGCGAAGACCTGTTCGCGCATTTCTCGGCGATCAACGCCAACGGCTTCAAGTCCCTGAAGGAAAACCAGCGCGTCAGCTTTGAAGTGACGACTGGTCCCAAGGGCAAGCAGGCTTCCAACATCCAGATCGTGTCGTAATTCTCGCGACCGGATGTGAAAAACCCCGGTTCGCCGGGGTTTTTTTACGTCCATTTCCGGGCATGAACAGCCATGGCGCTCAAAGCCACCATTCACAAAGCCGATTTGCAGATTGCCGACATGGATCGGCATGTCTATGCCGACCATGCGCTGACAATCGCGCGCCATCCTTCCGAGACCGACGAACGCATGATGGTGCGGGTGCTGGCCTACGCGCTTCATGCGGAGGAGGGCATTGCGCTGACCCGCGGCCTCTCCGAAGTCGACGAGCCGGAGGTGTGGGTCAAGAACCTGGTCGGCGAAATCACGTTGTGGATCGATCTTGGCCAGCCGGATGAGGCGCGCATCCGGCGCGCCTGTGGCCGCGCCGAGCAGGTCGTGGTGCTTTGCTACAGCAGCAGTTGCGACGTCTGGTGGAAACAGATCGCGGGCAAGCTCTCGCGTTTTTCGAATCTGACCGTGCTGCGGCTGCCTGCCGAAACCAGCGCAGAACTTGCCGCGCTCGCCGAACGCAGCATGCGCCTACAATGCCTGGTGCAGGACGGCGAGATCTGGATCAATAGCGAGACGCGGAGCGTGCCGGTGAAACTGGTCCGGCTTCAGGGACCGGCGTGACCTATCGCGCCGGTGGGCAGTTCTTGACGCACACCGTTTCACTTATGCGCTGCCCGCCACAGCCGACGAAGCAGGCGTCGTAAGCGGGCAGGCAGCCGCAGTCGGTCTGGCAGTGCGTCTTTTCCAGTTGCGCACGCACGCCCTCGCGGGTCGGCATCGACGGTTCAGGGTAGGGCAGCGGGTAATACGGACCCGGCCAGGGATCCCACCACCAGGGATGATAGAAGGGGTGACGGTGGAGCCAGTCGAGCTGCAACTGCATTTCATACCGGCGCAATTCCATCGCGTAGCGCTTCAGTTCGATTTCATACTGTTTCAGCGCGTCGGCATAGCGCGCTTCCACCTGCGGCGCCAGTTCCTTGGCACAGACCTTGTAACGGGCTGCGCAATCGCTCTGGCAGGCGGTCTTCCTCGCCTCGCAATCCGCCACGCAGGCACGGCCCGTGGCGTCTTCCGGCGGGATGAGGCGGACGGACGTCTGGTATTGCGGCGTGGCGCAGCCCGCGAGGCCGCCCAGCAGAAGCAGCGTGGCGATTGCACCCTTGAAGAACGACCTGCGCATGATTTCTCCGCCCAACACCAATCGCTTCAGGATAGGTGATTCTACGGACCGAGAAAGCGCGCTTCCAGTTCCTGCAGGTTCAGTTCCTCCAGGATTTGCCGGATACGTTCGCGGGCATTGCCGCGCGGCGTGCCGGTCTGGGTCGCGATGATGAGCTCGTTTTTCATCGAATGCTCCCAGCCCACGAGCTCCGTGACGGTGAGCTGGTAACCGTGGGCTTCCAGCTGCAGGCAACGCAGCACGTTGGTGAGATGGCTGCCGAACTCGCGGGTGTGGATGGGGTGGCGCCAGAGTTCGGACAGCGGGGTTTTGCCGAACGACGCGTTCTTGTGGCGGCGCAGCACGGCCGCGACCTCGGCCTGGCAGCACGGCACCAGCACGATGTGGCGTGCGTGCTTGGCGAGCGCGAACTGGATCGCGTCGTCGGTTGCGGTATTGCAGGCGTGCAGCGCGGTGACAATGTCGATGGTCGGCGGCAACACGGCTGACCGGGTCGATTCGGCCACCGTCTCGTTGAGGAAGCTCATGCGCGGGAAGCCCAGACGCGCCGCGAGCGCGCGTGATCTTTCCACGAGGTCGTCGCGCGTCTCGATGCCGAAAATGTGGCTGGCGCCCCGTTCCTTCAGATACAGGTCGTACAGGATGAAACCCAGATACGACTTGCCGGCGCCGTGGTCGGCCAGCGTCAGCGTGTCCTGCCGCCCGAGCACGTCGTTCAACAGGGGTTCGATGAAATTGCACAGGTGATAGACCTGCTTCAGCTTGCGGCGGCTGTCCTGGTTGAGCCTGCCGTCGCGCGTCAGGATGTGCAGTTCCTTCAGCAGCTCGACCGACTGCCCGGGGCGCAGCACGTCGGCCAGCGGATCGGTGAACGCCGCTTTCGGCGTGGCGCGCTTCATGCCGGGTTGAGCAGACGCACTTCGCGCTGCGGGAAGGGAATCCGGATGCCGCGTGCGCGGAAGGCTTCCAGCACCGCCTGGGTGACCTCGCCCGACGCGCTGTTGAAATGCTCGACCAGCGTCCAGGGCCGGATCGCGATTGTGACGCCCGAATCGGCCAGGGTCAGCACGCGGATCATCGGCTCCGGCTCCTGGAGAATGTTCGGGTGCGCGGCGAGCAACTCGCGGATCGTTTCCAGTGCCACTCGAAGGTCGGTGTCGTAGGCCACGCCGACGACCACATCGAGTTGCCGCAGCGTGCCGAAGTTATGCAGGATCTCGCCGACGATCTTGCGGTTGGGAATGACGATGCGCGAGCGGTCGGGGTGGCTCAGTACCGTGTTGAACAGCTTGATCTCCTCGACCCTGCCTTCCTCGCCAACGGTGGAAATGTATTCGCCAACATGGAAAGGGCGGGTGAAGATGATCGTCAGCCCGGCCGCCAGGTTGCCGAGTACACCCTGCATTGCCAGCGCCACGCCTGCCCCGGCGACGCCCAGGCCGGCGATCAGGGGCAGCAGCTGCACGCCGAGGTTTTGCAGCGCCATGATGAGGAAAAGGCCGAGCACCAGCAGGCGTACCATGCGTACCAGCAACTGGCGCAGCGTTTCGTCCAGGCCGAGCTTCGCCAGCATCGAGTCGGCCATCCGGCCCACCCAGCGACCGACGTAATAGCCGGCCGCGAGGATCAGTAGGGCAACGAGCAGCCTGGGGCCAAACTGGATCGCCAGGTCGATCGCGGTGCGTTGGGCGTGCTCGAAGGTTTGCAGGGAATCGTTCATGACGGGAATGGCGGCAGGCAGAAGCCCGAAGGGTATCAAAACCGCCATCCACGCGGAAATCATCAGAGCGGTGTCGAGGCCGGCCGCGCGTGAGCTGCTCGTGCAATCTCGCTCATAATGGTTGATCGTTACGCATGGGCGCACCATGGATTCCATCGCCACGATCCTGTTGCTGACGACTGCCGCTGGCGCCTGCATTCCGCTTGGCGGCTTCGTCGCCAGCTTCGAGCACGTTCGCTCCCGATGGCTGGAGCAGGAACTGCGCCATTTCCTCATCGCACTCGGTGGCGGTATTCTGCTCGGCGCCGTGGCGGTGGTACTGGTTCCGGAAGGCATTGCCAGCATGCAGGGGTCGCTGCTGGCGATTCCGATCGTACTCGCCGGCGGGCTGATCTTTTTCTTGATCGAGCGTGCGCTCGGCTTGCGCCGGCGCGAAACGCCGCAAGTGATGGGTATGCTGCTCGACTATGTGCCCGAAGCCGTCGCGCTGGGTGGACTGGTGGCGCTCGGTGCCCCCGTCGCGCCACTGCTGGCGTTGCTGATCGGCTTGCAGAACCTGCCGGAAGGTTTCAACGCCTTTCGCGAGCTGCATGCGCAGAAGCACAGAAGCGCCGGGCGCACCCTGGCCATCATGGTCTCGCTCGTCGCCATCGGCCCTGTGGCAGGCCTTCTCGGCTATTTCTTTCTGTCCGACTATCCAGCCGGGTTGGGCGCGATCATGCTGTTCGCGTCCGGCGGCATCCTGTATCTCATCTTCCAGGACATCGCGCCGCAATCGCGCCTCAACCGCCATTGGGCACCGCCGCTCGGCGCGGTGGTCGGTTTCAGCGTGGCGCTGTTCGGTGACGTGCTGGTGCGGGGGGCTGCCTAACTCAATGCCCGGATCGACTGCATCGGCGGCACGCGTGTGATGTGCCGTGTGGTGAGCCAGCCGCTTAGCCCCACCAGCAGCGCGCCGATGGCCGGCAGCGCGAGCCACAGCCACGGGTGGGCGCGGACCGGCAGCTCGAATAACCGGTCGGCGATGAGTGCCATGGCGATTTCGGCGCAGATTGCGGCGAGCAGGCCGGCCAGAACGCCAAGGGCGATGAACTCGCTCCATAGTCCTTTCGCCAGGTACGCGCGCTGGGCGCCCAGCGTGCGCAGCAGCACGGCTTCCTGCTGACGTCCGTCGAGGCTCGCGAGCAGCGTGGCGATCACGACGGCCATGCCGGCTGCGAGCAGGAAGCCCAGCAGCAACTGGATTGCACCGATGATCTGCGCAAACACCGCCTCGATGTTGGCGATGATCTTTTCGAGCGCGAGCACCGTGATACCCGGAAAGCGCTTGATGAAGCCGGACAGCATTTCCCCGCCGTCCGCGGGTACATGCACGCTCGCGATGGAACTCGCGGGCAGGTCGTCGAGTTGGCCGGGTGCGAAGATGACGAAGAAATTGGGCTGCATCGAATCCCACTTCACGCTGCGAATGCTGCTGATGCGCGCGCGGAGCGTCTGGTCGCCGATCTGGAAACCGAGCGTATCACCGATGGCGAGTTCGAGGCGCTCGGCCATGCCCGCTTCCACCGAGATTTCCGTGCCACGCTGGCCACCGTGCCAGCGCCCGGCTACCACGGTGTTGTTGTCAGGCAGCGCAGCGGTCCAGGTGAGGTTGAGCTCGCGTCGCAGGGCGTTGCTGTCGCGCTTGTCCGGGGGCAGGGTGTCGGCGATGGGCGTGCCGTTCCTGCTCACCAGGCGCCCGCGCACCATGGGGTAGAGCGCGGACGCCTGCAGGCGGTGCTCCAGCAGATAGGCCGTGACTGCATCCTGCTGGTGCGGGGCGATGTTCACAAGAAAATGATTGGGTGCCTGCGGCGGGAGTTGCTGGCGCCAGCTGTCGATGAGATCGCCGCGCACCAGCGCCAGCAGGGCGACCAGGAACAGCGCCAGAGTGAAGGCGCCGAGCTGGAGCGTGCTGTCGAAGCGGTGGCGCAGCAACTGCGCGAGGCCGAAACGCAGTGGCCCGTAGCTGATCTTCTGTACGCCGCGTCCGGCCAGGAGCGCGAGCCGCGCCAGCAGGGCCAGCACGCCCGTCAGCGCAGCCAGCGCACCCACGAACAGGGCGACCAGCCGGAGGTCGCGGGCATACCAGGCGACCAGCAGCAACAGCGCCGATCCGCTGGCGGTTGCACCGATCCATGCGGCCGCGGGAAGCGGTGGCAGCTCGCGTCGCAGGACGCGAAGCGGCGGCACGCGGATCAATCGCATGAGCGCTGGCAGGCTTGCGCCTGCCAGCGCCAGCAGGCCGCTGGCAATGGCGACCCCGATTGGGGCCAGCCCCAGCGATGGCAGGCGGGTGACGGCATCCGGCAGGATCAGCCCGGCCAGCGCCTGCTGCATCAGCGCACCGATCGCCACGCCCAGGGCACTGCCCAGAATGCCGAGCAGCAACAACTGCACCGCGTAGAGCGTGCGTAGCTGCGCCGTGGTGGCGCCAAGGCAGCGCAGCAGTGCGGCCTGGTCGTAATGGCGCAGCGCGTGGCGGTGTGCCGCGATGGCGATGGCGGCCACGGATAGCAGCAGGCTGATCAGGGCCGTAAGCTGAATATAACGGTCGGCATTGGTGAAGGCGCCGCGCAGGGTTTCGGCGCCTTCACGCGGGCCGACGAGGCGCTGGGTGCTATCGAGCATGGGTTTCAGGGCGGCGCTGAAAGCCGCAAGCGGCGTGGCCTCGCCCGCGAACTGATAGAGGTAGGTGAGCCGGCTGCCTGGCTGCAGCACGCGGGTGCGTGCCACCTCGTCGGCGCGCAGGAACACGCGTGGCGCGAAGCCGAATACGGCGCCAAGCTGCCCCGGTTCCTCCATCACGATGCCTGCAATGCGGAAAGCGCTCTCGCCGATCTGCACCGTGTCGCCGACCTGCGCTTCAAGCAGGGTCAGCAGTTCCTGGTCGACATGGATTGCGCCCGGGGGCGGCTGCGCGGGCCGTGGCGTCCCGGTGTGGAACGGGCGGTCGGCGATGCGCACGGTCCCGCGCAGCGGATAGGCGGCGTCCACTGCACGCACGGTTGCCAGCTGGAAGGCGTCGTTACGGCTGACCATGCTCGCGAATTCGAGCGCACTGCTCGTCCGCAGGGCGTGGCGGGGCCAGTTGGCGATCGGACGCGGGCTGCTGATCAGCAGGTCGGCGCCGAGAAGGCTTGCACCCTGCTCGCTCATGGCGCGCTTGATGCGGTCCCCCAGAAACCCGGTGGTGGAGACGCTGCCGACGCCGATGATCAGCGCGAGCAGCAGGACGCGCCACTCGCCGCTGGCGCGTTCGCGTCGCAATAGCCATAGTCCCAGGCGGATGAAGTTCATGCGCGAGCGGCCTCGTGCGCGCGTCCGGCAACCAGATGGAGCCGGCGCTGGCAGCGTGCCGCCAGCGCATCGTCGTGGGTGACCAGGATCAGCGTGGTGTGGGCGGATGCGTTGAGTTCGAACAAGAGATCGATGATGCGTGCACCGGTGTCGGCATCGAGATTGCCGGTGGGCTCGTCGGCAAAAACCACCTCGGGATCGGTGGCGAAGGCGCGCGCGATGGCGACACGCTGCTGTTCGCCGCCGGAAAGCTGGCGCGGCGTGTGGCCCCCACGGTCGGCCAGCCCGACGCGGGCGAGCCAGTGGGTGGCACGTTCGCGCGCATCGGCGCGGGCCGCCAGTTCCAGCGGCAGCAGGATGTTTTCCAGCGCGGTCAGCGCCGGCAGCAACTGGAAGGACTGGAACACGAAGCCGATGCGGCCGGCGCGCAGGCGTGCGCGGGCGTCCTCATCCAGTGCGCCCAGGCGCTGGCCGAGCAACTCGATTTCCCCCCCCGATGGCCGGTCGAGGCCTGCGAGCAGGCCCAGCAGGGTGGACTTGCCGGAACCGGAAGCGCCGGTAATGGCGAGCGTCTCGCCGGCTTTGACCACGAGCTCGACTTCGCTCAGGATGGCGAGCGTGCCGTCGGAGGTGGTGACGCGCTGGGACAGCGCGTGCGCGATGACAACGGGGAACCGGGCGCTGTCTGGAGGCGTCATTGAAGTGATCGGGTCGAGGTGGATGGATGAATTATCGCTTGTGGATACTGTTGTTGTGGGGACTGCCGGGCTGGGCGCTGGCCGGGTCGTGCAACCTGTTGATCCTTGGTGACAGCCTGAGTTCCGGCTACGGCCTCGCAGCGCGCGAGGGCTGGGCCGATTTGCTCGATGTGCGCCTGAACAGGGCGGCCCCGCAATGGCGGGTCGTCAATGCGAGCATCAGCGGCGATACCACGCAGAACGGCCTGCAGCGGCTGGGACCTGCGTTGCAGCGCCATCACCCTCAGGGCGTGTTGATTGCGCTCGGGGGCAACGACGCGCTGCGTGGCACTCCGCCGACGGAGATCAGGCAGAATCTTGCAGCACTCGTGCGTCAGGCCCGCGCGAGCGGCGCATGGGTGCTGCTGCTGGAGGCGCCGGTGCTGCCGAACTATGGTCCGGGGTATGCCGGTGCCGTGGCGAAGCTATATGGCGAGGTGGCGCATGCGGAACGGGCGGTGCACGTGCCATGTTTCGTCTGTGGGGTCGGCGTCCGGGCTGCCCTGATGCAGGCCGACGGCATCCATCCCAACGCGCAGGCGCAGGCCGCGATGCTCGACGCCGTCTGGCCCTATCTCAAGCCGAAGCTGCGCTGCACCGCGAAATGAAGCGCGTCGTCGACCTCTGCCCCTGCGGGTCGGGCCATGGCTACGACGCCTGCTGTGGCCGCTTCCACCGCGGCGAGGCGGCACCCGATGCCGAGCGCCTCATGCGCTCGCGCTACGCCGCCTTCGTCAACAGGAATGAGGCCTATCTTCTGGCCACCTGGCATCCCGCCACCAGGCCCGCATCCCTCGAGCTCGACGCCAGCCCGCACCCGCAATGGCTGGGCTTGGCCGTGAAATCACACGTGCCGCTCGACGCCGCACACGCCACCGTCGAATTCGTCGCGCGCTACAGGATTAACGGACGTGCCTTTCGACTGCACGAGACCAGCCGCTTCGAACGCGTCGACGGACGCTGGCTCTACGTCGATGGCGTCATGCGTGAATAGTTGGCAGTTCTTCTAACAGGCATGGCGTGTTGCCACCCCTGACCATGAAACACGCCATGCCCGTTTCCCTCTCCCCAACCCTCCCGCAAGCGGGCGAGGGCGACATGGAATCGCTTCGCGATGTTTTACGTTAACGCGCGCTCAGCATCAGCCACACCAGGCGGCGCGCCATCTCGCGCTTGCGCGCAGGGTAGCTCGACACGCTCTCCTCCGGGCTTTCTCCCGGTGCCACCACGCGCACTGGCGGTTTCTGCGGTGCCTGCAACGCCACCCGCCCCACGCGGTCGAATCCCGGCGTCGCGTCGACCGTCTCCGCCTGCGCCGTTCCCAGCCCCAGCCCCGCCACCGCCATCATGATCATCGCCGTTTTCATCGCTCCGCTCCTTGTCCCCGGCTCCGCGCACCATGCGTCGGAACATGATGCAAGCGTAGGCGGCGCGGCGGCATGAAATAAGCAACCGGGTCGAAACCGGGACGGCCAATCCGGTTGGGGGGTGCGGGCTTATTCAGCCATTTTCAGTTGCGCGTTGAGGATGTCCAGCCGGCGGTCGATGTCACGGATTGCCGGATGCTGCGGCAGATAATCGACCAGCAGCTTCGCACGCTCGGCTTCGAGCGATTCGATATGGGCCTTGATCTCTGCCTTGCTGCGCAGGGGCGAATGTACCGCAGGGCGCGCTTCCAGCATCTCGACCCGATGTTCGAGTTCGACCATGCGCTGGCTCAGTGTGGGCGCCGCGCTGCGTGCGGGGGCCGGTGCTTCGCAGGCAGTCAGTGCAACGGCAATGGCGAGCGCAATCGGAACGCGTGCTGCAGGATCGAACATGACGGACTCCCTCAAGTCTGCGGGCTGGTTCCGTGATGATAACCGCTGGTATCGCAGCAAACGAAAAGCCCCGGGCCTTGCGGCGCCGGGGCTTCAAATTTGAGTGGGGTGGATGATGGGACTCGAACCCACGACGACAGGAATCACAATCCTGGACTCTACCAACTGAGCTACATCCACCATTGCCGTCGCCAGCACCGGCTGGCAACACAACCTGGCCTGCCCGACAGGAATCGAACCTGTAACCCCCAGCTTAGAAGGCTGGTGCTCTATCCAGTTGAGCTACGGGCAGAGACTCTATCTATCGGGCGCTGTCTCTTACTTGTCGGATAGGGGGTGGTCGGGGTGAGAGGATTCGAACCTCCGACATCCTGCTCCCAAAGCAGGCGCGCTACCAGACTGCGCTACACCCCGAAATCCGACGGCCATCGCGGGCCGCGTTTCGGAGAGGCGAGACTATACCTTGGCGGCGGGACCCGGTCAATTTCCGCTTGAGTCCGCGGGGGCGTTCCGGGAAAATCGCGCTTTTGCTTCTGGATGGCCCCGATGAGCGCACGCATTCTCGATGGCAAGGCGATGGCGGATACCATCCTTGCGGTGATTCACGACAAGGTTTCGGAGCGCGAGGTGCAGGGCAAACGCCGTCCGGGCCTCGCCGTCATCCTGGTCGGCAGCGACCCCGCCTCGGCGGTCTATGTGCGCAACAAGAAGCGCGCCTGCGAGCGCGCCGGCGTGAACAGTATTTCCCACGACCTGCCGTCCACCACGACCCAGGCCGAACTGCTCGCGCTGATCGACACCCTCAACGCCGATTCCGCCGTCGACGGCATCCTGGTGCAACTGCCGCTGCCGGGTCACATCGATGCGGAGACGGTGATCGAGCGCATCCGCCCCGACAAGGACGTCGATGGCTTCCATCCCTACAACATCGGCCGCCTTGCGGTGAAGATGCCGACCTTGCGCCCCTCCACCCCGCGCGGCGTGATGACGCTGCTGCGCGCCACCGGCGAGGAACTGCGCGGCAAGAATGCGGTGATGGTCGGGGCCTCCAACATCGTCGGCCGGCCGATGAGCCTGGAACTGTTGCTGGCCGGCTGCACCATCACCGTCTGCCACAGCGCCACGCGTGACCTGGAAAGCTTCGTGCGCTCGGCCGAGATTCTCGTGGTGGGGGTCGGACGCCCGCGTATGATCCCCGGCGAGTGGATACGCGAGGGGGCCATCGTCATCGACGTCGGCATCAACCGGCTGGACGACGGCAAGCTCGTCGGCGACGTGGATTACGACGGCGCCGCGGCACGTGCCAGCTGGATTACTCCCGTGCCGGGCGGGGTGGGACCGATGACGGTGGCGACGCTGCTGGAGAACACCCTGGAAGCGGCGTTGATGCACAATCCCTAGGGGTCAGGGGTCAGGGGTCAGGGGTCAGGGGTCAGGGGTCAGGGGTCAGGGGTCAGGGGTCAGGGAAAGTTGGCGCGGCCTCTGGCCGCTCATCCGCTGAATCCTGATCCCTGAATCCTGGTCCCTAGTCAAACCCCATGCAACGCCCGCAGATACGCCACATCAACGTACGGCCGCCCGAGATCCGGACCGGCGATCAGCGTGTTGGGCGCGTCGGGTTCGCCAAGGTCGGACAGCACTACGGCGGCGCCGCTGAAGTCGTGGTCATGGGTGTAGTCGTTGACCGTCACCAGGGTCTTCAGGCCGGCGCCGCGGCTCGCGTGCAGGCCGTTCTCGGAATCCTCGAATGCGAGACAGTTGGCGGCGGCGAGCCCGAGCTTTTCCAGTGCGTAATGGTAGATGTCGGGCGCGGGCTTTTTCGCCGGCACGATGTCGCCGGCAGCGATGACCTCGAACCAGTCGGTGGTGCCCGGGCCGAGGCTGTGCTCCAGCAGCACGGTGACGTTCTCCGGGGTGGTGGTGGTGGCGATCGCGAGGCGCAAGCCGGCGGCGCGGCTTTCGATCAGGAGTCGTTTGACGCCAGGGCGCATCGGAATTCCGCCCTGGGCGGCGAGTGCGCTGTAGTGACGGGTCTTGGCCAGATGCAGGGCGGCAACCATTTCGTCGAAATCCGGCGGCTTCCTATAGTCGGGCCGGAAGTGGTCGATATAGTATTTCATCCGTTCCTTGCCGCCGGTAACGGCGAGGAGCTTGCCGTAGAGCGTGGCGTCCCAGTGCCAGTCGAGGCCGGCATCGGCAAATGCCTGGTTGAAGGCGGGACGGTGGCCGTCGCGCTCGGTGTCGGCAAGCGTGCCGTCGACGTCGAAGAGGAGGGCTTGGAGTGTCATTTGGGTTGCGGCGCGGGAAGGATTCTGATATTTAATCGTGTTTGGGCTCGGCCCGGAACACACTGACCTACGAAGAGAACGAGATGGCTGAAACTTTGATGCGCTTCGAGCCGTACAAGGCGAAGAAGGGCGAAGAATACATGAATGACAAGCAACTCGCGCATTTTCGCAAAATGCTCGAGGCCTGGAAAGCCGAGCTGTCGCAGGACATCGATACCACGCTGCATTCCATGCAGGACGAGCAGACCGTGTTCGCCGACCCCAACGACCGCGCCACCCAGGAATCGGACATGGCGCTGGAGCTCAGGAACCGCGACCGCGAACGCAAGCTGATCAAGAAGATCAACGAGACCATCGCCAAGATCGACAGCGGCGACTACGGTTATTGCGAATCCTGCGGCGTCGAGATCGGCCTCCAGCGCCTGCAGGCACGCCCGACCGCCACGCTGTGCATCGACTGCAAGACGCTCGAGGAAATCCGCGAGCGGCAAGTCGCCAAGTAAGCCCGCCATGTCCGAAACCGACGAGTTCGACCGCTACTACAACGGGCTGCTCTACAGCGTGATGCGCTGGGAGCAGTTGACTGCCTTCTGGCAGAGAGTGGATGCGGGTGCCGGCTGGTATCTCTATGCCGTGGGGCATGAGGTGCCACAGGCGCCGTCCCCGTCAGAGAAGGTTCAACAGTTCATGCACGAGCTCGATGAATTGCTGCGGCGCGAGCATCACGAGGACTACTGTGCGATCGTTTATGCAGATGACCTAGATGCGCCCAATTTCATCAAGATTTACGATCCCAATCATCTCGGCAGCTCGTGTGGATCGAGTTCCATGAAATCCTCGGTGCTCCCAGGCTGGTTGATGAGCAAGACGCCACCGCGCGAGATCCAGGCCAATCACGTGGTTACCGGCCAGCGCAAGCGCTGGTGGCAGGCGTTTCTCAGTGGATCCGCATGAGGCGTGCAGTGAAGCAGGCGTAGCAGGCGAGGAAAAACGGTTTACGAACAGAAAACGCGCCCTCAGGCGCGTTTTTGTTGGGCCGGGCGCCTTGCGGCGCAATCCGCTTCAGGCGGCCGGTTCCTGGTCGCTCGGTGCGGCTTCCAGCAGGGCCTTCATCGACAGGCGCAGGCGGCCTTTCTCGTCGGCTTCGAGGATCTTCACGCGCACGACCTGGCCTTCCTTGAGGTAGTCGCCGATGGTGTTGACGCGCTCGTGGGCGATCTGCGAGATGTGCAGCAGGCCATCGCGCCCCGGCAGCACGTTGACGATGGCGCCGAAGTCCAGCAGCTTGATGACCGGGCCTTCGTAGATCTTGCCGACTTCGACTTCGGCGGTGATCTCCTCGATGCGCTTCTTCGCCAGTTCGCCGGCTTCCATGCTGGTGCAGGCGATTTTCACGCTGCCGTCTTCCTGGATGTCGATCTGGGTGCCGGTTTCCTCGGTCAGCGCGCGAATCACGGCGCCACCCTTGCCAATGACGTCGCGGATCTTTTCCGGGTTGATCTTCATCGCGATGATGCGCGGCGCGTACGCCGACATTTCATGGCTGCCGGAAACCGATGCTTTCATGATCTCGAGGATGTGCATGCGGCCTTCCTTCGCCTGCGTCAGCGCAGCCTGCATGATTTCCTTGGTGATGCCGGTGATCTTGATGTCCATCTGCAGCGCGGTCACGCCTTTTTCGGTGCCCGCGACCTTGAAGTCCATGTCGCCGAGGTGATCCTCGTCGCCGAGGATGTCGGTCAGCACGGCGAAGCGGTTGCCTTCCTTGATCAGGCCCATGGCGATGCCGGCGACGTGTGCCTTCAGCGGCGCGCCGGCGTCCATCAGCGACAGGCAGCCGCCGCATACCGAGGCCATCGACGAGGAGCCGTTGGATTCGGTGATTTCCGACACCACGCGCATGGTATAGCCGAACTCTTCCTTGCTCGGCAGCACTGCCATCAGTGCGCGCTTGGCCAGCCGGCCGTGGCCGATTTCGCGGCGCTTGGGCGAACCCACACGGCCGGTCTCGCCGGTGGCGTAGGGGGGCATGTTGTAGTGCAGCATGAAGCGGTCGGAGTAGGAGCCTTCGAGCGCATCGATGGTCTGCTCGTCGCGGCCGGTGCCGAGCGTGGTGACCACCAGCGCCTGGGTTTCACCGCGGGTGAACAGGGCGGAGCCGTGGGTGCGCGGCAGCACGCCGGTGCGGATGGTGATCGGGCGCACGGTGCGGGTGTCGCGGCCGTCAATGCGCGGCTGGCCGGACAGGATACGGTGGCGCACCACACCAGCTTCCAGGCGGTGGAAGGCGTCCTTGACGTGGTTGGCGGCGACCGTGTCCATGTCGGCGGTGATGAGTTCGGCGAAGGCCTTGCTGCGCACTTCGTCGACCGCGCTCATGCGTGCCTGCTTCTGCTTGATGTTGTAGGCGGCTTGCAGGCCGTCTTCGGCCAGTGCCTTCAGACGCTCCACCATGGCAGTGTCTTCGGCGAGCGGCTGCCAGTCCCAAGCGTCGGCACCTGCTTCGTCAGCCAGTTCGTTGATCGCATTGATCGCGGCCTGCATCTGGGTATGGCCGAACACGACCGCGCCCAGCATGATGTCTTCGGGCAGTTCCATCGCTTCGGACTCGACCATCAGCACGGCGGTTTCGCTGCCGGCGACCACCAGATTGAGTGCCGACTCCTTCAGTTCGGAGTTGGTCGGGTTGAGCACATATTCGCCGTTGATGAAGCCGACGCGCGCCGCGCCCACCGGGCCGTCGAACGGCAGGCCGGACAGCGACAGGGCGGCGGAGGCGCCGATCAGCGCGGGGATGTCGGCGCTGACTTCGGGGTTGGACGACATCACCGTGGCGATAACCTGCACTTCGTTGAAGAAACCTTCCGGGAAGAGCGGCCGGATGGGGCGGTCGATGAGGCGCGAAATCAGCGTTTCGCCTTCGGACGGCCGGCTTTCACGCTTGAGGAAGCCACCCGGGATGCGGCCGGCGGCATAGGTCTTTTCCTGATAATCAACCGTCAGCGGGAAGAAATCCTGGCCGGGTTTGACTTCATTCTTAGCGACGACGGTTACCAGCACCACGGTGTCGTCCATGTTGACGATGACGGCACCGGAGGCCTGGCGGGCGATCTCGCCGGTTTCCAGGGTGACCTGGTGGTGGCCATAGGCGAATGTTTTCTTGGTTGCGCTCACACGAATTCCTTTCCAAAAACGAAAACGCCCCGCGTCAGGCGGGGCGCAGCAGATCCCAGGGACGCCGCCCCTGGATCCGGTTTCCAACAGCGTTGCGGCGAAGCTTCACCGAAGACCTGTGCTGCGCTGATGCGCTTACTTGCGCAGGCCGAGACGCTCGATGAGGGTCTTGTAACCCTCGAGGTTGGTGCGCTTCAGATAGTCGAGCAGTTTGCGGCGGCGGCTCACCATCTTCAGCAGGCCACGGCGGGAATGGTGGTCCTTCATGTTGACCTTGAAGTGCTCGGTCAGGTCGTTGATGCGCGCGGTGAGCAGAGCGACCTGCACTTCGGGCGAGCCGGTGTCGGCGGCGGCGCGCTGGTAGTCCTGGACGATTTGCGCTTTCTGCGTGGTAGTGACAGCCATGGTGTGCTCCTTCTGAATCGCGTGGCCTGCGGCTGAGCGGGACACGTTCGTGGAAAACCGGGAATTCTACTCGAAAAATGGCCCCCGACTCAAGTCAGGCGGTGGCGATCAGGCGGCGCGGCGTCAACCCTTCGGGGCCGGCTTCGGCCAGTCCCAGAAACGCAGCGCCACGGTAGACGCGCACCAGGCCGGCCATCGGTGTGTTGGATGCGACCTTCCGGCCCTGCAACAGCGACGCGGCGGCCGTCTCGTCCAGTTGCAGCGCCGGAAGACGCGCGACCAGGCAGTCCGGCGGCAGCAGCAGTGCCGCACGCGCCGCCGGGTCGAGCGCTTCGAGCTGCGCCAGCGTATGCGCCGTCTCCAGCATGAAGCCCCCCGACGCGGTGCGCGTGAGGGCCGTGAGATGGGCGCCGCAGCCGAGTGTCGCGCCGATATCCTGCGCCAGGGTACGGATATAGGTGCCCGCGCTGCAGCGCACGTCGATCACCACGCGTGGCGGTGTGCATTCGACCAGCTCGATGGAAGGAATCGTGACCTTGCGCGGTGGCCGTTCGATGTCGATGCCGGCACGGGCGTATTCGTACAGCGGGCGCCCCTGATGCTTGAGCGCCGAATGCATGGGCGGGATCTGCTCGATCTCGCCTGTGAAGCGCGGCAGCACCGCCTCGATGTCGCTGCGGCTCACATTCACGTCGCGCGTCGCGGTGACTTCGCCCTCGGGGTCTCCCGTCGTCGTCGTTACGCCCAGTTGCAGGACGGCACGATAACCCTTGTCAGCGTCGAGTAGATGGGCGGAGAACTTGGTCGCCTCGCCGAAGCACAATGGCAGGAGGCCGTCGGCGAAGGGGTCGAGCGTGCCGGTGTGGCCGGCCTTCTTTGCGTTGAGCAGGCGCTTCGCTTTCTGCAGTGCCGCATTCGAAGTGATGCCCACCGGCTTGTTCAGCAGGAGAACCCCATTAATCGGTTTGGGCTTGGCGTTTGCCCCCTCGCCCGCTTGCGGGATAAGCGGCGACTTGCCCACTTGCGGGCTTAGTCGATCGCTTAGTGGCTTCATCAGAGGGTTGGGGAGAGGGCCCGAGGCCATCTGCGGGCTGCGTGCGCTCACTCGTCCTTGGGGTGCTTCGCGTCTTCCGCGACGGCCGTCTCGATCAGCTGGGTTAAGGCCATGCCCCGTTCGACCGAGCGGTCGTAGACGAACGTCAGCTTGGGCACGACCCGCAATTGCATGCGGTGCGACAACTGCGAGCGCAAGAAGCCGCCGGCGCGCTGCAGGCCCTGCAGGCACGCGGCGTGCTCGGCGTCGCCGCCGAGCGTGGTGAAGTACACCTTGGCGAATTCCATGTCGCGGTTCACCTCCACTTCGGTGATGGTGAGCATGCCGACGCGCGGATCCTTTACTTCCTGACGGATGAGTTCCGGCAGTTCGCGCTGAATCTGGTCGGCGACACGGCGGGCGCGGGGGAAGTCTTTTGGCATGTCAGGGGTCAGGATTCAGGATTCAGGGGCCAGGGGCTGGTAGCGGAATCAGAGGCGTGCGGCGAAGCCGCGCACGATCCCTGACCCCTGAATCCCGACCCCTGATCCCTTACAAAGTGCGTGCCACCTCGACCACCTCGAACACTTCGAGGATGTCGCCTTCCTGCAGATCGTTGAAGTTCTTGATCGACAGGCCGCATTCGAAGTTGGATTTGACTTCCTTGACGTCGTCCTTGAAGCGCTTGAGCGAATCAAGCTCGCCCTGGTGAATCACCACGTTGTTGCGCAATACGCGGACACCGGCACCACGCTTGATTACGCCGTCGGTGACGTAGCAGCCGGCGATGGTGCCGACCTTGGAAATGACGAACACCTGGCGGACCTCGACGGTGCCGATGACGGTTTCCTTCTTTTCCGGTGCCAGCATGCCGGAGAGCGCGGCCTTCACCTCATCCACCGCTTCGTAGATGATGTTGTAGTAGCGGATGTCGACGCCGCTCGCTTCGGCGAGCTTGCGCGCCTGCGCGTCGGCGCGGACGTTGAAGCCGATCAGCACGGCCTTCGACGCAAGTGCCAGGTTGACGTCGGATTCGGTGATGGCACCGACCCCGCTGTGAATGACGTTTACCTTCACTTCGCCGGTCGACAGCTTGGCCAGGGCGTGGGCCAGACCTTCGTAGGAGCCCTGCACGTCGGCCTTGATGATGATGGGCAGCTGCTTGACTTCGCCTTCGCCCATCTGCTCGAACATCGACTCCAGCTTGGCGGCCTGCTTCTTGGCGAGCTGCACGTCGCGGAACTTGCCCTGGCGGAACAGGGCGATTTCGCGCGCCTTGCGCTCGTCGGGCAGCACCATCATGTCTTCGCCGGCGTGCGGCACGTCGGACAGGCCCTGGATTTCGACCGGAATCGACGGACCGGCTTCGTTGACCGTCTTGCCGGCCTCGTCGAGCATGGCGCGCACGCGGCCAAAGACCTGGCCGGCGAGCACCATGTCGCCGCGGCGCAGGGTGCCGGACTGGACCAGCATGGTGGCGACCGGGCCCTTGCCCTTGTCGAGGCGCGCTTCGATCACGATGCCCTTGGCCGGGCCTTCCGCGGGGGCCTTCAGTTCCAGCACCTCGGCCTGCAACAGGATGGCGTCGAGCAGGCCGTTGATGTTGGTGTTGGCCTTGGCGGACACTTCGACGAACTGGGTGTCGCCGCCCCATTCCTCGGGCGTGACCCCCTGTGCAACGAGTTCCTGGCGGATGCGCTCGGGATTGGCGTCGGGCTTGTCGATCTTGTTCACGGCGACCACCAGCGGCACACCGGCCGCCTTGGCGTGGTGGACCGCTTCGATGGTCTGCGGCATGACGCCGTCGTCCGCCGCGACCACCAGCACCACGATGTCGGTCGCCTTGGCGCCGCGGGCGCGCATGGCCGTGAACGCTTCGTGGCCCGGGGTGTCGAGGAAGGTGATGACACCCTTCTCGGTTTCGACGTGGTAGGCGCCGATGTGCTGCGTGATGCCACCAGCTTCGCCGCTGGCCACGCGGGTGCGGCGGATGGTGTCGAGCAGCGAGGTCTTGCCGTGGTCGACGTGGCCCATCACCGTGACGACCGGCGGCCGTGGATGCGCTTCCTGTCCGCCCGCTTCGCCGGTGTCGACGAGGAAGGCTTCGGGTGTGTCGAGCGCGGCGGGCTTGCCGATGTGGCCCATTTCCTCGACCACGATGATGGCGGTTTCCTGGTCGAGCACCTGGTTGATCGTCACCATGCTGCCGAGCTTCATCAGCGTCTTGATGACCTCGGCGGCTTTCACCGACATCTTGTGCGCGAGTTCGGCTACGGTGATGGTCTCGGGCACGAGCACCTCGCGCACGATCGGCTCGGTGGGCGCGACGAAGCTGCTTTCGTCCTGGCCGGCGCCCCGGCTCTTGCCCTTGCGGCCGCGCCACCCCGCGTCGGGGGCCGCGCCACCGCGCGTCTTGAGGCCGCCCTTGCGCCGTGCCGCGTCATCCTTCCAACTGTCGGCCTTTTTGGTTGTTTTCTTGTCGCCCTTGGCGACCCCTGGCTTGTCCGGCTTGTGCAGGGTCTTTTCGCTTGGCGCGGGCGCTGCGGGTGCGGCGGCTTTCTGGGCTTCGGCAAGCTTGGCTGCTTCGCGCGCCGCCTCGGCCTGTTTGCGCAGGGCTTCACGTTCAGTGCGCGCCTTCGCGTCCGCTGCCTGGCGTTCGAGCAGGGCCTGGTGGCGGCGGGATTCTTCCTCGCGCGCCTTGATCTCGGCTTCGTCGAGGATCGTCGATTTCTTGACGCGGGTCGTCTTCTTGGGCGTGGGCGTGGCCTCCGCGGCGGGCTCTGCGGCCGTCGTCGCGGGGGTTTCGATCGGCGGCGCGGCCTCGACAGCGACTGTTTCCGTCGCCACAGGCTGCATCGGCACTTCGGCAACCGGCTCGACGACGGGCGCGGGCGCGACCGGTTCCGGCTGCGGTGCTTCCAACTCGGCAGGCTTCTGCGCGGCCTCAGCCTCGGCCGCGGCGGCAGCCGCAGCTTGCGCTTCGGCGGCCAGTGCGGCCGGATCGCGCTTCACGTAGGTGCGCGACTTGCGCACTTCGACTTGAATGGTGCGAGATTTGCCGGTGCTGTCGGTCTTGCGGATCTCGCCGGTCTGCTTGCGCGTGATGGTGATCTTGGTCTTGCCGGTTTCGCTGCCGCCACCATGCATCTTGCGCAGGTAGTCGAGCAGTTGCGCCTTGTCCGTCTCGGTGACGGCGTCGACCACATCCTTCTTGCTGACGCCTGCCGCCTTCAGCTGCTCGAGGAGCAGCTGTGGCGGCAATTTCAGTTCCTGGGCAAATTGTTCAACGTTCATGCAGTCCTCTTAGCCTTGGGCGAACCAGGGCGCGCGTGCGGCCATGATCAGTTGTTTGGCGCGCTCGTCATCCATACCGGCCATTTCGGTCAGTTCGTCGACGGCCAGCTCGGCCAGGTCGTCGGTGGTGTGGACGCCCTTGCTCGCGAGCAGGCGCGCGGTTTCGGCATCCATGCCTTCGAGCGACAGCAGGTCGCCGGCGGACGCCTCGACCTGTTCCTCGCCGACGATGGCGGCGGTCAGGAGGGCGTTGCGGGCGCGGTTGCGCAGCTCGTTGACGAGCTCCTCATCGAAAGCCTCGATTTCGAGCATCTCGTTGAGCGGCACGTAGGCGACTTCCTCCAGCGTCGAGAAGCCTTCGTCGACCAGGATCTGCGCGACTTCTTCGTCGACGTCGAGTTTCTCGATGAAGAGTTGCAGTGTCTTCTGGCTTTCGCTCTGCTGCTTCTCCGCCGCCGTCTCGCGCGACATGATGTTGAGTTCCCAGCCGGTCAGTTCGGAGGCCAGGCGCACGTTCTGGCCGCCGCGGCCGATCGCCATCGCCAGCTGCTCTTCGTCGACCACGACGTCCATGCTGTGTTTGTCCTCGTCGACGACGATGGAACTGACCTCGGCAGGCGCCAGGGCATTGATGACGTACTGTGCCGGGTCTTCGGACCAGTGGATGATGTCGACGCGCTCGCCGGCGAGCTCGTTGGTCACCGAGGTGACGCGCGAGCCCCTGAGGCCGATGCAGGTGCCGATCGGGTCGATGCGCGGATCGTGGGAAACCACGGCAATCTTGGCGCGCAGGCCGGAGTCGCGGGCCGCTGCCTTGATTTCGAGCAGGCCTTCCTCGATCTCGGGGACCTCGAGCTCGAACAGCTTCATGATGAATTCCGGTGCGGTGCGTGACAGCACCACCTGCGGGCCGCGGGCGCCGCGGTCGATGCGCAGCAGGTAGGCGCGCACGCGGTCGCCGACGCGCAGGTTCTCGCGCGGGATCATCTGGTCGCGGTGCAGGAAGCCCTCGACGCGGCCGGACTCGATGATCGCGTTGCCGCGGTCGATGCGCTTCACCACGCCGTTGACGAGATGCTCCTTGCGGGCGAGGAAATCCTGGATGATCTGCTCGCGTTCGGCGTCGCGGATCTTCTGCAGGATCACCTGCTTGGCGGCCTGGGCGCCGATGCGGCCGAACTCGATGTTTTCCAGCGGCTCCTCGATGTAGTCGCCGAGTTCGATGTCGGGATGGGTGTCCTGCGCGTCCACCAGCAGGATCTGGTTGTCCTCGGACTCGAGTTCGGTTTCCGAGACCACCTTCCAGCGGCGAAAGGATTCGTAGTCGCCGGTTTCGCGGTCGATCGTCACGCGGACGTCGGCGTCTTCCTTGAAGCGTTTCTTGGTGGCGGAGGCGAGCGCCTGCTCGAGGGCCTCGAACACCACTTCCTTGTCCACGTTCTTCTCGCGCGCCAGCGCGTCCGCCAGCATCAACATTTCACGGCTCATCGTTCTCTCCTGTGCGCTGGTTCCTAAATCGCCGGTTTCAGGCGCACCACGTCCACATTCATCAGGTCGACCGACATTTCCTTGTTGTCGACAATCAATTTCACGGCACCGTTTTCCAGGCCGACCAGGTGTCCCGCGAGCTTGCGCCGGTTTTCGACCGGCACGCGCAGCTTCAGCGTCACGGTCTCGCCCGCGAAGCGCACGTAATCCTGCGGCTTCACCAGCGGCCGGTCGAGACCGGGCGACGACACTTCCAGCCGTTCATAGTCGATGTTCTCGACTGTGAACAGGTGCGTCAGGTGGTTGCTCACCGCGACGCAGTCGTCGATCGTGATGCCGCCAGGCTTGTCGATGAAGATCCGCAACAGACCGCGACCGGCGCGTTCGAGTATGACCAGCTCGTAGCCGAGGCCGGCAAGCACGGGTTCCAGTCGGGCGGACAGATCCATCATCGTTTCGGGCGCAGCACAAATAAAAAATGGGCGAACCGCCCATCGTTATCAATCTTTGAAGCGCCCGGATTGTATCACCACGGACGGCAGACAGAAAGGGTTGGTTGGTGCCCGGAACCGGAATCGAACCGGTACGCCATTGCTGGCGAGGGATTTTAAGTCCCTTGTGTCTACCAATTTCACCATCCGGGCGAAGCGGACGGCTGATCGCGATTCTGGAGGCGCGTGCCGGAGTCGAACCGACCTACACGGATTTGCAATCCGGTGCATAACCGCTTTGCTAACGCGCCGTCGTGGCAAACCACCGTAAACGAAAAGGGGAAAACATCCGGGCTGCGCCTTCTGTTTTCCCCAGAAATTTGGAGCGGGAAACGAGGTTCGAACTCGCGACCTCAACCTTGGCAAGGTTGCGCTCTACCAGCTGAGCTATTCCCGCGCTAAAGGCTGCGCATTATGGAGATTCCGCTTTTTCCTGTCAACACCTCAGCCTCAGTTTCGCAGCGCGCGTGCCGCCATCGCCAGGTAATAGGCCATCGAGACCAGGGTGAGCAGGGCCGCGATCCAGATCAGGACGTTGCCGATGGCCGCGATCGGCAGGCCGGAAAACGGGTCGTGATACAGCAGCAGGACGATGGCGATCATCTGTGCGGTGGTTTTCAGCTTGCCGACGAAGGACACCGCCACGCTCGCCGACTTGCCGGCCTTGGCCATCCACTCGCGCAGTGCGGAAATGGTGATTTCGCGTCCGATGATGATGAGGGCGATGAGCGGCGCGACGCGGTCGAGGTCGACCAGAACGATGAGCGCCGCGGCGACCATCAGCTTGTCGGCCACGGGGTCGAGGAAGGCGCCGAACGCCGAGGTTTGGCCAAGCGCGCGCGCCAGGTAGCCGTCGAACCAGTCGGTGAGCGCCGCGACGCCGAAGAAAGCCGTGGCGAGCAGGTTGACGTGGCGCGCGGCGACCCACCCGTCGGGCACATAGAACACGCCGGCCATCAGCGGTATCAGCAGGATCCGCAGCCAGGTTAGCAGATTGGGAAGATTGAGTGGCATCAATGCAAGGTGTTGTAGATCGTTTCCGCCAATTCTCGGCTGATACCGCTCACCGAGGCAAGCGCATCGACGCCGGCAGCCCGCACGCCCTGCAGCCCGCCGAAGTGTTCGAGCAGCTGTTTCCGCCGTTTGGGGCCGATGCCGGGGATGTCCTCCAGCGTCGACTGCGTGCGGGCCTTGCCGCGTTTGGCGCGGTGGCCGGTGATGGCGAAACGGTGCGCCTCGTCGCGCACCTGCTGGATAAGGTGAAAACCCGGATGATCCTTGGCGAGGTGGAGTTCGCGGCCGTCGGCGAAGATCAGCGTTTCCAGCCCGGGCTTGCGCGCTTCCCCCTTCGCCACGCCCAGCAGCGGCACGTCACCCAGGCCGATTTCGGCCATCGCCTCGACGGCCGTGGCGACCTGGCCCTTGCCGCCGTCGATCAGCAGCAGGTCGGGTAGCACGCCGTTTTCCTCCACGCTCCGGTGGAAGCGCTTGGTGAGCGCGGCGTGCATCGCGGCATAGTCGTCGCCCGGCGTGATGCCACCGATGTTGTAGCGGCGGTAATCGGATTTTTTCAGGTCGTCGCCTTCGTAGACGACGCAGGAGGCGATGGTGGCCTCGCCCATCGTGTGCGAGATGTCGAAGCATTCGATGCGGGTGAGTTGCGGCAGGTCGAGCGTGTCGCGCAGCGCGGTGAGCCGCTGTGACTGGTGGGCACGGTCGGCGCTGCGGCGCTCGGCCGACAGCCGCGCATTGGCTTGCGCCATGGCGATCCATACGCGGCGCTCGCCGGTGGTCCGGTGCTGGAGCGAGACTTTCCGCCCGGTCTGTTCGCCAAGCAGCGTCTCCAGCGCCTCGGTCTCGATCGCCTCGCTGACGAAGATGCGCGAGGGGACCGGATGGTCGAGGTAATGCTGCAGCAGGAAGGCTTCGATCGCCTCGGCGAGTGTCGCGCCTTCGCCGTGCTGCGGAAAGAAACTGCGGTCGCCGAGATGTCGGCCGCCGCGGATCATGGTGAGGTTGACCGCGATCACCCCGCCTGCCTCGGCGACGGCGACGACGTCGGCATCCGCATCGCTGCCGGTGGTATCGACGAACTGTTTCTCGCGCACCGTCGCCAGCATGCGCAGGCGGTCGCGCAGGAAGGCAGCGGTCTCGAAATCGAGCCGTTCGGCCGCCGCGTTCATCTGTTCGGTGATGTGCTCGGTCAGTGCGCTGGCTTCGCCCTTCAGCAACTGCGCGGCGTCGGCGACATCGCGTGCGTAGGCGTCCGGTGTGGTCCGCCCGACACAGGGGGCGGTGCAGCGCCTGATCTGGTGCAGCAGGCACGGCCGCGAGCGGTTGGCGAACACGGTGTCTTCGCAGGTGCGCAACTGGAACACCTTCTGCAGCAGCTGGATGCTTTCGCGTACCGCGTAGCTGTTCGGATACGGGCCGAAAGCCTGGTCGGATTTCTTCGGCGTGCCACGGAAGTAGGCCAGCCGGGGAAAACGGTGGCCGGTCAGCAGCAGGTAGGGATAGGACTTGTCGTCGCGGAACAGGATGTTGAAACGCGGCTTCAGGCCCTTGATGAGGTTGTTTTCCAGCAGCAGCGCCTCGGCCTCGGTGCGCGTCACCGTGGTGTCGATGCGCGCGACGCTCTTCAGCATCAGCCGGATGCGCGGGCTCTGGTCGCTTTTCTGGAAGTAGGAGGCAACGCGCTTTCTGAGGTCCTTCGCCTTGCCGACATAGAGCACCGCGCCTTCCGCGTCGATCATGCGGTAGACGCCGGGCAGAGTGGGCAGCGAGGCGAGGAAGTCCTTGTCGACGCTCAAGGCGAAAACCAACCCTTTATCCGCGAAGGACGCGAAGAACCGCGAAGAAGGGCCTTGAAGCTTTTCTTCGTGTTACTTCGCGTCCTTCGCGGACAAAAAAGCTATTCCTCATCCAGTAGTTTTCCGGCGATCGCCCAATTCTCGTCGGGAAGTTCCTCGAAGGCGATATAGGTGTAGGACGCCGGCTTGTTGGCGTGACGTTCGAGGGTGGCGGTGATTTCCTCGGCGACTTTCTGCTTCTGCTCGCGCGTGAGCGAGCCGGCAAGCTTGATGGTGACGACGGGCATGGTCAGTCCTTCGAGCGGATGGTTTCGAACACGGCCGCGAACATCTCGGGGGTGAGGCGGCGGGTCTGGGTATTGTAGCGGGAGCAGTGATAGCTGCTGACCAGGCGCCGGCCGTCGGGCAGGCGGGTGTCGGCGGCGTGAGCGAAGGGGTGGTCCCTGAGCTTGAGGCCCAGCGCGCGCAGCACCGCCTGGTGCGCGATCTGTCCGAGCGCAAGGATCGTGGCCTGCGGCGGCAGCGCGGCGAGTTCGGCAACAAGATAGCGGTTGCAGGTGCGGATTTCCGCGGGTTCGGGCTTGTTGGCCGGCGGCAGGCACTTCACCGCGTTGGTGATGCGGCAGCCGCTGAGTACGAGGCCGTCGTCGACCGAGACCGATTGCGGCGCGCTGGCGTAGCCGAAGCGGTGCAGGGTTTCATACAGCAGGATGCCGGCGTAGTCGCCGGTGAAGGGGCGGCCGCTGCGGTTGGCCCCGTGCATGCCGGGGGCGAGGCCGACGATCAGCAATCGGGGGGCCGGGTCGCCGAACGCAGGCACGGGACGGGCGTGATAGCCGGGGTGCTCGGCACGCACGGTATCGAGAAAGCTGGCGAGGCGTGGGCAGGCGCGGCAGTCGGGATCGAACGTCATGAAGGGGACTTCGTGTGGCGTACCAGCAGTTGTGGTGTCAGCGGCTCGGGTTGCAGCGTGACGTGGTGAATGCCGTGGTGCGTGTCGAGAACGTGGCGCGCCGCATCGAGGATGCGCGGCCAGTCGGCGAGCGTGCGGATTTCCACGTGTGCCGACAGCGCGACGCTGCCCGAGGTGAGCGTCCACACGTGCAGATCGTGCACGCGCAGGACACCGTCGAGTGCGGCGAGCTCGCGGCCGATGGCGTCCAGCCGCAGGTCGAATGGCACGCCCTCCATCAGGACGTGCACCGCCTCGCGCAGCAGGCGCAGCGCCGACACCAGGATCAGCGCTGCCACCAGCAGGGAGAGCAGCGGGTCGATCGGTGTCCAGCCAGTGACGAGGATGACCAGCCCGGCGGCGATCGCTGCCACCGAGCCGAGCGCATCGCCCAGCACGTGCAGCAGGGCGGCGCGGCTGTTGAGCGTCTGCTCGCCGCGGCTCAGCAGCCAGGCGACGGCGAGGTTGACCGCCAGTCCGGCGACGGCGACGCTGACCACCGCGCCACCGTGAATGTCGCGTGGCGTGCCGATGCGGCCGATGGCCTCACGCACGATGAAGCCGAGCAACACCAGCATCAGCAGGCTGTTGATGAGTGCGGCCAGCACTTCAGCACGTGCGAAGCCGTACGAATGCCGCAGGCTCGGTGGGCGTTTCGCCAGCCATGCGGCACCCGCTGCCAGCGCCAGCGCCGAGCCGTCGGTGAGCATGTGCGCAGCGTCGGCGAGCAGCGCGAGCGAGCCCGACCACCAGCCCGCCAGCGCCTCGACGCCGGCGAAGCCGAGCGTCAGCAGCAGCGCGGCAAACAGCGGGGTGCCGTGTCGCGGGTGATCGTGATGCGCATGCGTGTGCCCTGCGCCGTGATGCTCATGAACGTGCACAGTAATCCGTGGGGTCGGCCTGCAGGTTGAGAACGGCGCTGTCCAGCCCCAGCCCGGCGATGTGGTGCAGCGCGCGGGCATAGCGGGTGGATTCGCGCAGCGCCGTCATGTCGGGCGGGTGTGGGTGGCCGTGCATGCGCGCCAGGCGCGCGCGCGCGGGCGCCGGCCAGTCGACGTGGAGTTTCGCCAGCACCTCGTCGGCGAGATCGGGCCGGTTGCACACCAGCGCCATGTCGCAGCCGGCGTTCAGCGCCGCCGCGACGCGCTCGACCACGCCACCGGCCACGGCGGCACCGGCCATGCACAGGTCGTCGCTGAAGATGGCACCGTCGAAGTGCAATTGCTGGCGCAGCACTTTCTGCAGCCACACGCGTGAGAAGCCGGCAGGCTGTTGGTCGACTTCGGGATAGATCACGTGCGCCGGCATGACCGCCGCAAGCCCCGCTTCGATCATCAGACGGAACGGCACGAGATCGGCAATCGCGATGTCCGCCAGGGTGCGCGCATCGACCGGAATGTCGACGTGAGAATCCGCCACCACGTAGCCGTGCCCCGGGAAGTGTTTGCCGCAGGCGGCCATGCCGGCGTCCTTCATGCCCAGCATCGCGGCCTGGGCGAGTTCGAACACCGCGCGCGGGTCGGCGTGGAAGGCACGGTCGCCGATCACGCTCGATGCGCCGTAATCGAGATCAAGCACCGGCGCGAAGCTGAAGTCGACGCCATGTGCGCGCAGTTCGCTCGCCAGCACGTAGCCGGTTTCGCGCGCGAGTTCCTTCGCGCGTTGCGGGTGGTCGTTCCAGATCGTGCCGAAGGTGCGCATTGGCGGCAGGCGGGTGAAGCCTTCGCGAAAGCGCTGCACGCGGCCGCCTTCGTGATCGACGCCGATCAGCAGTGGGGCTGGTTTGAGTGCATGGATGTCCGCGGTCAGTGCCGCGAGTTGCGCCGGGTCGCGGTAGTTGCGCGAGAACAGGATCACCCCGCCGACCAGCGGGTGGGCGAGGCGACGGCGGTCGTCGTCGGTCAGTTCGGTGCCGGCGACGTCGAGCATCAGGGGGCCGAGCGTCATGCGCGCGCTCCGTCGAAACGTGGGGTCATGTCTTCTCCAGGATCGCGTAGGCGAGCACGAGGTCGCCCTCGTCGGACAACGAGAGATGGTGCGCGACGATGCCCTGCGCCGCCAGCCAGTCGGCGAGCTCGGGCGCGCATTCGAAGTGCGGCCTGCCGTGCACATTGCGCAGGACCGCGAGGTTGCGCAGCGTCACCGGCGCGCGCAGGCCGGTGCCGGCCGCCTTGGCGAATGCCTCCTTGGCGGCGAAGCACTTGGCGAGGAAGCGCGCCGGGTCGCGGCTGGTGTAGTAGCCGGCATGCTCCGCCGGGGCGAGGATGCGGTCGGCGTAGTGTTCGCCGAAGCGCGCCAGTCCGTCGCGGATGCGCCGTGTATCGACGAGGTCGGTGCCGATGCCGTGGATCATGGTGTCACCCTGACCGCAAGGCCTGCTGCACGGATCCGCTCCGCATACGTTTCCAGCCAGGCCGCGGGCAGCGCGGAGAGATGGCCGGCCTGCGGTTGCCGCGACGGGCGGGCGAGGCCATACAGCAGCACGCCCTGAACTGGAATGCGCTGCGCGCGGATCCGGGCCAGCGCGGCGAGATAGGCCGTCTGTTCTGCCTCCACCGGCGGCTGGCCGTCGCGTGCGAACACGCAGGTCTGCAACCAGGTGGGACACAGGTTGGCGGCGATGCGCAGGCGCTCGAACTGTTTTTCCGGGGCAATGCGCGTCTGATTGATTGCACGCATTCCGGCGGCGGTTGCGCTGTCGAACTTGAACCAGACTTCGCCATTGAGTTTTGCCATCCTGGCGAGGCCGTCCCGAACCCGTGGGCGGTCGATCAGGCTGCCGTTGGTGATGAGCACCAGTTGGATGGTGTCGAGCAATCCAAAATCCGCGAGCACGCGGCCGATCAGGTCGATGACTTCGGGAAAGGCGCGGGCGCTGGTTGGTTCGCCGTTGCCTGAAAGCGCCACGTCATTCAGACGCCGTGCGCCGTCGGGCACATGCGTTTGCATGAAATCGCCGTGTAGGATGGCCTCGAGCATCGAGCGCAGTTCGGCTTCGAGCTGACCGAGATCGGTGTCCGGCGCCGTGCCGCGTGTCAGGTCGGGTACCTGGCAATACACGCACGCCCAGTTGCATGCATTGTTCGGATTGAGATTGACCCCCAGCGATACCCCGCCGGCGCGCCGCGAGACCACCGGGTAGACGTAGGTCATCCCCGCGTTGTCGCGGTCGTGATCGCGGGGCGTGAGGGGGGCGGGGCGTGCCATGGCGGGATTTTCGCATGGCACGCCCGAAACTGGCGGAAGCGGTGAGATTCGAACTCACGAACGGTTGCCCGTTGCCGGTTTTCAAGACCGGTGCAATCGACCACTCTGCCACACCTCCTACAACTGTTTTCAAGACCGTTGCATTCAACCGCTCTGCCACGCCTCCGCAAGGGCGTGCAGTATATCACCGCGCAAGATCAGTTCGCCGCAGGCCGCTCGAAGAGCGCGATCGACTCCACGTGCGAGGTCTGCGGGAACATGTTGGCGATGCCGGCGCCCCTGAGCACATAACCCTTCTCCCGCACCAGCACGGCCGCATCGCGCGCGAGCGTGGCGGGGTTGCAGGACACGTAGACGATCCGCGCCGGCTGCTGCTGCGGCCCGATCGCCTTGACCACGGCGATCGCACCTTCACGCGGGGGATCGATCAGCAGTTTGTCGAGCGGGCCCAGCGCGGCAAGGCTGTCCTCGGTGACCTCGAACAGGTTGGCGGCGTAAAACGCGGTCCGCTCGGCCAGCCCGTTGCGCCGGGCGTTGTCGAGCGCGCGCGCAACCAGCGCGTCGCTGCCTTCGACGCCGATGAGCTGCGCGCCGCGCCGCGCAATCGGCAGGCTGAAGTTGCCCAGTCCGCAGAACAGATCGGCGATGCGCTCGCCCGGCTGCGGATCCAGCAACTGCATCGCGCGCCGGATCAGCAGGCGGTTGATGTGCACGTTGACCTGGGTGAAGTCGGTCGGGCGGAAATCCATGCGCACGTCGAACTCCGGCAGCGTGTAGGCGAGCGCCGGCCCGGCCAGCGGGTGCAGCGGGGTCGCCGAATCCGGGCCGTTCGGCTGCTGCCACACCTGGATGCCTTCGGCTTCGGCAAACGCGGACAGGCGCTTGAGGTCGGTGCGGTTGAAGGGCTGCAGGTTGCGGAACACGAACACCGTCGCCTCGTCGCCGATCGCGATCTCGACCTGCGGCAGGCGATCGGCGATCGACAGGTCGGCGATCATCTCGCGCAGGCGCGGCAGCATCGCCGAGATGACCGGCGGCAGCACCGGGCATTCGCGCATGTCCACGATGTAGCTCGAACGCCG
>JANJWS010000034.1 GCA_024709425.1 Thiobacillus sp.
CTCAACGTCATCGACCTCGTGATGCCGAGCCTGCGCGACCGCGCCGGCGACATCCCCGAGATGGCGCGCTTCCTGCTCGACAGGATGGGCGGCGCCGGGGTGAAGCTCGACCGCGACGCCGAGCAGGCGCTCGCCGCCTATGCCTTCCCGGGCAACGTGCGCGAGCTCGAGAACACGCTCGAACGCGCGCTGGCACTGTGCGAGGAGGGCCACATCACCGCGGCCGACCTCAACCTCGCGCCCGCCCTGCCCCCGGCCAACGGCACCCAGGGCAGCAAGTACCCGCTGCAGGACTACCTCGACCAGGTCGAGCGCGCCGCCATCCTCGAGGCGCTCGAGCAGACGCGCCACAACAAGACCGCCGCCGCGCGCGTGCTCGGCGTCACCTTCCGCAGCCTGCGCTACCGGCTGGAGCGGCTGGGGATCGAATAGGCCGCACGCCTGGCGAAACCGGAACAGCAAAAAACCCGCGATCCTTCCGGACGCGGGTTTTTTTCGGGCAACTGGTGCCGCTTGTCGGATTCGAACTGACGACCTACCGCTTACAAGGCGGTTGCTCTACCCCTGAGCTAAAGCGGCGAAGGGCGACATTATAGCGATGCTGTCAGGGCTTTGGACGGATTACTTGACGACCTTGAGGGAGGGCTTGCCACGGGGAGGTGTTGGCGCGTCGACGGGCTCGGTAGCGGGTGGAGGAGAGGGGGGTTCCGGTGCGACGACCGGTTCGAAGTGCAGCCCCTGGCCATTTTCGCGGGCGAAGATGGCGGCAACACGGTCCACTGGAATCGAGATTTCGTGGGAAACGCCGCCGAAGCGTGCGGAAAACTGGATCCAGTCATTGTCGAGGGTAAGGTCGCGCACTGCGGCGGCGCTGACGTTGAGCAGGATCTGACCATCGTGCACGTAGGCCATCGGCACCCGCGTCTGGGCGTCGACGGCGACCAGGAGCTGGGGCGTGAGTCCGGAATCCACGCACCATTCGTAGAGCGCGCGAATGAGGTACGGCTTGGTGGAAATTTCCGCCATGTGCGCCGGCTCCGTGTTTGCGCAATTACTTGCGCATGGACTTCTCGGTGGGGGTGAGTGCGTTGATGAAGGCCGGGCGGCTGAACAGGCGCTCGCGGTACTTGAGCACAGGCGCCGCCATCTTCGGCAGTTCGATGCCGTAATGCTCCAGCCGCCAAAGCAGCGGGGCGATGGCGACGTCGAGCATGGAGAACTCGTCGTTCATGAGGAACTTCTGCTTCGTGAGGATGGGCGTGAGTTGGGAGAGGTTGTCACGGATTTCCTGGCGCGCCTTGTCCGAGGCCTTGCCGAGGCTGTGCTCGAGGGTGTCGACGTGAAGATAGAGGTCGCGCTCGAAGTTGAACAGCACCAGACGGGCACGTGCGCGCATGACCGGATCGGGCGGCATGAGCTGCGGATGCGGAAAGCGCTCGTCGATGTATTCGTTGATGATGTTGGATTCGGTCAGAACGAGGTCACGCTCGACCAGCACGGGCAGCTTGCCGGTGGACGTGATGCTGGCGACTTCCTCGGGTTTGTTGTGCATGTCGACATCGATAACTTCGAAGTCCATGTCCTTCTCGAAAAGGACGATGCGGCAACGGTGGCTGTACGGGTCGGTACTGCCGGAATAGAGGGTCATCATGGCGCGGGGGCTCCCTTGTGCTGTGCGGGTGTGGGGGTACGCGGATAGCGGTTCAAAACGCCAACAGCCGGACCAAGGCCCGGCTGTTGGCGGATGGTTTCAGCGTCTTCAGTGGACGTCTTTCCAGTATTCCTTCTTCAAGTAGTAGGCTGGCACGAAGAAGAGCGCGAGGAAAGCGAGCACGGCGAGCCCGGTACGCTTCCGGTCGAGCTGCGCGGGCTCGCCCATCCAGACCAGGTAGTTGACCAGGTCGCCGACCATGGCGTCGTATTCGGCCGGCGTCATGCTGCCGGGCTTTGCGAGCTCGAGGCCGTCGATGACCTCGTGGCCGTTGACGGTCTTGTAGCGGGCCACCTGCTCACCCTGCAGGTCCCATAGGACATGCGGCATGCCAACCTTGTCGAACACGGTGTTGTTCCAGCCGGTCGGACGTGTTTCGTCACGGTAGAAGCCGCGCAGGTAAGTGTAGAGCCAGTCGGCGCCGCGCGAGCGGGCGATTACGGAAAGATCGGGCGGCGTGGCGCCGAACCAGGTCTTGCCGTCGGTGGCGGTCATGCTGACGGCCATGGTCTCGCCGGGCTTGTCTGCGGCAAAGAGCAGGTTTTCCTTGATCTGTTCTTCGGTCAACCCGAGGTCCTGCATGCGGGTGTAGCGCATGGACGCCGCGCCGTGGCAGTTGAGGCAGTTGTTCACGAAGACCCGCGCGCCACGCTGCAGGGAGTCCTGGTCGGCAAGATTGACCGGAGCCTTGTCCAGATGAACGGTGGCACCCGCCGCGAAGGCGAAGGCGGGGGCGGCCGCCAGTACGAATAGGAGGTTCTTCAAGCGTTTCATTTAGCCAGTCACCCTTTCCGGTTCCGGTTTGGTCTTGTCTATCGATGTGTACCAGGGCATCAACAGGAAAAACAGGAAGTAGATCACCGAGAAAATCTGGGCGAAGATCGTGGCGATCGGCGTCGCAGGGAGCAGGCCGAGGTAGCCAAGGCCGACGAAGGAAATGACGAACAGCGCCAGCATGAACTTGTAGATCGCGCCGCGATAGCGGATAGACTTGACCTTGCTGCGGTCGAGCCAGGGCAGGAAGAACAGCAGCACGATCGACAGACCCATCGCCATCACGCCAGGGAACTGCGAGCCGAACATCGGTGGCACCGCCCGCAGGATCGCGTAGAACGGTGTGAAATACCACAGCGGCGCGATGTGTGGCGGAGTCTTCAGCGGGTCGGCCGGGATGAAGTTGTTGGCTTCGAGGAAGTAACCACCCATTTCCGGTGCGAAGAACACGATCGCCGAGAACACCATCAGGAAGACGACGACACCGACGATGTCCTTCACGGTGTAATAGGGGTGGAACGGAATGCCGTCGAGGGGGATGCCGGTATTCGGATCCTTCTTTTTCTTGATCTCGATGCCGTCGGGATTGTTTGAGCCCACTTCGTGCAGCGCGACGAGATGCACCGCAACCAACGCGATCAGCACCAACGGCAGGGCGATGACATGGAAGGCGAAGAAGCGGTTGAGCGTCGCGTCGGAGATCACGTAGTCACCGCGGATCCAGATCGACAGATCCTCGCCGATGAAGGGCACGGCGGCGAACAGGTTGACGATCACCTGCGCGCCCCAGAACGACATCTGGCCCCACGGCAGCAGGTAGCCGAGGAAGGCTTCGGCCATCAGCGCCAGGTAGATCAGCACGCCGAAGATCCAGATCAATTCGCGCGGCTTGCGGTAGGACCCGTACATCAGGCCGCGGAACATGTGCAGGTAGACGACGACGAAGAACATCGAGGCGCCGGTGGAGTGCATGTAGCGGATCAGCCAGCCCCATTCGACGTCGCGCATGATGTACTCGACGGACGCGAAGGCGAGCGCCGCATCCGGTTTGTAGTTCATGGTGAGGAAGATGCCGGTGACGATCTGGATGACCAGTACCAGCAGCGCCAGCGAACCGAAGAAGTACCAGAAGTTGAAGTTCTTCGGCGCGTAGTATTCGGACAGATGCGCCTTGTAGGTCGCGGTGAGCGGGAAACGGTCGTCGATCCAACCCATCATCTTTTGCAGGGCAGACATTGGCTTAGGCTCCTTTTGTGTCCACGCCGATCAGCAGCTTGGCGTCGCTGAGGTATTGGTGGGGCGGGACGACCAGATTGGTTGGCGCAGGCGCACCCTTGTAGACGCGACCGGCGAGATCGAAGCGCGAGCCATGGCAGGGGCAGAAGAAACCGCCGGGCCAGTCGGCGCCGAGGTCGGCGGCGCCGATGTCCTTGCGGTAGGTGGGTGAGCAGCCGAGGTGGGTGCAGATGCCTACGGCGACCAGGAGTTCGGGCTTGATCGAGCGGCCGTCGTTCTTGCAATAGTCCGGCTGCTGAGGCATTTCGCTCTTGGGGTCGGCCAGCTGGTCGTCATGCTGGCTCAGCAGGTCGAGCATTTCCTTGCTGCGGTTGACGATCCAGACGGGCTTGCCGCGCCATTCGACGGTGAGCATCATGCCTGGCTCGATCTTGTCGATCTCGACTTCGACCGGTGCGCCCGCGGCCCGCGCCCGCGCGCTGGGCAACATGCTCATGACGAGCGGAACAGCGACACCTGCCGCCGCCACACCACCGACGGCGCTGGTCGCCGCGACCAGGAATTTCCGTTTGCTACTGTTCACTTTTTGCCCATCGGCTGCCTGGCTCATGTTTTCTCAACCTGAATGGATTGCACTTAATCGAGGATTGTAACCCGATCCCCCGCCACTCCGGAAGCCCGGAGCTGCCTTTTCCGCCCCCGCGCGTGTCGGCGAGGCGCAGGCGCAACGCCCCCCCTGGGCTATAATCGCCCGCTTGTCTCGACTGGCTCAGGCATACGCTTTCACGTCCACTATGCGCAAACTCTGGCTGCTCTTCGCTCAAACCACCACGGTGGTCCTGGGGGTCCTGTTCGTCATCGCGCTGTTCAAGCCTGATCTGCTGCAAATGCGGCAGCGTCCGCCGCAGTCGGGCCTGACCATCCGCCAGGCGCCTGCGCCTGCCGGGGTTCCGCTGGCACCCGTTGAATCGTTCGCGCCGGCCGCGCAGAAGGTCATTCCCGCCGTGGTGAATGTGTTCACGCAGCAAAAGGTACGCACCCCCGCCCTGCAGGATCCGATCTTCCGTTATTTTTTTGGCGACCGTCTCGATGGCCGTCCGCGCCAGGCCTCCAACCTCGGTTCGGGGGTAATCGTGAGCGCGAACGGCTACATCCTCACCAATCACCATGTGGTGGAGGCCGCCGACGAGATCCAGGTGGCACTCGCCGATGGCAGGACGGTGCGTGCGAGCGTGGTGGGCGCCGACCCGGAAACCGATCTGGCTGTTCTCAAGATCGATGGAGCCGACTTGCCTGCCATCACGTTCGCACAGTCGGATAGCCTCAGGGTCGGTGACTGGGTGCTGGCCGTGGGTAATCCCTTCGGTGTTGGCCAGACGGTGACTGCCGGCATCGTCAGCGCGCTCGGCAGAACGCAGCTGGGCATCAATACGTTCGAGAATTTCATCCAGACCGATGCCGCGATCAACCCTGGCAACTCGGGCGGCGCGCTGGTCGATGCAGCGGGAAACCTGGTCGGCGTCAACAGCGCGATCTATTCCCGCACCGGTGGCTCGCAGGGCATTGGCTTTGCCATCCCGGTCAGCATTGCGCGCCAGGTGATGGAACAGATCATCCGCGAGGGTGGCGTGACGCGGGGCTGGGTCGGCATAGAGGTGCAGGACCTCACGCCGGAACTGGCGGAGTCGTTCAACCTGAGGAACGCCCGCGGCGCGCTGATTGCGGGAGTGCTGAAAAATGGCCCCGCCGACAACAGCGGGGTGCGTCCGGGTGATGTGCTGCTGGCAGTGAACGGCAAGCCGGTCACCGACTCGTCCTCGCTGCTCAACCTGATTGCGGCGCTCAAGCCCGGCGAGTCGGCCCGGCTGACGGTTGCGCGCAAGCAGCAGACGCTGGATCTCACGGTGCAGGCGGGCCGTCGCCCGGCTCAACGCGCACAGGCGCCCGAAGCCGAACCGGAACTCAATTGAGGGTGGCCAGCACGCGCACGCGAGTGCTCCAGGAAAGCGGGTCGTGCGCGATGTCCGGCACATGCCAGACTGCGGCCGCCCGTGCCCACCTTTTCAGTTCAGGGTCGGGCAGGCGCAGGCTGGCGAGGATGAGGCTGTCGGCTGGCGAATACTGCGCGCCATCCGGCTGGCCGGGCGCCGGCACGACGGTGGCGAGGAGTGATGCGGACTCGTGTCGCCAACCCGATGCGGTCCGAAAACCTTCCCACGCGACACGTGCAAGTCGGGTCGCGGCCGTGCGGGACGACGCGTTGCCGGCGGCGTCCGCGTGGTCGAGCAGGCCCTGCACCACGAAGGCGTAGTCTTCCAGCTCGGCGCCCTCGATAGGCTTCCCCGCCGCCATCGATTTCAGGAGACGTCGATCTCGCTGCAGTCGCGTCAGCAGAAAATGCTGCAAGCGGTCCGCGGCGCGCCGATAGGCCGGATCGAGTTGCATCGCCTGACTGAAGGCCGACAGGGCGAGCCCGTTCACGCCGGCATTCTGCTTGACGTCACGCGGTAGCCGGCGTGCCTGGCGGTCCTTCCCCAGGGTCGCCATGGCCTTGGCGAGCAACTGCCGTTCGGCAGGGGTAGGCGTGGCATATTCGGCCGGCAGGTAACCGTACTCGAACGTGCGTGGCCTATCCAGCTGCCACACCCGCCGGGCGGCAGCATAGGCGGCGGGTGAAAGGCGGCGCTGCAGGGCCTGGGGCTCCCACAGGTAGTACGCACCCTCGCGACCCTTGCCGTCGACCGCCGAGGTGCTGCTGTAGAAGCCGCCGTCGGGACCGGTGAGATCACGCAGCATGAAATCGAGCGTGCCGCGCGCGATCGCCCGGTAGCGTGGCTCGCGCAGTACCTGCGCCGCCTGCAGGTAGAGCATCGCCAACTGGGCGTTGTCGGAGAGCATCTTCTCGAAATGCGGGGTATCCCAGCCGGGGTCGATGGTGTAACGGAAGAAACCCCCGCCAACATGGTCACGCAGGCCCCGCGCGGCCATCTGGTCGAGGGTGTGGCGCAGGAACTCGTCCAGCCGCGCGTCGGGCTGGGTCGCCTGCCGCTCCAGCAGCGCCCTGAGTTGCGGCACCATCGGAAACTTGGCGACCGCGCCAAAGCCGCCATGCAGCGAGTCAGCCTCCCGCCATGCCGCGTCGAGGAGCAGTCGCCACGCCTGTTCGCTTCGTGCTGGTGTGATCGGCACGCTTTGGGGTGCCGCGGCGCTTGCCGGGGCGGCCTGACGCGCGAGGGTGCGGATCGTGTCCGGCTCGTTGGTCCAGCGTGCAGCGATCTGCGCGAGCACACCGGAAAACGCCTGGGGGGGCGTATAGAGCACCACGAAGACAGGATAGCCTTCGGGCGTCACGAAGGCGTTCAGGGGCCAGCCCGCGATACCGATGAGTCGCGAGGAAAACGCCTGCAGGGCCTCGTCGAGGCCACCATGCAGTTCACGATCGACCTTTACGGGAATGAAGTCGCGGTTGAGTTGCACTGCGATCCCTTGCTGTCGGTAGCTTTCGCGTTGCATGACGTGGCACCAGTGGCAGGCAAAGTAGCCGATCGAGACGAACAGCAGCTTGTTTTCCCGGCGCGCCCGTTCGATGGTCGCTTGGCTCCATTCCTGCCAGGCAACCGGATCGTCGCCATGCAGCGCGAGGTACGGCGAGGGATGCCCGGCGAGCCGGTTGGCCAGTGACTGGGCGCCGGCATCTGCGGGCAGCAGGGCGCCCAGCAGAAGGATGAGCGCGAGCCCGCGGTCAAACATGGATGTAGGTCCAGCCCTGCTGCAGGCGATCGACGATCTCGCCGATGGCGGACGGCGCGGTGCGCGTCATCGGCAGCAGTTCGATGATTTTGCCCTCGTGGGCAAGCCGCGCGATGGTCTGGCCACAGGCCACGAACTCCAGGTTGTCATGGCGCGCGTGCAGGTGCCGGATGCGCGCGGCATGGGGGCTGACGTGGGCGCGCAGAAGGCCCAGGCCATGGCTGTTGGCGACGATTTCGACCTGTACCGTCCGGCCATTGCGTTCGGCCGCATCGAGAATGTGCTCGGCGCTGTCGAGCACATGCTGCATTCGCTCCGGCGCGGCAGTATCGAGGTGCAGCAGTACCTTGCCGGCGTCAGCAGTGCCGACGAGATGCGCGACCTGGATGATGCCCAGGTCGCCAGGCGCGAGCCCACGCAGCAGCCATCCCGAGGCCAGGCCGACGATGAGCAGGACGCCGGCCAGGAACCGGGCCGGGATGCGCTCGCCGTGCGTCCACCGGCGTTGCGAAGCGGCTCGTGCAGGCGGTTCGGCATAGGCGATACGCAGCATCGACTGCAGGTCGCGCAGTTCGCAAACACGCGCGGCCAGCGGCGGGTCTTCCCGCAAGCGAGCGATCAGACGTTCGCTATCATCGAGCGCAAGTTCGCCGTCAATGAAGGCATGCAGGGTTTCTTCCGATATTTCGTGGTTCATTTGACGCGCCTCAATACAGGCTGGGCGCCAGCGTGCCGGATCTTGCCGAGCAGGCTTTGCCTGAGTGCGGCTCGCGCACGCGACAGCCGGCTCATTACGGTGCCCACGGGGATACCAAGGATTTCTGCAACCTCCGCATAGGAGAATTCCTCCAGGTCGACGAGGGTGACGACCTCGCGCTGGGCGGGTGGCAGGCCCGCTACGGCGGCGCGCACGCAAGCGACGATGCGTTCCCGGTCGCAGCATTGTTCAGGCGTGTCGCCGGTGGCTTCGAGGCTGTCTTCCAGTGTCTCCCAGTCGTCGAACTCGCGTCGCCTGCGCAGGTGGTCGACCCAGCAGTGATGCAGGATTCTTGCCGCCCAGGCCTTCAGTGCGCGCAACTCGCGCAACTGGTTGCGCCGCTTCCAGGCGCGTGACAGCGTTTCCTGCACGAGATCGTCGGCGAGTGCCGCATCGTGGGTCCAGGCGTAGGCGATCCGATACAGCGCCGGCCGCAGGGCTTCGATGTCGTTGCGGAACGTGCCGAACAGCAGGTCTGTGATCAGGCTCATACGTTCTAAGACGGCGGCGACGAGCGGAATATTCCATCATGATTTTCCGCGCCCAATGGAATAAGTCTCCCCGCCGGGCCGTCATTCGACAAGGCGCCGCGATCGCGCCCCGTTCAAACCCCTAAGGAGACCACCATGATCCGCTGTCTTGCCCTTGTCCCCCTCTGGACGGCCTTGATGCTTGCCGCTCCGGCGATTGCCCAGGCGGATGCACACGGCGGCCCAGCCGCCGCGGTCGAAGAAAAGGTTGTCTATCACATCAACGATGCGATGCTTGCACGCACGGCGCTGCGCAATGTGCAAAACCACATCAGCGCCACGCCTGACGCAAGGATCGTCGTGGTGACTCACGGCAAGGGCATCGATTTCCTGCTCAACGGGGCCCGTGACGACAAGGGGGAGGGCTATGAAACCCAGGTTGCCGGCCTGAAGGAACGCGGGGTTGAGTTTCGCGTGTGCCGCAACACCCTGAAAGGACGCCAACTGGGCGATGACGCGGTGATCCTGGATGCCCAGGTCGTACCCTCGGGGGTTGCCGAGATCGGACGCCTGCAGGCGAAGGAGGGTTTCGTCTATCTCAAGCCCTGACGCGCGCTGATCCTTTCAGGCACCGCGGATGAAGTGCTCGCGATAGTGTTTCAGTTCATCGATCGACTCGTAGATGTCGGCAAGCGCCTCGTGCTTGTTGGATTTCTTGAATGCCTCAGGTAGGCCGGGGCGCCAACGCTTGGCCAGTTCCTTCAGGGTGCTGACGTCGAGATTGCGGTAGTGGAAGTAGGCCTCCAGCTCGGGCATGTAGCGCGCGAGAAAACGGCGGTCTTGGCAGATGGAATTGCCGCACATCGGGGAGGTGCGCGCGGCAACGTGCAGCTTGACGAATGCCAGCATCTGCATCTCGGCCTCGCGCTCCGACAGTTGTGAGGCCTTGACGCGGTCGATGAGCCCCGACTTGCCGTGGGTGCCCTTGTTCCAGCTGTCCATTGCGTTCATTACTTCGTCTGGTTGGTGCACGACCAGCACCGGGCCTTCGGCGACAGTGTTGAGATCGGCGTCGGTGACGACGATGGCGAGCTCGATGATGCGATCGGTGTCGGGTGACAGCCCGGTCATTTCCATGTCGAGCCAGAGCAGGTGGGTGGGGTTCTGTGCCATGAGGGTATCCTGAACTGAAATGCCACCATTTTCGCATAGACCCTTGGCGTGCCGGGGTGGAAGCGGGGCAATCTTGCGCCCATAATGTTTTTATCAACATCGATCGGAGTCCCGAGATGAAAGCTTTCTTCCTGCTGTTCGTGGCGGCCACGCTGGCCACCCCCGCGCATGCGGCGCCCTCTGCCAAGACGGGTAAGGCGCTCCACGACAAGACCTGCACCAGCTGCCACATCGGCATGTTCGGCGGCGATGGCAGCGCCATCTACACGCGATCCGATCGCAAGGTGCGCACCGCGCAGCAGCTCGCCGCGCGCATCGCCGGCTGCAACGCCAATACCGGTGCGGGCTGGTTCCCGGAGGATGAAGCGCATGTTGGCGCCTATCTCAACCAGCAGTACTACAAGTTCAAGTAGGAATTTGCCATGACGACCGTTATCGAAGCGTTGGTCCGCAAGAAGTGCGCGCCCTGCGAGGGCGGCGTCGCCCCGCTTACCGACCCGCAGATCGCCCCCTTGTTGAAGGGACTCGCCGGCTGGCAGCGCGACGGCATCAGAATCGCCAAGGAATACAAGTTCAAGGATCATTACCAGGCACAGGCGTTTGCGAACGCCGTGATGTGGGTGTCCCACCGCGAGGACCACCATCCGTACCTGGTCGTCGGCTACAACACCGTGCGCGTCGAATACTGGACCCATGCCATCGATGGCCTGTCGGAGAACGATTTCATCTGTGCCGCCAAGGTGGATGCGCTGTTCGAGATCTAGTGGTCCGCTTCCGAAAATGCCTGACAGGATGAAACGGATGGATGTTTTTGCAGGGCGCGGCGCGAGGAGGTGACATAGCCTGGACTATGGCAACGACGAGCAACGCCGTCAGGCGGAAAAAGACGCCATTTCAGGTTGCATTGATTGGGAAGCTGGCCAGGGAGGCCCGAACTCAAGAAAATGGCCAGAATATCCGTTGAACGGTCCGGGGGCTGTGGGTTTTGCTGCGGAGATCAGGATTCGATCATGGACTGGATGGAAATCATCGGCGCGCACGTGATGTGGAAACAACGCCTGACGGCGTATGTTTCCGGCACCAGCACGGAAACGCTCGATCCGGATACGATCCGGCTGGATGATCGCTGCGCCCTGGGTAAATGGATCTATGGCGATGGCCAGGCAATGGCGTCGTTGCCTCGCTTCGACGAAGTCCGTGGTCTGCACGCCCAGTTTCACCAGAATGCTGCTGAAGTGGTCGGCTTGCATCAATCGGGTGACACGGCCGGGGCTGAACGCCTTCTGAACGGTGAATACTCCAGGCTGTCGGAAAAACTCAAGCACCGTATCATCGGTCTGTCGCAGCAGGTCAAGGCCGCGAGCGAGGGTATCCCGCGATTCTGAATTGCGTGACGGGCGAGGTCATCGCCGCCTTCAGCCGCCGCTTCATCGTTGCCACGCCTGCGGGAAAAGTGCCGTGCCAGGTGCGTGGGCGACATCTGCAGGTGGTATGCGGCGACCACGTCGAGTTCCGGCGCGAGGGTGATGGTGGTGTCATCGAGCGGGTACTGCCGCGCGCCACGCTGCTCTATCGCGCCGATGCTTTTCGCACCAAGGCAATCGCTGCCAATGCCACCCAGATTGCCGTCGTGGTGGCGGCGCGGCCGAGTTTTTCGACGGAACTGGTTCAGCGCTGCATTCTTGCTGCCGAGGCGCAGGGCATGGCGAGCATGATCGTTCTCAACAAGGCCGATCTGCCGGAAGCCGCGGCGGCACGAGCTTGCCTGGAGCCGCTCGTTCGCATCGGCTACCCGGTGGTGATGCTGTCCGCCCTCGCGGACGCTACCCCCCTCCTGCCGCACCTGCGCGGCCACATCACCCTGCTCATCGGGCAGTCCGGCATGGGCAAGTCGACACTCGTCAATGCGCTGTGTCCGGATGCGGACGCGGCGACCGGCGAATACTCCGAAGCCCTCGACAGCGGGCGCCACACCACCACCCACACGCGTCTGCACCGCCTCGATGCCGACACCGCGCTGATCGATTCGCCGGGCCTGCAGGAATTTGCCCTGCAGCATCTGGACGACGATGCGCTGGCAAATGCCTTTGTCGACTTCCGGCCCTATCTCGGCCAGTGCAGGTTCCGTGACTGCCGACATGCCGGCGAGCCCGGTTGCCGCCTCGCCGAGGCCACGGCCGCGGGAGACATCGACCTGGCCCGTCTTCGGCTCTTCCAGGCCCTGCGACGTCTGCGGCAGAACGCGCTGCAGCGCCTATAAAGCAAGGGTTGTCCTCACCGAAAGGAGGGTGGACATGAGAATTCTGCTGATTGCATGGACCGCACTGTGGCTGGGGTTTGCCACGACGGCGCTGGCCGAGGCCAAGCGGGTCCATCCTCCCTATGCGCCCGCCAGTGCGGTATTCGACATTTATCTGGACGACCCGATGAAACTGGGCAGTGCGCTGTTCTGGCTGCGCGCGCTCATCAATCCCCTGATGGATGCGCCATACAACCATGCTCCCGAGGACCTGAACATCGTAGTGGTCATCCACGGCACGGAGATCGTCACGCTGGCGAGGAAGAACGAGACGAAATATCGCGAAGCGGTCCAGCGCATGCGTTACTACGCCAGCCTCGGCGTCGCATTCAAGGTGTGCGGCGAGGCCGCTGCGGATTATGGCTACGCGTTGAGCGATTTCCAGGATTTCGTCGAGGTGGTGCCGAACGCAATCACCGAGCTCGTGCATTGGCAGATGCAGGGCTACGCACTGGTCACCCCCAAGATCATGAGCAAGCAATTCAGCGTGGAGTCGATCCGTTGAGCATGGTTGCTTACCCTGTCTGCTGCAGCAATTTCCGGAACGCAGTTTCGAATAACTCGACGCCATCGCGCTGCAGACCGTGGCCCACCAGTTCGAGGTCGATGCCGAGGTGGGCGAGGGCAGTGAATAGCGCATCCGCCTCGGCGACACCATCCTCCAAGCGCGCGGCGGGACGACCGTGATCGCGCAAAGCATCGAGGGTCTTGTCGGGCAGGGTGTTGATGGTCTCGAGGCCGATCAGCGGTTCTACGTAGAGCAGGTCCTGGTAGTCGGGATTCTTGACCCCGCTGCTTGCCCAGAGCAGGTATTGCGGGCTGGCGCCCTGGCCCGCGAGGTCGGCAAACGCTTCGCCGTGGAAGAAGCCGCGGTAACGCTGATAGGCGAGCTTCGCCATTGCGACCGCAGTCTTGCCCCGCAGCGACAGCGCTTCCTGGGTGCCGATGGCGGCGAGCTGCTTGTCGACGAGGGTGTCGACGCGCGACAGGAACAGGCTTGCCACCGCCTTGCTGCGCCGCACGTCGCCACCGGCAGCGGCGCGCGCCGCAAGACCTCGGCGATAGGCTTCGAATACTGCCTCGGTTTGCGCCAGCGAGAACAGCAGGGTGACGTTGACGTTGATGCCGAGCTGGGTGAGCGCCTCGAAGGCGTTGAGCCCTTCCGGTGTGCCCGGCACCTTGATCAGCAGGTTGCGGCGGTCCACCAGACCGGCCAGGCGCTGCGCTTCCGCGACCGTCTGCGCGGCGTCGTAGGCCCAGCGCGGCGCGACTTCGAGGCTGACATATCCGTCCTGGCCGCCACTCGCCTCGTACACTGATAAAAGCAGGTCGCATGCGGCCTGCACGTCGGGGATGGCCAGCGCTTCGTAACGGCGTTCGGCGTCTGGTTCGGTGGCTTTCAGACGGGCCAGGTCGTCCGTGTAGTACGGGCTGGTGGCGAGCGCATTCTGGAAAATCGACGGGTTCGAGGTTATCCCCGACACGCCATCTTCGGCGATTAGCCTTGCCAGGGTGCCGTCGCGGATCAGGCTGCGCGACAGGTTGTCGAGCCACAGACTCTGGCCGAGGGCGGTGACGTGGCGGGTAGTGTTCATGCAGTACGCTCCTTTGTAATCGACTCTCAGGATAGAACAGCGACATGACAGCAAGTTCATCGCGGATCCGTACGCCTGGGGCGAGGCCGCGCCTGTGCTAGACTTCGGCGCATTGCTCCGGCGCTCTTCTTGTCCCTTCCCATGTCAGGCAGCACCCTCGGAAAACTCTTCTGTGTCACGGTCTTCGGCGAATCGCACGGCCCCGCGATCGGCTGCGTCGTCGACGGCTGCCCGCCCGGCATGGCGCTCGCCGAAACCGATATCCAGCACGACCTCGACCGGCGCAAGCCGGGGACTTCGCGTCACGTCACCCAGCGCCGCGAATCCGATACCGTCGAGATTCTCTCCGGCCTGTATGAAGGCAAGACCACCGGCACGCCGATCGCTCTGCTGATCCGCAACGAGGACCAGCGCAGCAAGGACTACGGCAACATCGCCGAAACCTTCCGGCCCGGCCACGCCGACTACACCTACACGCAGAAATACGGTGTTCGCGATCCGCGCGGTGGCGGCCGCTCGTCGGCGCGGCTGACCGCGCCCATCGTCGGTGCGGGTGCCATCGCGAAGAAGTGGCTGGCCGAGAAATACGGCATCGTGATCCGCGGCTACATGAGTGCATTGGGGCCGATCGACATTCCGTTCGAATCGTGGGACGCGGTCGAAGCCAACGCTTTTTTCTCGCCGAGTGCCGCCGTCGTGCCCGAACTCGAGGCCTACATGGACGCGTTGCGCAAATCCGGCGACTCGGTCGGCGCGAAGGTGACCGTGGTGGCGGAAAACGTGCCGCCCGGTTGGGGCGAACCCCTGTACGACAAGCTCGACGCCGATCTCGCCCATGCCCTGATGGGGCTCAATGCGGTCAAGGGCGTCGAGATCGGCGACGGCATGCTGGCTGCGCGGCAGAAAGGCACCGAGCATCGCGACGAGATCACGCCCGCAGGCTTCCTTTCCAACCATGCCGGTGGCGTGCTCGGCGGCATATCGTCGGGGCAGTCCGTCGTCGCGCATGTCGCGATCAAGCCGACGTCGTCGATGCGCCTGCCGGGGCGCTCGGTCGACCTGCACGGCCAGCCGATCGAGGTCGTCACCCACGGCCGCCACGATCCCTGCGTCGGCATCCGCGCCACGCCCATTGTCGAGGCGCTCACCGCGATCGTGCTGATGGATCATGCGCTGCGTCACCGTGCGCAGTGCGGTGACGTCGCGAGCGACACGCCGGTGGTGCCGGCCACGGCCGGCTGACGGCTACGCCGGCATGATGCGGCGCTTGCTTGTCGCGCTGTTGCTGTGGCTCGGGTTCGGCCCGGCTGCTGCCGCCTCGCTTGCCATCGTCGATGCCGAGATCGCGGCGCACCCCGACCAGACCGGCGTCTACATTCTGGATACCGGCGAGGAAGCGCTGCTGGCGCGCGCCTGGCTCGCCGACCATGCCGAGCGCTCGATCGAGGTGCAGTACTTCATCTGGAGCAGCGACAACGTCGGCATCCTCGCCAGCGAAGCGCTACTGCGTGCAGCCGAACGCGGCGTGAAGGTGCGCGTCATCGTCGACGATCTTCTGATCGACGCGCCGGACAAGTCGCTGCTGGCGTTGGCGAAGCATCCCAACGTCGACATCCGTATCTACAACCCCAGGCACCAGGTCGGTACGCCGCTGCACAAACGGCTCCTCAACATCGTTACCGATTTCCGCGGTGTCAACCAGCGCATGCACGACAAGACCTTCATCGTCGACGGCAAGGTCGCGATCACCGGTGGACGGAACATGGCGGACGAGTATTTCGACTATGACCAGGCCTATACCTTCCGCGACCGCGACGTGCTGCTGCTGGGCGAGGCGGTGGGGGCGATGCGCGCGAACTTCGATGCCTTCTGGGCAAACCCGCTGGCGGTGCCGGTCGAGGCCCTTTATGACGGCTGGGGACTGATGCAGAAGAACGTCAACATCGACGCGGCGGCGGTCGAGGCGGTCTACCGGGACCTGCACGCGTACGCGGCCCGCCCGGAGAATTTTGCCCCTGCCGTGCGCGCGGCCGTCGCCGCGACGCCGACGTCGTTCGAGCGTCTGGCGCGCGAAATGACGTGGGGCCGGGTCGAGTTCATCCACGATGTGCCCGGCAAGAACGGTCGCCGCTGGCTGCTCGACGGCGGCGGCAACAGTTCGGCGGCGCTGGCGCGGCTGGTTGCCGGGGCGAAGGAATCCATCGTCATCCAGTCGCCGTATCTGGTGATGTCGGACAACGCCAAGGTCTTGTTCAAGGCGGCCGTAGCGCGCGGCGTGAAGGTGCGCATCCTTACCAATTCGCTCGCCTCCACCGACAACCTGCAGGCGTTTTCCGGCTACCGCAGCCAGCGCAAGGCCCTGTTGAAGATGGGCCTCGACATCCGCGAATACAGACCCGATCCGGCCAACCGCGCCGCGCTGCTGTCGCGCGCCAATCCGCCGCCGCAGCCGCCGGTGTTCGCGCTGCACGCCAAGAGCATGGTGGTGGATGGCAAGATCGCCTTCATCGGCACCTTCAACTTCGACCCGCGCTCGGAGAACCTCAACACCGAAGTCGGCGCGGTCGTTCATCACCCGGGTTTCGCGCAGCGCCTGCAGGCGCGGATGGAAGCCGACATGCGTCCGGAGAATAGCTGGCACGCCGCCGACGAGCCTGACCGCTACGTGCCGCTGACCAAGCGCGGCCAGGTTCGGCTGTGGCAGCTGCTGCCGCTGAAGCCCCTGCTCTGACCGGGGTGTGCGCGGCGTTGGCTGGTCTATAGTGAAAGCCAACTCATTCCCCGCAAGGAGCCGATCATGAACGCACTGCATCGCATGGAACGCTTTCTCGACGAGCACATGATTCCGTTCGACCTGGTGGCGCATCCCCACAGCCAGACCAGCGCCGAGACCGCCCGCGCCGCCGGCGTGCCGCTGGCAAGGCTGGCCAAGGGGGTATTGCTGGACGGACGCGAGTGCCAGATGGTGGCGATGATCCCCGCCGACCAGGAGGTGCATCTGGGCAGGCTGGGGTTCGATCAAGGCGTTGAATTCACCCTGGCCGACGAGGCGAGCGTCAGCCGCCTGTTCGGCGAATGCGAGCCCGGGGTGGTGCCGGGGCTGCCCAACGCCTGGGGCGTGGAAATGGTGTGGGACGACGCGCTGATGGCGCAGCCGGACGTCTATCTCGAAGCTGGCGACCACGAACGTCTGCTGCACATCGAGACGCGTTATCTGCGCGAGCTGTTCGGCGACGCGCCGCATTGCCACTTCAGCCAGCCGCGTCTGCACCACTGAGTCCGCTTGCCGTTTCCTCCCAAGCCCGGCGCCGCCGGGCTTTTTTGCGCCCGCAGCAAATAAATATTGTTATAGATAAAACAACAAGGTATGATATGTAACATAAATCGTGATAAGTGTTCAGTTCCGTGGATTTCCTTGCCCTGTTCGTCAGCCTCCCCACCCGCGCCGCCAGCGGGCGCATGCGCGTCTGGCGCGCGTTGAAGGCGCTCGGCTGCGCCACCCTGCGTGATGGCGTCTACCTGCTTCCGGAATCGCCGGAGCACGCCGCGGCTCTCGCCGAGGTGGCGGCTGACGCGATCCGCGCGGACGGCAGCGCGGAGGTGTACCGGCTGTCCGGTCGCGACGACGCCCAGGCCGCGGCACTGCTCGCCCTGTTCGACCGCACGGAGGAATACGCGGAAGTGGTGCGCGAAGCGCGTGCACTGCGCGACACGCTCGCCGGGGGCGATCCGGCGCAGGCGGAGCGGCGCGCGCATGCACTGTTCCGTCGTTTCGAACAGGTGCTGGCGCTGGATTTCGTCCCCGGTGAAGCCCAGCGCCAGGCGCTGGCCGAAATGGATGCGCTGCACGCGGCGCTCGCCCGACAGCGCTCGCCCGACGAGCCGGGCGCCGCGCAGGGCGACATTACGCCCCTCGACATTGCCGAGTTCCGTGGCCGCACGTGGGCCACGCGCGCCCGCCCGTGGGTCGATCGCCTTGCCAGCGCCTGGTTCATCCGCCGCTTTGTCGATCCCGACGCGCGCATCGTCTGGCTCGCGTCGCCCGCCGACTGCCGTCCCGACTGGCTCGGCTTCGACTTCGACGGCGCGGCATTCACCCATGTTGGCGCCCGCGTCACGTTCGAAACCCTCATGGCGAGCTTCGCCCTGGAGGCCTATCCGGCGCTGCTGCGCCTGGCAGGCCTGGTGCACTACCTCGACATCGGCGGGCTGCCGGTTCCCGAAGCGGCGGGCGTCGAAACGATTCTTGCCGGCCTGCGGGCATCCGAACCCGACGACGACGCCTTGCTCGCGCGAGCGTCGGAAGTCTTTGATTGGCTACTGCAAAGTTACAAGGAGAAAACCCCGTGAATGCCCCCACCCCGCCGCAGCTGCGGCCCGCCCATCCTTCTTTCTGGGAGGCCTTCAGATACTGGCTGCTGCTCGGCTTCATCAGCTTCGGCGGCCCTGCCGGGCAGATTTCGATCATGCATCAGGAGCTGGTGGAGAAACGCCGCTGGATCTCCGAGCGCCGCTTCCTGCATGCGCTCAATTACTGCATGGTGCTGCCGGGCCCGGAAGCCCAGCAGCTCGCCATCTACATCGGCTGGATGCTGCATCGCAGCTGGGGTGGCATTGTTGCCGGTACCTTGTTCGTGCTGCCGTCGTTGTTCATCCTGGCGGCGCTGACCTACGTCTATCTCGCGTTCGGCAACCTCACCTTCGTGCAGGGCGTGTTCAACGGCATCAAGCCGGCGGTGGTGGCTATCGTGGTGTTCGCCGCCTGGCGCATCGGTTCGCGCGCGCTGAAGAACAATCTCCTGTGGGCACTGGCGGCTGCGTCCTTCATCGCGATCTTTGCCCTGAATGTCCCGTTCCCCTACATCGTGCTGGCCGCGGGCCTGCTCGGTTTCATCGGCGGCAAGGTCTGGCCGGACAAGTTCAAGGTGGGTGGTGGCCATGGTGCCAGCCATAAGTCCTACGGCCCGGCGCTGATCGACGACGACACGCCGCCGCCGGCCCATACGAAGTTCCGGCTCGGCCGGCTGGTGATCCTCACCGGCCTGTTCGTCGCGCTTTGGGGTGCGGCGATGCTCCTGCTGCCTGCCGGCACGCTGCACGACATGGGGGTGTTCTTCACCAAGGCCGCGCTCGTCACCTTCGGCGGCGCCTATGCGGTGCTGCCCTACGTCTACCAGGGCGGCGTCGAGACCTACGGCTGGCTGACCGCCACCCAGATGATCGACGGCCTGGCGCTGGGCGAAACCACGCCCGGACCGCTGATCATGGTGGTGTCCTTCGTCGGCTTCGTCGGTGCCTGGACCAAGGAGATTTTCGGTCCCGATGCCCTGTTCCTGGCCGGTTTCGCCGGCGCCAGCGTGGCCACTTTCTTCACTTTCCTGCCGTCGTTCCTGTTCATCCTGGCGGGCGCGCCGCTGGTGGAAGCGACCCACGGTGACCTCAAGTTCACCGCGCCGCTCACCGGCATCACCGCCGCGGTGGTGGGGGTGATCCTCAATCTGGCGCTGTTCTTCGGCTGGCATGTGATCTGGCCGCGCGCCACCGAGGCGGCGCCGTTCTCGGGTGGGTTCGAGTGGTTCTACGCGCTGATGTCCGTGGCGGCTTTCATCGCGCTGTGGAAATACAAGCAGGACATCATGAGGGTCATCGGCGCCTGCGCCGCCATTGGTCTCGTCTACACCTACACCGTTTGAGGGGTGAACAATGCCCTGTGAACTGAAACCCCTGTCCTGCGACCCGGCGAAACTGTCCGGGCTGTCCGAAAAGCTCATCGTCAGCCACTGGGAGAACAACTACGGCGGCGCGGTGAAGCGCCTCAACGCCATCGAGCAGAAACTGGCCGAACTCCAGTGGGCCAGTGCCCCGGTGTTCGAGATCAACGGTCTGAAACGGGAAGAGATGATCGCCAGCGGCTCGATGATCCTGCACGAGGTCTACTTCGATTCCCTGGGCGGTGCCGGGGGCGACCCGGCGGGCGTGCTCAAGGCAGCCATCGAGCGTGATTTCGGTTCGCTCGATGCCTGGCGCGCCGAATTCTCCGCCATGGGCAAGGCGCAGGGCGGCGGCTCCGGCTGGACGCTGCTCACCTGGAGCCCGCGCCGCGGGCGTCTGGTCAACGCCTGGGGCGCCGATCACGCCCACAACCTGGCCGGCGCCACGCCGCGGATCGCCCTCGACATGTACGAGCACAGCTACCACATGGACTTCGGCGCGAAGGCCGGCGCCTATGTGGACGCCTTCATGCAAAACCTGTCCTGGGCCGCTGCCGAGGCGGCCTTCACCAAACTGGGAGACTGACCATGGAACGCACTATCAAACCCGAGACCCTGAAAAACGAACTGGCCGGCAAACTGATCCTCGACGTGCGCCGTGTCGCCGACCGCGAAGCCGCACCCGCGCATCTGCCCGGCGCGCAGTGGAAGAATCCGGAACAACTCGCCGAGTGGGCCGACAGCCTGCCGCAAGCGCAGGACATCGTGCTGTATTGCGTGCGCGGCGGCTCGGTGTCCAACAGCGTGGTCGATGCCCTGCAGGCAAAAGGCCTGAAGGCCCGTTTCATCGAGGGCGGCATCGAGGGCTGGAAGGCGGCCGGCGGCGAGGTCGTCGGATCGTGAAATGGATCACCCGTGAACGGCCCAAGATCGACCGCATCGCCTGCCCCTGGCTGGTGGCGCGCTTCATCGACAAGGACGCCGAGTTCATCTATGTCCCGAAGGACAAGGTGATGTCCGAAGCCGGGCGTCTGGGCGCCACGCCCTTCGACGTGCCCGGCGTGGAGCTGGGCCATGACGGGCCGTATTGCAGCTTCGATGCCTTCCTCAAGAAGTACGGACTGAACGATCCGGCACTGCACCGCCTGGCCCTCATCGTGCGCGGCGCCGATACCGATGCGCCCGACCTGGCGCCCGAGGTCACAGGCCTGGTTGCGCTGTCATGGGGACTCCACCATAATTACGAAGATGACCATGAGTTGCTTGCCCAGGGCATGGTGATGTACGACGCGCTCTATGCCTGGTGTACGCGTTCATCCAGCTAACGGGCATGGCGCGTTGCCACCCCTGACGATGAAACCCGCCATGCCCGTTTCCCTCTCCCGCAAGCGGGCGAGGGGGACACGGAATCGCTTCGCGATGTTTCACGCTAAAGTGGCTGCATGGTTTGCCCCCTTCTCGACGTTCTGCGACGCCACCATCACTACAGCATTGCTTACCCTGCTTTCAGTTTTTCCCTGATGCAGGAATGACGGG
>JANJWS010000042.1 GCA_024709425.1 Thiobacillus sp.
GTATTCGAGCAGCTGCTTGCGGATGTCGAAGTTGCGCTGCTCGACCTTGCGCTGCGCGTTCTCGATCGCGCGCGTCACCCACGGATGCTCGATCGCCTCGCCCTCGGGCATCTTCAGGCGGTTCATGATCGCGGCGACGCGATCAGAGGCAAAAATGCGCAGCAGCGGATCTTCCAGCGACAGGAAGAAGCGCGACGAGCCGGGGTCGCCCTGGCGTCCCGAACGGCCGCGCAGCTGGTTGTCGACGCGACGCGACTCGTGGCGTTCGGTGCCGATGATGTGCAGGCCGCCGGCCGCCAGCACGGCATCGTGGCGTTCCTGCCAGGCAGCCTTGAGCGCAGCGACGCGCGCATCCTTCTCGCTGTCGGACAGCGTCTCGTCGGCGCGGATGGCGTCGACGTCCTTCTGGATGTTGCCGCCGAGCACGATGTCGGTGCCGCGGCCCGCCATGTTGGTGGCGATGGTGATCGCACCCGGCAGGCCGGCCTGCGCGACGACCTCGGCCTCGCGCTCGTGCTGCTTGGCGTTGAGCACGTTGTGCGGCAGCCCGGCCTTCTTCAGCTCGGCGGAGAGATGTTCGTTGGCTTCGATGGACGTGGTGCCGACGAGCACCGGCTGGCCGCGCTCGTGGCAGGCGCGGATGTCGTTGATCACCGCCTGGTCGCGCTCCTTCGCGGTGCGGTACACCTGGTCGTGCTCGTCCTTGCGGATCATCGCCCGGTGGGTGGGGATGACCACGGTCTCCAGGCCGTAGATGCTCTGGAATTCGAAGGCCTCGGTGTCGGCGGTACCGGTCATGCCCGAAAGCTTCTCGTACATGCGGAAGTAGTTCTGGAAGGTGATCGACGCCAGCGTCTGGTTCTCCTTCTGGATCGCCACGCCTTCCTTCGCCTCCACGGCCTGGTGGAGCCCTTCCGACCAGCGCCGTCCGCTCATCAGGCGGCCGGTGAATTCGTCGACGATGACGACCTCGCCATTCTGCACGACGTAGTGCTGGTCCTTGAAGAACAGCGCGTGTGCGCGCAGCGCGGCGTACACGTGGTGCATCAGCATGATGTTGGAGGCGTCGTACAGGCTGCCGCCGGGTGCGAGCAGGCCCATCTCGGTGAGGATCTCCTCGATTTTTTCGTGGCCGGCTTCCGACAGCAGCACCTGGCGCGACTTCTCGTCCACGGAATAGTCGCCTTCGGATTCCTCGTCCTTCTGCCGCGTCAGCCGCGGCGGGACGAGGTTCACCTGCTGGTACAGCGCGGTGTTCTCTTCGGACTGGCCGGAGATGATGAGCGGCGTGCGCGCCTCGTCGATGAGGATCGAGTCGACCTCGTCGATGATGCCGAAGGCGAGCGGGCGCTGCACCTTCTCGCTCATCTGGTAGACCATGTTGTCGCGCAGGTAGTCGAAGCCGTATTCGTTGTTGGTGCCATAGGTGATGTCGGCGGCGTAGGCGGCCTGCTTGGCATCGTGCGGCATCTGCGACAGGTTCACCCCCGTGGTCAGGCCGAGGAAGCCGTAGACCCGGCCCATCCATTCGGCATCGCGGCTGGCGAGGTAGTCGTTCACCGTCACCACGTGCACGCCCTTGCCGGCGAGCGCGTTGAGGTAGGCCGGCAGCGTCGCCATCAGCGTCTTGCCCTCGCCAGTGCGCATCTCGGCGATCTTTCCGGCGTGCAGCACCATGCCGCCGACCATCTGCACGTCGTAGTGGCGCAGGCCGAGCACGCGCTTCGCCGCCTCGCGCACGGTGGCGAAGGCTTCAGGCAGCAGCTGGTCGAGGGTCTCGCCCTTTTCCAGCCGTGACTTGAATTCAACGGTCTTGCCAGCCAGTTCGGCGTCGGAGAGCTTTTCCATCGCCGGCTCCAGCGCGTTGATCGCCTTGACCTTTTGCAGGTATTGTTTGACCAGCCGGTCGTTGCGGCTGCCGAAGACTTTCTTGAACAGGGATTGCAGCATGGGGAATCCGGAATGCCCGCAAGGTGCGGTAAATCTTTGAATCTTAACATAGCGGCAAGGGTGCGCCGTGACGCGCGCGTGACGCCGCCATGAGCGCCGCGAGCCTTGCCGAACTGCTGGCGCGCGGCCTGCCGCAAGGGGTCGCGGCACGTGCGCAGGCGCTCTTGCGGGTGCAGGCGGCGCTCGACCGCGCCCTGCCCGCCGCGCTTGCCGGGCGCGTGCGCGTGATGCAGCTGGAGCAGGAGACGCTCGCACTGGCCTGCGACAGCGGCGCCGTCGCCAGCCGGCTGCGTCACGAGAGCGCCGGCCTGATCGACAGCCTGGCGCGCCAGGGCGTCACCATCAGCGCCGTGCGCGTCAGCGTCAACCCTGATCAGGCGGCGCGCTATGCCCCGCCCGTCGACAAGCCCGGCGTGCCTGCCACCGCGCTGGACAGCCTGGCGCACCTCAACGCCGACATCGAAGACGGCCCGCTCAAGGACGCACTCACCCGCCTGCTGCGCCACCACGCCCCGCGCCGCTGACCGCCCGTGCCCACCCCGCCCGGACGCATCTTCCTGCTGAGCCACATGCGCGCCTACACGAGCCTGGTGGGGCACCTGCTCGGCTCGCACCCGGAAATCGACGGCTATTACGAGATGCATCGCAGCTACGCGGGGCCGGCCGACCTCGCCGAACAGGCGCGGCATTACCGCACGCACGACCCCTTCAAGCCGGGCAGCCGTTTTCTCTTCGACAAGCTGCTGCACAACGACTACACGCTGGCGCTGGACGCGCTCGACGCGACGCCGCTGATCGTGCTCATGGCGCTGCGTCCGCCCGAGCCGACGCTAAAGAGCATCGTCAGCCTGTTCGCACGCAAGCCCGGCTGCGACCCCTACGCCGATCCGGCCGGCGCGGCGGCGTATTACATCGACCGCCTGCGCGCGCTCGCGGCGTTCGGCGAGCGCCATGCGGGGCGCTTTCATTACTTCGACGCCGCGCTGGTGCGCAGCGACACCGCACGCCTGCTGGCAGCGCTGCAGGACTGGCTGCGCCTCGCCACGCCACTGGCCGATCACTACCAGCTATTTGCGCGCACCGGCGTGGCCGGCGCCGGCGATTCCTCGACGGCCATCGCCAGCGGACATGTGGTGAGGGATGACACGCCGTATCCCGCGCTCACCCTGGATGCGGCGACGCTGCGGCACGCCGAGGCGGCCTACGCGGAATGCCGCGCGCGTCTCGTCAGCCGCGCCGCAGCGGCGCTGACCGGCTGAGCAGGCGGTCCCACGCTGCCCGCTCGTCGGGGTAATGCGCGAGTGCATCGACGATCTGCCGGCGGCGTGTCTCGCGATGATCGGGCGAGCGGATCTGTCGCCAGGCGGGGGCGGCGTCGCCGAAATTCGCCGCAATGTTGGCGAGGAAGCGCGCCAGCGCCGGCAGCGCCGGACTGCCACGCCAGGCGTCGGGTGGCGCGGCAAGCCAGCGTTCGAGTTCCGCGTGCCGGGCGTTCACCGCGCGCTGCTTGGTGGCGTAGCGTTCGAGCATCTCCGCTTCCACCTGCGCCACCACCGCCGCCACCTGCGTGGCATCCGTGAGCTGCGCGAGGTCGTGATGCTTGAGCCACTCGACCACCGAGAACAGCATGACGTCGCCGAAGAACTGCCGCTCGAATTCGTTGGAGATGTCGATGGCCGCGTCGTCGCGGTGCTCGACACCGGGGCGAAACTCGCCCGTCACGTCGACGGCTGCGAGCCGCCCGTGCAGCATGGGCAGGTTCGCCGAGGCGAAGCGGGCGCCGATTTCCGCCTGGATCAGGCGCCCCGCGGTGGGACCGGACATGCGCAGGCGCAGATGGCCGAACGGGATGATGTAGCGCAGTCCCGCGAAATCGACGATGTAGTTGCCGGGATAGATCGTGCGCGCGGGCACGCAGTCCATGAACGAGCCGCTGTAGCGGAAGAAGGTGCGCCGCGTCGGGTGCTCGCCGAAGAAGAACGCGTGCAGGCGCCCCGTAAATTGCGCGAGGCAGGCGGCGTGATCGTGCGGCCCCTGCAGCGGGCAGCGGTAGTCGAAGGCGGCCGCTCCGGCGTCGAGGCCGAACAGCCCGGCCATGTCGTGATAGGCGCCGTCGCCCGGCAGCGGTGCATCGGCGGCGTGGAAACTGCACGCCGCGTGCGGATCACAGGCGCCGAGGCGCGCGAGGAACGCCGTTAGGTCGTCGAGGAAGTTTGCCGCCATCACGGCCGGCGAGACCGGCGGATCGCCCACCAGCTTGCCGGTCAGCATGCGGATGTCGTTGCTGCGAAAAATGCGGTCGACGTAATGGAAATAGTTGAGCGCGGCGACCGCGTGGTCGCCCGCCGCCCCCGGCCGGTTAACGAGGAAGGACTGGTCGCTGTCGACCAGGTAGTAGAGCGTGCGCGCAGGCTCGCGGGTGATCTGCAGCATCTTCAGGTAGCACAGGTTGCGGTTCGCCGCCTGTCCCTTCTGATAGAAGCGCTCCGCCGGCTGCGTGGTGAGCAGGCGCCCGAGCGCGTCGCGCTCCGGCTGTGGCATCGCGTGCAGCAGCGCGGCCTGCTCCGGCAGGTCGAAATGCACGACGTCGAGGCCCTTGGCCCGGTAGGCCTCGACCAGCGCGCGGTGCGCCGCCACGGCGTCCGGCGAACGGCTGTCCTCCGCGACGACCACGGTGAACGCCGCCCAGTGCCCGTCGGGTGCCTGGCCGCCGTAACCGTACAGGCGGCACTGCTGCAGGATGCTTTCCAGGCAATTTTGCAGATGCGCCGGCCGGTCGGCGACGGGAATGCCGAGGACGAAATGGTGCTGGCCGCCGTCGCCGGTCGCGCCGATCAGCGCCTGCTGCTCGCGGAACAGCGCCTGATAAATGGCAAGCCAGCGCTCGAAGCCGGCGTCGTCCGCCGCCCACATGCGCGCCTCGATCTGCGGATAGACACGGTCGTACGCCGCCACCGACGTGGAATCCCCCTCGGGCGGGCTGGAAAATTCCGGATGATCGCGCAGCAGGGCGCGCAGGATCGGCGTATCGGAACGGGGCATCAAGAACATGGGGCAGGGACGAGAAGCGAATCCTAGCCGAGAATTCGCGCGCGGCACCCTCTGTGAGGCCGGATACCCGGAATCGCGCAAAACCTGACTTGCAAGTTCAAGCTTTTGGACTAGGTTTAAAAATCTTCAAGGAACAGGAGGTGTGCCATGTCCGAGCAAATCCAGATCGGTATCGACCGGGACATCTATGAACGGCTGCAGATGCTGATGGTGCCCCCGATCAGCGACGTCAGCGCCGCGATCCGCTCGCTGCTGTATCACGACGGCCGCACCAGCGAGGCGGCCATGATGACGCAGGCCGAGGGCCAGCACTTCACCTATGCCCAGGAACTCGAACGTGCGCGTATGGGCATCTACGAGTGCGGCGGGGGAACCTGAAATACGCCGCGGCGCCCGGGGGAGCGCCGCGTGCCGCCATATCAGGCGTTGCCCGTCCTGCGCCAGGCCACCCAGCCGACCAAACCGAGCCCAGCGATGAACATCAGATAAGCCTGCGGTTCGGGGATTGGCGTCGTTACGATGGCAAGGCTGGTGAACTTCTTCTCGATGAATGCACCGTCGCCCAGCGTCTGGGTCGTCGCGAGCAGGAGATTCTCGACGGTAACATTGACGTTCGTGACGTAACCATCGGTTCCGCCCCAACCGCTCGACGGGACTGTCACGCTTGCCGAGGCGTTCCAGTTCGAGGTGGCGAACGAGGACAGGCTGGTCACAGCCGTGAGCGGCGCACCCGCAACGATACTGCTTGTGGCGGCGGGTAGGAGCGGCGCATCCAGATCGAACATCCGAAGCTGCCCCCCTACCCCGACCGCGCTACCGCTACCCAGGTTGAAATAATCTCCGGCCTCGGTGAGGTTCACCGCAGTCAGCAGATAACCCGGATTGGCGCTCACCGCGACGTTGAAGGTCTGGGATGTCAGCGTCAAGCCTGCACCATTGAGCGACTGCGCCTTGAAGGTGGTGGGCGTGAAGAACAACGAGTCTCCCACCACGCTCGGCGCCCCGAAGAGGCCGGCCAGTGCCGTGTCGAACGTGAAACTGACGGTCGTGCCGGCCAGCGTGACCGGGATGGCCGTCGCCGTCCCTGCCCAGCATGCCGCCGATAATCCGAGCACCGCCGCGCCCGTGTGTCTGAACCAGTTTTCAAGCATTGTCTTGCCCTCCTGCCATGCCATGGATGAAACATCCGCGCCCGCCGCACTCCGCTCACGGTCTGGCGCTCATCATTAGTATTCGGATGCATTTCGGTCGTTTGCCCGGACAACGGGAAAAAGCCCGGTCGGCATTCTGCTCCGGCCGGACCACCCCCTGTCAAGCAAAACTATCCGCTTGTTTGGTTAATGTTTTTTTATGGGGGCGGGCGGCCCCAGGGCGCCTGGTGATGGCACTCGCGGCCCGCTGAGCAAGCCTGCGTCAGGCTGCGCCTGCGCCCTGCACACGGGGCTGCCAGCCGCTGCTCGCCAGCCAGTCGATATAGGTTTCGGCCGGCATGGGGCGCGCGATGAAATAGCCCTGCGCCATGCCGCAGCCGAGTGCTTGCAGGCGATTGTAGGTATCCTGGTCTTCGACGCCTTCGGCGACGACGATAAGTGCCTGGTGGCGGGCGAGTTCGACGACCGCGCGAATGATCGAGGCGTCGCCGGCGTCTGTCGCGACGTCACGCACGAATGAGCGGTCCACCTTGATTTCGGTCACTGGCAGGCGCTTTACGTAGGCGAGCGAGGAATAGCCCGTGCCGAAATCGTCGATCGACAGGCCGACACCGTATTCACGCAGCTTGCCGAGCACCTGGATCGCGCGCTCCGGATCGGCCATGACGGCCGATTCGGTGATTTCCAGCACCAGGGACGCTGGATCGAAGTGCCAGCGTTCCAGCACCTGCCGCACTTCCTCGCACAATTCGCCGTCGTGCAGATTCACTGCGGAGAGGTTGACCGAAACACCGACGTCGTGCCCCTGCCTGCGGCAGGCGTTGCAGTCCTGCACGGCACGGTCGAGCACCCACGCAGTCAGTGCACGGATCTGTCCCGTCTGCTCGGCGATCGGGATGAACTCGTCCGGCGGCACCAGGCCGAGCTCAGGATGGCGCCAGCGCACCAGCGCTTCGGTGCCACACACCGTCCCGGTCCTGAAATCGATCTTGGGCTGGTAGTGCAGCACCAGCTGGCCAGCGCGAATGGCCTCGCGCAGGTCGCGCTCGAGCTGGAGCCGGCGCAGGCTGTTGGTGTCGAGGCTGGCATCGTAGACGACGTGGCCCGCACGGGTCTGCTTGGCGCGATACATCGCAACATCCGCCCGGCGCATGAGGTCGTTGGCGCTGGTGCCATGCTGCGGATGCAGCACGATGCCGATGCTGGCGCCGACCCGAAGGTGATGCTCGCCGACGATGAACGGCGCCTCCATCGCGACCTCCAGCCGGCGAGCCACGGTCGTGGCGTCTTCCGCGTTCGAAACACCCGGCAGGAGCACCGAGAACTCGTCGCCACCCAGGCGGACGATGAGGTCGGCCTCGCGGGCAACGGCGCCGGTGGCGCCGACACTTTCGCCGCGCAGGGCGCCTTCCAGGCGATGGGCGACCAGCTTGAGCAGCAGGTCGCCCACAGGATGGCCGAGGGTTTCATTGATGAACTTGAAACGGTCGAGGTCCATCACCAGCAGGGCGAACGGCGGCGCATCCCTGCGTGGCCGTCGTAGATGGTTGTACAGGCGCTCTTGCAGGCGGTTTCGATTCGGCAGTGCGGTGAGGGGGTCGGTGAACGCCATGGTTTCGAGGGTGCCATAGAGATCTTCGAGCTCCTCCGCCATGTCGTTGAAGCTTTCGGCCAAGGCCTGGATTTCACGCCCGCCGCCGACATCGACACGTGCACCGAGCAGGGCGCGGTTGCCGCGGATCTGCCGCAGACGATCGGTCAGCGCATTGAGCGGGCGCAGGGTGGTGCGGCGCAATACCCACACCACCAACCAGAGCACCGCGAGCGTGACGAGGGTGAGCACGATCATCACCACCTGACGCATGCGCGGCAGATAGCCCATGAGCGGGCGGACATCCTCCACCACCGCGACATGCATCAGCGCCCGCCCATCCTCGCCCGTCAGGGCCTGCTCGGCGACGACGGCGTTGGCGAGAGCTGCCCCCATCGGCCATCTTGGCGACTGGTAAAGTGTCCTGCCGCTCGCGGCCCGCATGTTCAGCGGCATGCCCAATGCGGCCTCCATGTGGGCGAGTTTGTGCAGGGGATCGGTGACCACGATGAGATAGCCCTTCAGGCGCAGTCCGCCGATCGACTGGATCACTGCGTGGTAGGGCTCGCCATCGCGGTCGCAGAGGCCAGCGAGGAGCTTCATGCGATCCGGACCGGTGCGGGCGCGGGCACGCTGGATCAGGGCGGCGCAGGCCTCAGCCGCGGTGGAAAATTGCGATTCGGGCTCGCGCAGGCGGGCCACTGGCGCGAACTGCGGATCGTAAACCGACAATTCCTCGAGCTTGAGCATGCCGGTGGTGACGTAGTAGTCGTGGAACTGGTTGCCCATCATACGGGCCAGCGCCAGGGCGTCGCGTGCCTGGAAGCCCTCCTGGAACGCCTCCCCAGCCTGCAGCGAGGCCCCCAGCTCACTGGCGTGGCGGGTGAGTTCGCCCAGCAGGTCGTCGGCCTTCAGGTGCACCAACCGCTCCATCGCCTGGCGCTGGTTAGCGTAGGCGTGGTTGCGATGGACCTCGCCGCTGATCCATGCCTGCGCCAGCGCGAGCACGCCCATGAAGCCGACGATCAGGCCAAAGATGGTGCGCAGGGACAACGTGGGCAGGCGCATGACCGGCGATCAGCCCTTGACGTAAGGGTAACCCTTTTCGAGCCATTCTTCGAAGCCACCGCGGAACCAGTACATCTTGCGGTAGCCACACCCGCGTGCAACCTGGATCGCCTTGGCGCTGCGCCCGCACTTCGGACCATTGCAGTAGAACAGTGCCGGCGTGTCCTTTTTTGGAATGACGCGGGCCAGGGCAGTGCAATCGGTGTAAATGTCGGGCAGGCTGACCGAACCCTCGATGAACCCCTGGGCACGACCCGACGAGGGCCCGTCGGCCAGGCGCGAATCAACGATCACCAGCCCCGGGGTCGATTCGAACAGGCTGAACACTTCCTCGGCGGACACCTTGACCGCGCCCTGGATTTCCAAGGGTGCCAATTCCGCAGATACGGCGACGGGGGCGACCGACAAGCCGCCGACCAGCACGAACGCCCATCCCCATCCGGCAAGCAGGCGCCGGAGACACAATATGCAAGTCATGTAAGTCTCCTTATGTAATCACGGGCTCCGGTCTGGCCCGGGGAGTTGTCCGTCGCGCCGGCGCCGGCACGCCGCGGGCCCGGGCCGAAACAAGCCCTATCCATATCATCGGCATGAACCACGGCAACTTGAGTCAGGCCTACCGCGACTGCCTCCCGGCAGCGGCGGGCAGGGGCCGTTGGCAGATCGCCCGCGGTCATGCGGAGAGCGGGGTGGCTACGCCTGATCGCCCGTCCATGGCTGCGGCGCGAACCGCGAGGAGTCAGCGAGAGCCATCGACAGCAGGGGGGTGCGTCGTGGGCTCGCCCGCGATGTGGACCATGTTGCGGCCGTTCTCCTTCGCCCGGTAGCACGCGGTATCCACCGCCTTCAGTGCCGCGGCCGCATCCATGTCAGCTTTCAGGTGGACCAGGCCGATGCTGGCGCCGACACGGAAGCTCTGGCCTTCGCAGCTGAAGTCCACTCGCGCGACATCGTCGCGAATCGTCTCCGCGATCTGCGCGGCCTTTTCGGTGTCGCAATGGGTGAGTGCGACCAGGAATTCATCGCCTCCCAGCCGCGCCAGCAGATCACCCATGCGGACATGACGCGTGAACACTTCCGCCAGCTGGCGCAGCAGTTCATCACCGGCGAGGTGGCCGCAACGGTCGTTGACGATCTTGAAGCGATCGAGATCGATGTACAGCAGGACGTGCTGCGCATCCTGTGCCTGCACCTCCTGGACCAGCAACTTCAGGCGACGCAGCGCCTCGCGCCGGTTGGCGAGCCCGGTGAGCGAATCATGGCTCGCGGCCCACGACAACTGCTCGGCAGCGGCAAGCGCCGCCTGACTTTGCAGGGAGAGCGCCGACTCGGCGCGGTGCGAACGTCGCGCCACCATGCGCGCCACCACGAGCCCGATGACGAACGCCAGGACCGCCAGCGTGATCGTGGTGACCGCCGCCCGGCGGTAATCCGCGTCGGCCGCCTCGAGTGCGGCGCGATCGGCCTCGCGGTGCACCTCGACGAGGGCATCGAACAATGCGAACAGTTCCGCGTCCAGTGGACGGACTTCACGCAGCAGGCGCACTCGCGCGGCATCACCCTTGCCGGCGAGCGCCAGTTCGACCACTGCGTCGTGGGCCAGCTGGTCCTGCCGGATCAGCACGCGCGCCCGTTCCCAGACGGCTTGCTCGGCGGGGCTCATTCCGGCCTCGATCAGCCGGTCGCGCACACGGATGAAGGTCGACCCCTGCTGCAGGTAATGCATGTATTCCTCGTCGCGATCGATTGGGTCATCCAGCATGGCCATCAGGCCGAGGCTCGCGAAGCGCTCGCGCGAGATGCGGCTCATCGTGTAGACGCTCTCGGTCTTGAAACTGGTTTCAGCCAGCAGATGCGCCATGCGCGACTTGAGGGAAGCCATGTGCACCAGCCCCAGCCCGGCGAGCACGGCCATCAGGACGAGCACCACGGCAAAGCCGATCGCAATGATGCGCTGGGTGCCGGCGGCACCATTGGGTGTCTGGGCGAGCGGCAATCGTGCGTTCATCGCAGGACCACCCGCTCCACCACATAGAACAGCGCCCCGACCAGGCCCACAACCAGCGCGAAGCGCAGCACGCGGCCCAGCCTAAGAAGATGAATGCGGTTGCCGGTGATCAACCAGGCCAGCGCGAGCGCCACCCCGGCGACCAGCAGCGCCACCACGAGCAGGCGCAGGACGATCATGCGGTAAGCGGATGCAGCCGCAGGAACGCCGCCGGCACGTCCTCGTCGTGGGCGAAGCTGACAAACTCCCACGCCTCCCGGTGTTGCAACAATTCGCGCAGCAGGGCATTGTTGAGGGCGTGGCCGGACTTGTGCGCCTCGAACGCGCCGATAATGGGATGCCCGAGCAGGTAGAGGTCGCCGATGGCGTCGAGCACCTTGTGCTTGACGAACTCGTCGTCGTAGCGCAGCCCATCCTGGTTGAGCACGCGATACTCGTCCATGACGATGGCGTTGTCGAGCGAACCGCCGAGTGCCAGGCCGCTGTTGCGCAGCGCCTCGACCTCGTGCATGAAGCCGAAGGTCCGCGCACGCGCGACTTCCTTCGTGTACGCCGTGTCGGCGAAGTCGATGGTGACGGTCTTGCCGCTCTTGTCGAATACCGGATGCTTGAAGTCGATGGTGAACACCACCTTGAAGCCGTTATGGGGAACGAAGCGCGCCCACTTGTCGCCGTCGCGCACCTCGATCGCCTGCTTGATGCGGACATAGCGCTTCGGCGCATCCTGCTCGACGATGCCGGCGGACTGCAGGAGGAACACGAACGGCGCAGAGGAGCCGTCCATGATGGGGATCTCCGGGCCGGTGAGATCGACGAGAATGTTGTCGATGCCCAGCCCCGCGAGCGCCGACATCAGGTGCTCGACGGTGGCGACCTTGACCAGCCCGGATTCGAGCATGGAACATAGCCGGGTGTCGGTGACGAGATAGGGGTCGGCCTTGAGCTCGGCAGGCGGATCGAGGTCCATGCGCCGGAACACGATACCCGTATCCGGGCCGGCCGGGCGCAGCGTCATCTCGACCTTGACGCCGGAGTGCAGGCCGACACCGGTCGCCTTGACCGGTGTCTTGAGGGTGCGTTGCTTGATCATCGCGCCATTTTAGCCGGTCTTGCGACGGCTGCCGAACGGGAAAGCGGGTCTGACCGCTTTCGCTACCGGCGGTTCACTGCGTCGCGTCAGTCGGCCTGCTTGCGCAGAAAGGCCGGGATATCCAGGGTGTCGATACCGGAATCGGCCATCGCCTGAATGGTGCGGGTGCGGCGATTGACCATCACGTTCGGCACCTCCTCGCTGCCACCGATCATCATGGGGGTGTCGTCGGTACCGTTGCGGATGACCTGCATCGGTTTCGGCTGCTGGCGCGCGACGGGGTTGCCCAGACCGGTGGCGACCATGGTCACGCGCAGGGTATCTTCCATCGCATCGTCGAGCACCTGGCCGACGATGACCGTGGCCTCCTCGGCGGTGAAGCCCTTGATGGTGTTCATCACCTCGTGGATCTCGCGCATCTTCACCGAGGACGAGGCGGTGATGTTGACCAGCACGCCGCGCGCGCCGGCCAGGTTCACGTCTTCCAGCAGGGGGCTGGCGACAGCCTGTTCGGCGGCGATGCGCGCGCGGTTCTCGCCGCTCGCCTGGGCCGAACCCATCATCGCCATGCCCATCTCGCTCATGACCGTCCGCACGTCGGCGAAGTCGACGTTGACGAGACCGGGGCAGTTGATGACCTCGGCGATGCCGCCGACCGCGCCGTGCAGCACGTTGTTGGCGGCCTTGAAGGCGTCGAGCATGGAGACGTCGTCACCCAGCACCTGCATCAGCTTCTCGTTGGGGATGATGATGAGCGAGTCGACATGACGCGCCAGCGCCTCGATGCCGGCGTTGGCGGCGCGCACGCGCTTGCCTTCGAACATGAAGGGTTTGGTGACGACCGCGACAGTGAGGATGCCGAGTTCCTTGGCGACCTCGGCGACCACCGGGGCGGCGCCGGTGCCGGTGCCGCCACCCATGCCGGCGGTGATGAAAAGCATGTCGGCGCCGTCGATCATCTCGGCGATGCGCTCGCGGTCTTCCAGCGCGGCCTCGCGCCCGACCTCGGGGTTGGCGCCGGCACCCAGGCCCTTGGTCACGCCGTTGCCCAGCTGCAGCTGCATCTTCGCCTGGTTGCGTTTCAGCGCCTGCGCGTCGGTGTTGATGGCGATGAACTCCACGCCGTTCAGACCCGAATCGATCATGTGGTCGACCGCGTTGCCGCCGCAGCCGCCCACGCCGATCACCTTGATCACCGCATCCTGGGTATCCACATCCATCAGTTCAAACATCGTGCTCTCCTCTTTTTGCCCAATCAAAAAACCACACTCCAAAATCTTTGACGTGTTTGCCGTGCAGGCACGACCGTCAAATCCCGTTTCGACGCCGTTTCGCGCGGCGTCAGAAATTCCCTTTGAACCAGCTCTTCATGCGTTCGAAGATGTCCTTCAGGCTGTTGCCGGACAGCTTCGGCGCGTCGCGCCCACGCGCTTCCAGCCCCGCCAGCAGCAGCCCCATGCAGGTGGCGAAGCGCGGGTTGTGCATCACCTCGGCGAGCCCGCCCTCGTAGCGCGGCCAGCCCATGCGCACCGGCATGTGGAACACCTCCTCGCCGAGTTCGACCATGCCCTGCATCGCCGCCGAGCCGCCGGTGATGACGATGCCCGACGACAGCAGCTCCTCGAAACCGGAGCGGCGCAGTTCCGCCTGCACCAGCGAATAGAGTTCCTCCATGCGCGGCTCGATGAATTCGGCGAGCGTCTGCCGTGACAGCGTGCGCGGCGGGCGGTCGCCGATGCCGGGT
>JANJWS010000088.1 GCA_024709425.1 Thiobacillus sp.
GTGTGACACGCTTCTTGGCGCTGTACTCGAGTTCGGAGAAGGTGGATTGCATGGGCGGAGGGGTGCGGCTGACGATGCAAGGATTGTGTCAGAGGTTGGGGGCGGCCGGGAGGGTTTGGGGGGAATAAATCAGTGTTTCCCAAGGTGAAACTGCCACCGGATCTCATCGAGGTGCTCGACCTGAACGCCCCCCTGCCGGTCAAGGCGAAAGCCCTCGACGTGGCGGAACTCGCGATGTTGTACAAGGACAAGGGCGTGCCGCCCCAGCGCTTCGCCTTCAAGGAACTGATGCAATTCACCGCCCTGCCCGGCCCGCTCGACCCCGCGGCGTCGATCCTGGGCGCGGGCATCAAGCTCGACCTCGATCTGGTCGACGTGCTCCTGCCGACCGATGGCGATACCAGTTACGAGGAACTCACCTGCATCGGGCTCGACCCCAACTTCCCCGACACGCTGGTAGGCGTCGTCAAGGTGAAGAAATCCTCCGGCTATTCGGGCGGGCCGTGCACGGCCGGCAGCCGCGAATATGTCACCTGGTGGGCGGATTTCGACGGCAACGGCAGCTTCGAGACCTGTCTCGGGACGTCGGACGTGCGCGTGCACGACCTGGCCGTTCCGGCGCAGGGCGTCCATTATGCGGTGCGCCTGCCGGTCGACCTGAGCGCGTATCGCATCCACTGCAAGGAAGGCCCGCGGCTGGTGCGCATCCGCGCCATCCTGTCCTGGAACGTGGCCGTGCCGTGCGCCAACCCGAACCAGGTGCCCACCTGGGGCAACCGCGAGGAAACCGTCGTGCACATTACACCCCAGGGCGTAGTCAGCGGCACGCCGGGCAGGATCGCCATCCTGGGCGGCATCCCGACCCAGCACATTCACGACGTCACGGGCCTGACGACCGCCGGCGCGGTGTTCGCGCTCAACAACAATCCGCCCGACGGCGCGGGACGGCCGTGCCCCTTCGGCGGCAAGGTCACCGCCCAGGGCGCGCCGCTGGCGGGACACAGCTACATTGTCGAGGTCAGCCCCGACGGCGTGGTGTGGACCCCCGTTCTCAGCGACCTCACCGTCACCAACCAGTACGGCACCACCAGCGTGCACAAGGCCAATCCCGTCACCAAGCGGTTCGACTATCTACCGTTCACATCCAACATCAATGGCCTGCTGGCCCGCTGGCAGAGTGCCGGCGATGCCCTGTGGCAGGTCCGGCTCAGCGTGTACGACGCAGGCGGCAACCCGGTCGGCAGCCCCGACGTCCACCGGGTGCAGCTCGACAACACCGCGCCGGCGGTGTCCATCGACATCGTCAGCGGCGCCGGCAACTGCGGCAAATTCGGTATCGGCAGCGTGCTTTCCGGCAATCACGTGGTGTTCGACGACTATCTGGGCAGCTACACGCTCCACGTCGAACCCGCGGTCAACGATCCTGGCGAGGCCATTCCGGTGCCGCACGGCGGCAGTGTGAACACCCCGCCGTCGCCCGGCGCAAACTGGAGCCTCGACACCACCGGCATGCAGGCGTGTGGTTACGTCATCCGTCTCGTCGCCGTGGACCGCGCCATCCTCGATAGCCAGTCGGTGGGCCATCACAATCACGACAGCGCGGGGTTCTGCCTCGACGAGGCGTAGCCTCGGCGCGGCCGATACCGGGGCGACCGCCCATCCGGTACCGGGCCCCTCCCGGGCGTGTTCCCCGCAATCGATGCCTGGCTCCCTCGTCGGGGCGGGGCATTCGCTTGTTCGCGCGCAATGCGAGCCCCCACTCACCGCCGACTCCGCACAAGGTTGGCAGGCCTCGGCTTGCGCAGGTAAAATAGGATGGTTTCGCTTTCGTCTTCAGCCATCCTTCAGGGAGTCCCAGCATGTCCAAGAAGCATCCCGTCATTGCGGTCACGGGTTCGTCCGGCGCCGGCACCACCACCGTCAAGCGCGCGTTCGAGCACATTTTCCTGCGCGAGAAGATCAATGCCGCGGTGATCGAGGGCGACAGCTTCCACAGCCTGTCGCGCGTCGATTTCAAGGAGGCCGTGAAAAAGGCCGAAGCCGAAGGCAACAAGCATTTCAGCCACTTCGGTCCGCAGTCCAACCACTTCGACAAGCTGGCCGACCTGTTCAAGACCTACGGCGAAACCGGCGGCGGCAAGCGGCGCTACTACATCCACAGCGACGAGGAAGCCGCCCAGCACAACAAGCGCCTCAATACCAGCCTCAACCCGGGCGAGTTCACCCCCTGGGAAGACCTGCCCGGTGGTTCCGACGTGCTGTTCTACGAAGGCCTGCACGGCCTGGTGAAGACCGACGATGTCGACGTCTCGAAGCATGTCGACCTCGGCATCGGCGTGGTGCCGATCGTCAACCTCGAATGGATCCAGAAGATCCACCGCGATGGTGCCGAGCGCGGCTATTCCGCCGATGTCATCGTCGACACCATCCTGCGCCGCATGCCGGACTATGTCCACTACATCACCCCGCAGTTCTCGCGCACCGACATCAACTTCCAGCGCGTCTCGACGGTCGACACGTCCAACCCGTTCATCAGCCGCGACATTCCGACCCCGGACGAGAGCTTCATCGTGATCCGCTTCCGCGACCCCAAGGGCGTCGACTTCCCCTATCTGCTCAACATGATCCCGAATTCGTTCATGTCGCGCCGCAACACCATCGTGGTGCCCGGCGGCAAGATGGGCTTCGCCATGGAACTGATCCTGGCGCCGATCATCCAGGACATGATCTCGAATCGCGGCAAGTAAGCGGCTGCCGGCCGATCGACGAAAAACGGAGCCCGTGGGCTCCGTTTTTCGTTGCGGGGCGGCACACCCGCATCAGACCACGTTCGGCGCGACCGCCAGCGACTCGATCGGCTGCGGCATCCCCAGCACGTAGCCCTGGGCGTGGTCAATGCCGAGTTCCCTCAGTACGGTGACGACCGCCGTGGTCTCGGTACATTCGGCGACCGTCTGGATCGTCATGACATGGGCGACACGGTTGATCGCCTCGGCCACGGCGCGGTTCAGGCGGTCCTCGGCCAGCGAGCGGATGAAGCCGCCATCGATCTTGAGAAAATCGACCGGCAGCGTGCGCAGGTCGGTGAACGAGGACATGCCGCTGCCGAAATGGTCGAGCGCGACGCTGCATCCGAGCCGCTTGAACTCGCCGATGCGCTGGCTCGCGCGCGCGAGGTTCTCGACTGCGGCTGCCTCGGTGATCTCCAGGCAGAGCATGTCCCCCGGTACCTCATAGCTGGTCAGCAGGCCCGCAAGGTATTCGGGCAGGCGCTCGTCGAGCAGCGAGCGCCCCGACAGGTTGACGGCGAAGCGCGGCCGCGGCATCGCCAACCGCTGCGCCGCGGCACTGCTGCGGATCACTTCGCGCAGCACCCAGCGGTCGATCGCCGGCATCAAATTGTAGCGCTCGGCGGCGGGAACGAAGGCCATGGGCTCGACCAGCCGCCCATCGGTCTCCTGCAGGCGCAGCAGCACCTCGTGGTGCGGCCGCGCCGCGGTACCGGCATTGAGCGGCACAATGCTCTGGTAGTAAAGACGGAAACGGTCGTCGTCGAGCGCCTGCGTGAGCCGCGACACCCACTGCATCTGGTTGCGGTGTTCGGCGAGATTGACGTCGTCGGCCTGATACAAATGCGCGCGATTGCGCCCCTGCTCCTTGGCAACGTAGCACGCGGCATCGGCCGCGCTCATCGCGGCGGCAGCGGATTCCACGCTGGCCGTGAGCGGCGCGACGCCGAGGCTCGCCCCGACCGTGAAACTGCGCCCCTGCCAGCTGAAACGGAAATCGCGCACCGCGTCGCGCACTTCCAGCGCGAGCTGCATCGCCTTGTCGGCAGGGCAGTGTTCCAGCAGGATGCCGAATTCGTCGCCGCCCAGGCGCGCCAGGGTGTCGCGCTGGCGCATGCGTCCCTCCAGCAGCGTACTGATCTGGCGCAGCAGTTCGTCGCCCGCGGCATGGCCGCAGGTATCGTTGACCACCTTGAACTGGTCGAGATCGAGGTAGCACAGCGCATGGATACCGCCATCGCGGTGCACGCTCTCGACGGCACGGACGAGCCGGCGTTCGAATTCCTGGCGGTTCACCAGCCCGGTAAGCGCGTCGTGGCTGGCCTGCCAGGCGAGCTGGCTCGCCAGCGCCTGCGACTCGGTGACGTCGCGGAACACCAGCACCGCGCCGCTGATCACCTCGTTCTCGCGCAACGGGTAGGCAGAATATTCCGCGATCATCATGCTGCCATCCTTGCGCCACATCGGTTCGATCATGTTGCGGTGCGCCACCCCGCTGCGGAAAGCTTCATAGATCGAGCACTCCGCGTCGTCGTACGGCGTGCCGTCGTCATGGCTGTGGTGGATGCGCGGATGGGTCGGCTGGCCAATCAATTCCTCGCGCGTGTAGCCCAGCATTTCCAGCGCCGCGTCGTTGACGAAGATACAGCGGCCCTGGGTATCGAGGCCGTAGATGCCCTCGCCGGCCGATTCGAGCAGCAGGCGGAAACGCGCCTCGCTGGTGCGCAGCGCCTGCTCCGCCGCCATGCGCGCGCTCACATCGAACAGCGTGGAGCGGCTGGTCAGATAGTTGCCTGCCGCATCCTTGACCGCGGTGGAGTTCACTTCCACCGGCAGGATGCTGCCGTCCTTGCGTTGCATCTCGACTTCGAGGTTGTACACCTCACCGCTTGCCTTGAATCGAGCAAAGTTGTCGCCGAAACGCTGAGCACTGGACGGCGAAAGAAACTCGCTGAAAGGCCTGCCGATCACTGCCTCGCGCGTGTAGCCAAGCCACTGCAGTTCAGTGTCGTTGATGCGGGTGACGCGTCCCTCCGGGTCGAGCGAGTGGTAGCCGCACGGCGCCTGGTTGTAGAGGTCCCGTACCTCGTCGGCGTATTGCCGCGCCGCAGTTTCCGCGCGTTCGCGCTCCTCGATCTGCCGGCTCAGTCGGGCGTTCGCATCCTCGAGCAGGGCATTGCGCGAATCGAGTTCGGCGGTCCGCTCCGCCACCATCTCTTCGAGGTGCAAACGATGTGCCTGTAGCTCGGCTTCGCGTCGCTTGTCCTCGGTGATGTCGATGAGCACGCCCTGCAGGTAGAGCGGGACCTCCTCGACATCGCGCACGATGCGTGCCTCGTCGAGCAGCCAGCGCGTCTCGCCCTGGCGCGTCGCCACCCGGTATTCACAGCGCAGCGGCTGCCCCGTCGCACAGCTTTGCGTGTAGGCGAGCTGCACCGCCGCGCGATCGTGCGGGTGAATCGCCGAGAGCAGCCCATGCGGCAACGCCAGCCATTCGTCCGCCGTGTAGCCCAGATTCTGCGCCTGCGGGCTGATGTAGAGCAGGCGGCCGGACCCGTCGGGTGCCGCCATGTAGGTGATAGCCGGAATCTGTTCGACCAGCGTGCGGAAGCGCATCTCCGCAGCGCGCTTGTCCAGGCGCAACCGCTGTTCGCGCAGCACGCGCTCGATCACCGCCGGCAGCAGGGTGAGATAGCCGCGTTCGCGATCCTTCACCAGATAGTCGCGCGCGCCGCGGCGCATCGCTTCCACCGCCACCCCGGCGTTGTCGGCACCGGTGAGCATCATCACCGGCACCGGCATCTCATCCCCCTCGCGCTGCAGTTCCGCGAGGAAATCCAGGCCGTCGAGATCGGGCAGATGGTAGTCGAGCAGCACCAGGTCGGGGTGGTGGGCAAGCGCCTGCATCACCCCGTCGCGGCCAGTTTCGGCCTCGATCAGATCGAAGTCGTAATCGGGGTGGGTCGCCAGGGCACGCCGGCAGGCGAGCCGGTCGATCTGGTCGTCCTCGACCAGCAGCAGGCTTATCCGCTTGCGTGCGACGGGCTCACTCACTCGGGCAGCTCGCTCACGGTCCAGTAGGCATTGATGGTACGCATGGTCTCGACGAAGCGCTGGTAGTCGACGGGCTTCCTGATATAGCCCGCCACGCCCATGTTGAAGCTCTCGACCTTGTCCTGCTGCTCCTCGGACGTGGTCAGCACCACCACGGGAATGCGCTTGATCTGCGGGTCGGCGTTCATATCCCGCACCACGCGGAGGAACTCGATGCCGCCCATCACCGGCATGTTGAGATCGAGCAGGATGAGGCATGGACGATCGTTGGCGGGATCGTTGAGATAGGCGAGCGCCTCGTCGCCGTTCTCGACGTGCGCAACGCGATTGGTGACATGCAGCTCGGTGAGTGCGCGCTTGACGGTCATCATGTCGATCTGGTCGTCCTCGACGAGCAGGATCGGTTTGGCGGGGTTCTTCATGGGGAGGATTCTCCTTCGGGCGTTGCGGGGGCGGCTTTCGGCAACGTGAACAGGAACGTGCTGCCTTCGCCGGGGCGGGACTCGATCCACACCCGGCCGCCGTAGAGTTCGACGATCTTCTTCACCAGCGCGAGGCCCACGCCGGTGCTTTCCTTCTGGTCGCGCGGGGTGAGCACCTGGAACAGCTGGAACACGCGTTCGTGATGGCGCGGCTCGATACCGGGGCCGTTGTCGGCGACGCTCAGCTGCCAGAAGTCGCCGGCGTCGGCGGCGGCGATACGGATGCGCCCCTCCGGCTTGTCGCGATGCTTGATCGCGTTGCTGACGAGGTTCTGCAACACCTGCTGCAGGCGGGTGCGCTCGCCGACGACAGTGGGCAACGTACCGTCCACCGTGACCGTCACTTCGGGCGGCGGCGCGAGCAACTGCACGGTATCCGCCACCAGGACATTGAGATCGACCGAAACGCGCGTTTCATTGATGCGCCCCACGCGCGAATACTCGAGGATGCCGTCGATCAGCCCATCCATGCGGCTGACCCGGTTCTTCATCAGGGTGAGATATTCGCGTCCCTGGTCGTCGATTTTGTCCGCGTAGTCGCTCACCAGCCAGTCGGCGAGCGAGCCGATGCCGCGCAGCGGCGCCTTGAGGTCGTGCGACACGACGTAGGCGAAGCTTTTCAGTTCCTCGTTGGCGGTCTGCAGATCGTCGATCAGTTCGGCCTGGCGCGCTTCGGCGCGACGGCGCTCGGTGAGGTCGTGCAGGACGCCGGTGAACAGGCGCCGCGTTCCCAGGCGCATTTCGGTCACCATCAATCCGACCGGGATCGCCCTGCCGTCCTTGCGCTGGCCCGTCACCTCGCGCCCGTTACCGATCACACGCGCCTCGCCCGTTTCCAGGTAATGCCGCAGGTAGCCGTCGTGTTGGCTGCGATCGGGCTCGGGCATCAGCCGCGACACGTTGTGTCCAATCATCTCGGCGGCCGTGTAGCCAAACAGCCGCTCGGCTGCGGGGTTGACGCTTTCCACACGACCTTTGGCGTCGATGGTGATGATGCCCTCACCCGCAGTGCGCACCACGGCATCCAGTCGTTCCTCGCTTTCTCGGCGTTCGCGGGCCTCGCCGCGAATGCGCGCATACAGCGCCGCAAGCGCGACCACGGCAACGGTGAAAAGCAGCCCCAGCATGAGCAGCGTTCGGCGTGCCCCCTGTTGCGCATGCCGTTCACGTTCGGTGAGCCCCGTCCGCACTGCATCCTGCATGAACACGACGAGCGCTTGAAGCTTCTGCATTTCGTCGCGGCCGGGGCTCGCCGCAAGCTGGCGCTGCCCCGCCTCGAAACCGCCGCGCTGGTGTGCCGCAAGCACCGCGTCGAGCATCTCTAGGCGGATGGCAATGTGCCGCTGCAATTCCGGCAGGCGCTCACGCAGGCCCGGATCGTCAGCAAGGAGCTGCTCGAGTTCCTCCGTCAGGGTATTCATGCGCGCCACCGCGGCGTGACGCGGTACGAGGTCGATTTCGCCGCCCAGCATGAGATAGGCGCGCTGGCGCGATTCCGCCTGGTTCATGAGCGAATAGATGCCTTCGAGCGCGGTAAGTGTCTGTTGCGAGCGCGCAACCGCGGCGCTGGTTTCGATGAAACCCACGGTCGCGCGATACAGGCTCGCGCCCACGACGAGCAGCAGCGCAAGCGCCAATGCAAACCCCGCAAGCACCTGCGTTTCGACCGTCCACCGCTTCATGCCAAGGCTATCCCCCGTCCCATGCAGCCCGCTCGGCTGCGCACTCCATTTTATGTGAACCTGTCATGTCGACCAGGCAGCCGCGGAGGGTGGCCGCCACGCCAATTCCAGACGCAAGGGGCCAAATACTACAGAGCGTCCGCCGACCCCGCAAACCCGCGACGACGCCATCGAGCGATGACGGGCCCTAGACCACCGCGAACCCCACCAGCGCGATCTCGTCACCATCCTTGACGGGCGAAGACTTTTCGGCGAATTGCTTGTTGATCGTGACACTGAGTTTGGGATTGCCCAGCAGCATCTTCTTCCAGCGCTCGCCGCGTTTGGACAACACGAACAGCAGGCGCTCGACGTCCGTGACGTCGGGGGGCAGCGCGATTTCCTCGGACGCCGTGCCGAGCGTTTCCACCAGATCACCAAAGAACAGGATTTTCACCATGGGGAGGCCCTTATAATTGCCGATTGATCATCTGATTCTACCCCTGCATGCCCGACCTCCTGCTGGAACACCTCAACCCGGAACAGCGCGCCGCGGTGACGCTGCCGCACGAATCCGCGCTGATCCTCGCGGGCGCGGGTTCGGGCAAGACGCGGGTGCTGACGACGCGCATCGCCTGGCTCATCCAGACCGGCCAGGTGTCGCCGCACGGGATCCTGGCGGTGACCTTCACCAACAAGGCGGCGAAGGAGATGCTCGTCCGCATCTCGGCCATGCTGCCGATCAACACGCGCGGCATGTGGGTCGGCACCTTCCATGGGCTGGCCAACCGGCTGCTGCGCGCGCACTGGCGCGAGTCCGGGCTGCCGCAATCGTTCCAGATCCTCGACAACCAGGACCAGCTTTCCACGATCAAGCGGCTGATGAAAGCGCTCAACGTCGACACCGAAAAATACGAACCCAAGAAGGTGCAGCACTTCATCAACGGCCACAAGGAAGCCGGCCGGCGCGCACGCGACGCCGAGGCGCACGACGAATACTCGATGCACATGGCGGAACTTTTCGAGGCCTACGATGCGCAGTGCCAGCGCGAGGGCGTGGCCGATTTCCCCGAGTTGCTGCTGCGCTCGTATGAACTGCTTTACCGCAACGAACCCCTGCGGCAACACTACCAGGAACGCTTCCGCCACATCCTCATCGACGAATTCCAGGACACCAACACGCTGCAGTACCGCTGGCTGAAGCTCTTTGCCGGTCCTCGCAGCGCGTTGTTCGCGGTCGGCGACGACGACCAGTCGATCTACGCCTTCCGCGGCGCCAACACCGGCAACATGGCCGAGTTCGAACGCGAATTCGCGCGCGGCAACGTCATCAAGCTGGAGCAGAACTACCGCAGCCACGGCCACATCCTCACCGCGGCCAACGCGCTGATCGCACAGAACGCGCAGCGCCTGGGCAAGAACCTGTGGACAGCGGAGGGGGTAGGTGAGCCGATCCGCGTTTTCGAAGCCTACTCGGACCAGGACGAGGCGAGCTTCGTCATCGACGAAGTGAAGGCCCTCCATCGCGAAGGCGTACCGTTCTCCGACATGGCGCTCCTCTATCGTTCCAACGCACAGTCGCGGGTGTTGGAACACGCGCTGTTCTCGGCCGGCGTCGCCTACCGCGTGTATGGCGGCCTGCGCTTTTTCGAGCGGCAGGAGATCAAGCACGCGCTCGCCTACCTCCGTCTGCTGACGCATCCGGAAGACGATGGTGCCTTCCTGCGAGTGGTCAATTTCCCGGCACGCGGCATCGGAGCCCGCACCATTGAACAGCTTGCCGATGCCGCCGGACGCGCGGGATCGAGCCTGTGGCAGGCGGCGTGCACGGCGAGCGGCAAGGTCGCCGGCTTTGCCCGGCTCATCGAGTCCCTCAAGGTAGCCACGCACGACCTACCCCTGCCCGAAGCCGTCGACCATATGATCGAGGCAAGTGGCCTCGCCGACCACTACCGTGCCGACAAGGATGGCGCCGACCGCCTGGAAAACCTCAACGAACTCGTCAACGCGGCGGCGCTGTTCGACGAGGAAGCGGGCCTGGAAGTCCCGGGTTCCGCGGCAGCCCCCGAAGTCCCGCTGCCCGCACTGGATCGTTTTCTCGCGCACGCCGCGCTCGAAGCCGGCGAGCACCAGGCCGAGCCGGGGCGCGACGCGCTGCAGCTGATGACGGTCCACGCCGCGAAAGGGCTGGAATTCCACGCGGTGTTCATCACCGGGCTGGAGGAAAGTCTGTTCCCCCACGAGCAGAGCGCGCACGAGGTGAATGGGCTGGAGGAGGAACGGCGCCTGATGTACGTCGCGATCACCCGCGCCCGGCGGCGCCTTTACCTTACCCACGCGCAGTCGCGCATGCTCCACGGGCAGGTACGCTACGGCTTTCCCTCGCGCTTCCTCACCGAGCTGCCCGACAGCGTCCTGTTGCACCTCAACCGCCGCGCCGAGCGTTCCGCATCGCCGTCTGCCGCCCCCGCCCCACGCACGCCCCCCGCCGGCTCCGACACTGGCTACCGCGTCGGGCAAAGCGTCGCCCATGCCAGATTCGGTACCGGCATCATCATCGACTTCGAGGGACGCGGCCCGGACGCACGGGTACAGATCAAGTTTCGCGACGCCGGAACAAAATGGCTGGCGCTCGCCTATGCCAAGCTGTCACCGGCCTGAGTCGCCCTACAAGCGGACGACATTGTCCCGCGCCGCCTCGCCGTCGTCGCTCCACACGGCGAAGATCGCCTGGTACGAGGCATACAGGGAACCGAACAACACCGGCATCGCCACCAGCAGGCCCAGCATCAAGGGCACCAGCGCAGCAAGGAACAACATGGCGCCGAGCGCCAGCCCGTTGACCAGCAGGGCCGCCCAGTTGCGCAGCACCGCCTTGATGCTGACACCGAGCGCGGTGGTGGGGCGCGCGCCCCCGAACAGGATGAGCGCCGGAGCGAACCAGGTCGCCATGATGAGCGGCGTGAACAGCAGCAGCCCGGTGAATACCGCCGGCATCGCCTCGTTCAGCATCGCCTGCATCTGCGCCGGATCCTGCTGCGTCTGCGCGGCCGCGACGAATGCCTTGGCGTCGAAACCCATGCTCGCCATGACCTTTCCGATCAGCAGTGCGCCGAGCAATTGCACGGCTCCAACCGTCATCAAGGAGATGGCCGCGCCCCGCACCCCCGCGAGCAGATGCGGCAATTCGAGTTCCTGGCCTTCATCCAGTGCACGGTAGGCTGCCATGAAACCCGCCACCATCAGCGGCGAGGCAATCTCCGACAGCGCCCCGCCCACCATCGGGATGAGTCCGAGCGCCATCACCAGACCGAACACCATGGCGAATGCCGCGGACAGAAGCAGCGGATTCTTGCGGTAGAGCGCGAAACCCGAACGCACCCACTGCCATCCCTGGCCCGCGGCGACCTTTCGCGGAATGTCCTGCGGCATGTCCATCAAAATTCCTTCACCACCCACATCGGTGGCCGCATGCCGGAATCAAGGCTGTCCTGGCGAGCAAACTGGCCGTCACCCTTCTGGTCGATGAGGTAATAGGGCTTGCCTGTGCGGGGGATGACCTTGAGCATGTAGAGCTTGCCGTTGGCACGATATTCGACGACGCGGCCCTGCGGGCTTGGCTTGATGGTGATCGCCGCGGCGTCTTCGGGACCCGGGGCGCCATCCGGGACCGGCTTCAGTCCCGGCGGGCGGTCGGATGGGGTCGCGGCGACTGCGACGCCGCACAGCAACAGGGTCAGCAACAGGAAGGGGGGGCGCATGCGGGGCTCCAGAAAGAATTACAGGTTGAGCTGGATTTCGCGCTCGGCCATCGAGGGCATGAAACCGCGCTTCTCATAATGACTGAAGATGGCCTCGACCACTTCTTCGGGTTTGTCGAGGATACGCATCAGGCGGATGTCGTCGGGCGAGATCATGCCTTCGCTCACCAGGCGGTCCTTCACCCACTCCGCCAGCCCGGTCCAGAAGCTCGATCCGACCAGGATGATGGGGATATCGGCGATCTTGCCCGTCTGCACCAGAGTAAGCGCTTCGAACAGTTCGTCGAGTGTACCGAAACCACCCGGCATGACGACGTAGGCCGCGGCAAACTTGACGAACATCACCTTGCGCGCGAAGAAATGGCGAAAGGTCTGGCTGATGTCCTGGTAGGGGTTGGCGCTCTGCTC
>JANJWS010000087.1 GCA_024709425.1 Thiobacillus sp.
CCCTACAGCCGCGAGGCCGAGGCGCTGCGTTCGCTGCGTTCAGAACTTCTCATGCGCTGGTTCAAGGACGGCTGCAAGACGCTCGCCGTCGGCAGCGTGCGTGCCGATGAAGGCGCGAGCTACCTCGCCGCCAACCTCGCCGTGCTGTTCGCGCAGATGGGCCGCAAGGTGCTGCTGATCGACGCCAACCTGCGCCAGCCGCGCCAGCAGGCCATCTTCAACCTTGGCAACGGCATGGGCCTGTCCGACCTGCTGGCCGAGCGCGTGCCCACGCTACAGGTGGAAACGATCCAGCCCTTCCACACGCTGTCTGTCCTGACCGCCGGCTCGCCGCCGCCCAACCCGGCGGAACTGCTCGCGCGTCCCACCTTCGGCAGCCTGCTCGTGGGCCTGGAAACGAGCTACGACATCATCCTGCTGGACACCGCGCCCGCGCAGCTCGCGTCCGACTTCCAGCTCGTCGCCGCGCGCGCGGGCGGCATGCTCGTCGCCACCCGCCGCAATGTCAGCCGGCTCGCGCCGTTGGCCGAACTGAAAGAGAAGATCACCTTCACTGGCGCCCAGGTCGTCGGCGCCGTCGTCCTGGATTGAATTGAACGCATGAACACGCTAGCCCCCCGCGCCTCCGCACTCGACGCCCTGGCCGCCCTCAAGACCTGGTGGCCGGTCGTCCTCGGCCTCGTCGCGCTCTATGTCCCCACCTACTGGATGCTGGCGCACGGACTATGGAACGAGGACGACCACGCCCACGGCCCCATCGTCCTCGCCGTCACCTTGTACCTCCTCTGGCAGAAACGCGACGTCTTCGCCCAGGCCGGCGCCCCCGGTCGCATCGAAGTCCTCAGCGGCTGGACGCTGCTCGTTGTCGGTCTGCTCGCCTATGCCCTCGGCCGCTCGCAGGACATCCTGCTGTTCGAAGTCGGCTCGCAGATCCCCGTCATTCTCGGCGCGCTGCTCATCACCGTGGGCATCAAGGCCGCACGTGCCCTGTGGTTCGCGCTGTTCTTCCTCTTCTTCATGATTCCGCTGCCCGGCTTCGTCGTCGATGCCGCCACCGGCCCGCTCAAGCAATACATCTCCGTCATCGCCGAACACGTCCTTTATGCGGCGGGCTACCCCATTGGGCGCAGCGGCGTCACCCTCACCGTCGGCCCCTACCAGCTGCTCGTCGCCGATGCCTGCTCCGGCCTGCACTCCATGTTCAGCCTGTCCGCCATGGGTCTGCTGTATCTCTACTTGATGCAGCACACCAGCGTCGCGCGCAACCTCGTCATCATGGCCGCCATCATCCCGATCGCCTTCGTCGCCAACGTCATCCGCGTCATGGTGCTCATCCTCATCACCTACCACATGGGCGACGAAGCGGGGCAGGGCTTCCTGCACGGCTTCGCCGGCATCATGCTGTTCGTCATCGGCCTCTTGTTCCTGTTCCTGCTCGACTGGATACTCGGCTTCATCTTCCCCGACCGCCCGCGCGCGCTGGCGCAGGCCTGAACGCCGGAAGCCCCAAAGAGTCGACATGGTGTTCATTAACGTGAAACAGCGCGAACCGCTCACTTTGCCCTCTCTCCCTCGGGGAGAGGGCAGGGGTGAGGGAAACGGGTGTGCCAGGTTTCATGCTCAGGGGTGGCAACGCGCCATGCCCGTTAGCCACAAAGCCAGGAACAAGCATGAGTGAGACGGTCGCCTTGCAGGGGAACGACGCATCCGGGGCAGCCCTGAATGCGCTCGGGAATGTGCTCGCGGCCACCCCCGGGCTGGCGTTTGCCGTACTGGTAGGCAGCCGCGCGAATAACAGCGCCCGTCCGGACAGCGATTGGGATATTGCCCTGCAGTGGCACATCACCACGCCCTGGATGCAGATGCTCGGCGACCAGGAAACCCTGCGCAGACAAATTGCAGAAGCCCTGGGTGTGCCTCCCGAACGCATCGACCTGATCGACCTCCCGCGTGCGAACCTCGCCATGCGAGCCAACGCAGCAGAAAACGGACGCGTACTCAAAGGCGAAGATACCCTCGAATGGGCGCACTTTCTGACGCGCACCTGGCGCGAGCTGGAAGATTTCTATTGGGAACAGTCCCATGCGTCTTGAGCTGTACCAGGCCGAAACCGCACGCATCGCAACCGAACAGTCGGCCTTGCTGGCCGAGGCCAAACGACGTCTGGCCGAAGGGCAGGCGCTCAGCCCGCTGGAAAAGAGTGGCGTGCTGCACGCCTTGCAGATACTGATCGAGAACGCCATTGGCAAAGCCAAGCAACTCATCAAGGCGCAAGGAGAACCTGTTCCGGTTTCCGCATACGACGCCTTCGCTGCCTTGGCGCGGCGCGGAACAATCCCCCAGGATCGACTTCCTGCCTGGAACGCCATCATCGGCCTGCGCAACCGGATCGTTCACGACTATATGAATATCGACATGCAACAGATTCAGGAACTGGTTGCAATGGGGCGCCATGAATTTGTCACGGCGTTTCTGCTCGAGCCGATTTCGCCATGAATCAATCCATCCACCAAGTGCGCTGTTGCAGGAGGGCCGCCCTCGGCCCGAATGCCGGCGATTGCGCGACGCCGGCATTCACCAAAGAAACGCCGCTCGCCCCCCGGTGCGCCATCGTCGAACCCGATAGTAAAATGATGCTTTGATGCCTGCCAGGAAGACATAAAGATGCGCACCACGCTCACGATCGATGACTCGCTTGCCAGCGAACTCAAGAAACGCGCGCTTGAGACCGGCAAACCCTTCAAGGAAGTGGTCAATGAGACGCTGCTGACCGGGTTGCAGCAGAAGGCCGTACGCAAGCCTCGGGCCTATCGCCTGAAACCGGCATCGCTCGGCGCCCCGTTGCCCGGTGTCGACCTGGACAAGGCGTTGCGCCTTGCGGACGAACTGGAAGACGCGTCGCTGTGCGCGAAACTGGAGCAGCGCAAGTGATCCTGGTCGATGCCAACCTGCTGCTCTATGCAGTCAACCAGGACTTGCCCCAGCACAAGCAGGCAAGAGCCTGGTGGGAGCGGGTGCTCTCGGGCACTGCCCGGGTTGGCATTCCCTGGGTATCCATCATGGCTTTTCTGCGCATTTGCACCAACCCGCGGATTTTTTCGCGGCCCTTGCCCCCCGAGGCAGCGATCGCCTACATCGACGAGTGGCTGGACCAGCCGCCCGTCCAGCTGGTTGCGCCGGGCGCCGGACACTGGGCCATCCTGCGCAATCTGCTGCTGCAAACCGGCATGGCCGGCAACCTCACGAGCGATGCCCATATCGCCGCGCTGGCGCTGGAACAGGGGTACAGCATTTATTCCGCGGACAATGATTTCCGGCGCTTTCCCGGGTTGAAGCACACCAACCCGCTGTCGGCTCGGTAAACGGGACACGCTTTCCGCATGGAAAACAACACCTCATATGCAACCCGCAACATGAATCCTGGATACTGCAACCTGGAGCTTGAAGCGATAGCCCCCGCTCCCTCAAGGTGCCAGGGCCGGAGAGGGGGTGCCGTTCACCCCTCCCCCTTGAGGGGGGAGGGGCCGGGAGAGAGGGTGACAACGCTCGCTCGCAAGGCACAACGCCTGCATCGCCGCACCCCTGCCCCCGCGCCTGCAGGGCGGTTCAACCATTCCGGGAACACAGCCGGCTGGATGCCCGGGGTCAGCTTCGACGAACGGGTGAAGAAGCACAGCTGCACGGGGTTATTGCCGCTTAAGCGGCCTGCCAACCACGGCCTACTCCTTGCGGGTGCTCCCACAGGGATGTGCTGTCGCAGGCGGGCCGCCCCCGGCCCGAATGCCGGCATCACGAGTAAGGATTGACGACGCTCATGGAACGCTCGACCTTGGTACGAGAAGTCAGGGAAATCATTTTGCGGCACGCAAAACCCCAGCGTATCTATCTGTTTGGCTCCGAGGCGAGCGGCGAAGCACGTGCCGACAGCGACATCGACATCGCATTCGACGACCCGTCAAAACCCAGCCTGGAACCCATGCGCGAGGAAATCGAGCGACTGCCCAGCCTGATCAAGGTCGATGTCCATAACCTGGCCGAGTGCGAGCCGCGCTTCGTCAACCGTGTCAAATCCACCGGGCGTTCCATCTACAGCGCAACCAAGGCCATGCGCCTGGAGGATGGGCTGCATAACTTTGGCAATGCCCTGGAGCGATTCGCCAGCGTCGTCGAGCGTCGCACCGAATTCGAAGAAGACGGCTATGGCGATGTATATCTCGATCTCGCGGTCAAACGCTTTGAATTCACGTTCGAAATGGCCTGGAAAGCCATGAAGCGCGGGCTGGCGTTTTTGGGGCTGGAATGCAAGAGCCCGCGCGGCTGCATTCAGGAAGCTTTCACCCAAGGCCTGATCCAGGACGAAGCGGTTTGGCTGAACATGATCGAAATGCGCAACCTGTCCAGCCACAACTACGATGAGTCTGAAATCCGGATCCTGCTTGACCGCATGCAGGCCTACAAAGTGGCTTTCGTCGCCGTGCAGTCTCGATTGCAGGACTTGCTGCCCGACGTCGTGGAGGGGAAAGCGTGAACGCAACGTATAAAATCCACAGCGCCGGCCATCGCGGCCTCACGCTCCCCCTTTTCCCTTCGACAGGGGAGAACCGGGAAGAGGGCGCCGTTCATTCCTCCCCCTTGCGGGGGCCGGCTCCGGACGTGTGGTGCGCAGGATCGGCCGCCGTTCACCCCTCCCCCTTGAGGGGAGAGGGGGCGGGGGAGAGGGTGACAACGCGCGCTCGCAAGGCACAACGCCTGCATCGCCGCACCCCTGCCCCCGCTCCGACAGGGCGGTTCAACCATTCCGGCAATACACCCGGCTGGATGTCCATGGACTGCCGCGGGTAATCGGGAGAACGCACATGGAAGCAATACGTCGAATTGAACAGGTTCACGGCAACTCGCTGACAATGGTTCTGCCAGACACATTCAAGGAAATGCGTGTGGAAGTCATCGTGTTGCCGCTGGACGAAACGGTGTCTACACCGAGGCCACCCAGGCAGCCGCATCCTGATATTGCTGGAAAAGGGAAAATACTCGGCGACATCATCTCGCCCGCCTGCCCGCCTGAAGACTGGGAGGCATTACGTTGATCCTGCTTGATACGCATATCTGGCTGAACTGGCTGATTCTTGGCGAAGGGGCGCTGCCGCCTGGCATTCGCAATGCAATCGCCACAGCTGACCGGATAGGTGT
>JANJWS010000045.1 GCA_024709425.1 Thiobacillus sp.
GCCTCGCGGAACAAATGCAGGAAGACGACGTCTTCCTGTGCGTGCCCGCCGAATCGACGGCACGCATACAGGAAGTCCACCTGCTGGCCATCCATTGCCTGTGCGATGCGGTGGACAGCGTTCTACTGGGAATCGAGGAATGAAGAAGAAACTGATCCATCTTGCCCTGGCCGGCCTGGCCCTGTCCCAACTGCACGCCTGCTCGAGCATGCCGATCGGCGGCGAAGCCGGCGGCCCCGGCACGCTCGACCGCCGCACCGCCGGCGCGGTGATCGGCGACCAGGAAATCGAGATCCGCGCGCGAAACCGCCTGCGCGAGGCCCTGCCGCAGGCCGGCAGCGTCTCGGTCACCAGCTACAACCGCCAGCTCCTGCTGACCGGGCAGGTTCCCGACGAGGCGGCCCGGGCGCAGGCGACCGAGGTCGTCAAGGGCGTTCCGGAAGTGCGCAACGTGTTCAACGAACTCAGCGTGTCGGGCGTCACCTCGATCGCCTCGAGCGCCAACGACGCCGCCATCACCAGCCAGGTCAAGACGCGGCTGCTGGCCGACAAGCGCGTGCCCGGCACCAAGATCAAGGTGGTGACCGAGGCCGGCGTGGTCTACCTGCTGGGCCTGGTGAAGCGCGCCGAGGCGGTCGCCGCGACCGAAATCGCCCGCACCACCTCGGGCGTGACCCGCGTCGTCGTGCTGTTCGAATTCATCGACTGATGCCGCAACCCGCCTTCGAGCGCAAGCTCTGCCCGCCCGCCGAGCTTGCCGGGCGGGTGGCGCAGCTGCCGCGCCCGCGGGTGTTCACCAACGGCTGCTTCGACATCCTCCATCGCGGCCACGTCACCTACCTCGCCGAGGCGCGCGCGCTCGGCGCCTCGCTCATCGTCGCCGTCAATTCGGACGCCTCGGTGAAGCGCCAGGGCAAGGGCGCCGACCGTCCGATCAACCGGCTCGAGGACCGCATGGCATTGCTCGCCGCGCTCGAGTCGGTGTCGCTGGTCACCTGGTTCGATGCCGACACCCCGCTCGAACTGATCCTCGCCGTCCGGCCCGACGTGCTGGTGAAGGGCGGCGACTGGGCCATCGAGAACATCGTCGGCGCGGCCGAGGTCGCCGGCTGGGGCGGCAGCGTGCACTCGATCCCGTTCCGCCACCACACTTCGACCACCGCCCTGCTGCAACGCATCCGCACATGATCTACCGCGACCTGCGCGACTTCGTCGCACAACTCGAACACATGGGCGAGCTCAGGCGCATCGCCGCCGAGGTCGACCCGAAGCTGGAGATGACCGAGATCGCCGACCGCGTGCTGCGCGCCGGCGGACCCGCACTGCTGTTCGAGCGGCCCAAGGGGCATTCCATCCCGGTGCTGGCGAACCTGTTCGGCACCGTCAAGCGCGTCGCGCTCGGCATGGGCGAGGACGATCCGGCGCGGCTGCGCGAAGTCGGCAAGCTCCTGGCCTACCTCAAGGAGCCCGAGCCGCCGAGAGGGCTGCGCGACGCCTGGGAGAAGTGGCCGGTGCTGAAGCAGGTCCTGAACATGGCGCCGAAGGAAGTGCGGAGCGCACCGTGCCAGGAGATCGTGTGGGAGGGCGCCGACGTCGATCTCGCGCGTCTGCCGATCCAGCACTGCTGGCCCGGCGACGTCGCGCCGCTCGTCACCTGGGGGCTTACCGTCACCCGCGGCCCCCACAAGAAGCGGCAGAACCTCGGCATCTACCGCCAGCAGGTGATCGGGCCGAACAAGCTCATCATGCGCTGGCTCGCGCACCGCGGCGGCGCGCTCGATTTCCGCGAGCACACGCTGGCGCATCCGGGCGAGCCGTTCCCGGTCGCGGTCGCACTCGGCGCCGATCCGGCGACCATCCTCGGCGCAGTCACCCCGGTGCCGGACACGCTCTCCGAATACCAGTTCGCCGGCCTGCTGCGCGGCGCCAAGACCGAGGTGGCGAAGTGCGTAGGCTGCGACCTGCAGGTGCCGGCGGCCGCCGAGATCGTGCTCGAAGGCGTGATCCATCCCAATGAAGCCGCGCTCGAAGGTCCGTACGGCGACCATACCGGCTATTACAACGAGCAGGAGACCTTCCCCGTCTTCACCGTCGAGCGCATCACCATGCGGCGCGACCCGATCTACCACAGCACCTACACCGGCAAGCCGCCCGACGAGCCGGCGATCCTCGGCGTCGCGCTGAACGAGGTCTTCGTGCCGCTCCTGCAGAAGCAGTTCCCCGAGATCACCGACTTCTACCTGCCGCCCGAGGGCTGCTCGTACCGCATGGCGGTGGTGTCGATGAAGAAGGCCTATCCGGGCCACGCCAAGCGCGTGATGTTCGGCGTGTGGAGCTTCCTGCGCCAGTTCATGTACACCAAGTTCATCCTCGTCACCGACGACGACGTGAACGTGCGCGACTGGAAGGAAGTCATCTGGGCGCTCACCACCCGCGTCGACCCCGCGCGCGACACGCTGCTGGTCGAGAACACGCCGATCGACTACCTCGACTTCGCGAGCCCGGTCTCCGGACTCGGCAGCAAGATGGGCATCGACGCGACCAACAAGTGGCCGGGCGAGACGGCGCGCGAATGGGGCACGCCGATCGTCATGGACGCCGCGGTGAAGGCGCGTGTCGACGCGATGTGGCACGAACTCGGCCTCTAGCATGAGCGACAAGCCCGCCGGCCGGCGTACCTGCCTCTACACCCCCGCGCAGCTCGATGCCATCGTGACCGACATGGCGCGCCAGGCCGCAGGCCTCCTGACGAGCCGCACGCAGGTCGCGATCGTCGGCATCCTGCGGCGCGGCGCGCCGCTCGCCGACCGGCTGCAGGCACAACTCGCCGACGTTTTCGGCGTGGCCGGCTGCGTGCGGCTCGACCTCCAGATCAAGCGCTACGCCGACGACCTCACGCTGCTCTACCCGGAGACGCAGCTGACCGAGGACCCGAACCACGCCGCGCTCGACCTCTCCGGCCACACGGTGCTGGTGGTCGACGACGTGATGTACCGCGGGCACTCGATGCTGCGCGCAGTGGAGTACCTTGCCGGCAAGCAGCCGGCCGAGATCCGCACCGTCGTGCTGGTCGACCGCGGCGCGGCGAAGCTGCCGGTGCGCACCGACATCGTCGGCGTGCGCCTCGACGTCGCGCCGTCGGACGTCATCGAGTGCAACGTCCCGCCCTACGAGGACAGCTTCCGGATCGACCTGCTGCAGCCGGCGTAGCCGAACGCGCCGGCGATTGCCTATCATGGGATAGGCGGTTCATGCCGTCCTTCCCGGCAAGGAGGAAAGAACATGAATAGGTCCATGCTCACAGGAATCATTGCAGGCGCCGTGGCCGTCACCGCGATCGGCGGCGTTGCGGGCTACAAGGCGCTCAACCCCGAGCCGGAGTTCGCCGAGGTGCTGGCGGTCGAGCCGGTGAAGGAAACGACCAAGACGCCGCGGGAAGTCTGCGACGATGTCGTCGTCAGCGAACAGGCGCCGGTCAAGGATCCCAACCGCATCGCCGGCACTGCGATCGGTGCGGTCGCAGGCGGCCTGGTCGGCAGCCAGATCGGCGGCGGCAGCGGCAAGACGCTTGCCACCATCGCCGGCGCTGCGGCCGGCGGCTACGCCGGCCACGAGGTGCAGAAAGGCATGCAGGAAAAGAGCACCGTCAGCCGCACCGAGCGCCGCTGCAGGACCGTCTACGATACGCAGACGAAGACGATCGGCTACGAGGTGCGCTACCGCCTCGGAGACGAGGAAGGCCAGGTCCGCATGGACCACGAGCCCGGGCCGCGCATCCCGGTGAAGGACGGGCAGCTGCAGCTCGACGCGCCCGCGGCGCCGTGAACCGGCGCCCTCAGTCGTGGCGTGCCGGCCAGCGCGTCAGCGTCGTCGTCCAGTCGGCCGGCGGATCGCCCATGCCGAGCTACCAGCCGTTGTGCTGTCGGTTCGGCTCCGCCTCGTAGCCCCAGAGCGCGCCGTCGGCGTCCTGCGCGATCCAGTTCACCCACTCGGGTACCTTATCGGGCTTCATCATCGCCCCCGCAGCGGCGGCAGCCGAGGATGCTGAAGTAGCGCAGGTACAGCCACAGCGCGCCCGGCAGCGGCGCCAGTCGGATCCACTCCGATGGCGCGTCCGGCCACTGCCGCGCCTGCCAGGCGTCGACCGCGACGGGCAGCGCCTGGAACAGCGCCAGCAGCACCAGAAACATCGCCATCACGCGGCAGCACGGATTCATCGGCGTCGTCCCTTCCTGCCGCTCGCCCCGCCCGCATGGACCCACTCGAGCAGCACGCGCTGCGCCGCTTCGCTGCGGCCGGCGTTCGCATGGTTCACCAGCATGACGAAGCTCACGCGCTCGCCGCGCGCCGTGACCACGTAGCCGGCGAGCGCACTGACGTCGCGCAGGGTGCCGGTCTTCAGGTGCGCGCTGCCGCCGAGCGGGCTGCCGTTGAAGCGGCGCTTCAGCGTGCCGTCGATGGCGACGATCGGCAGCGCCGACGCGAACTCCGCGAACAGCGGGTTTTTCCACGCGGCGTGCAGCAGTCGGGTGAGCGCGTCGGCACTGATGCGCTCGATGCGCGACAGGCCGGCGCCGTTCTCGAGCACCAGCTTGTCGGTCGGCACATGGTGCCGCACCAGCGCGTCGCGCACGGCGCGCTCCCCCTTCTCCAGGGTCGCCGGCGCGCCGTAGGCCTCCGCGCCCAGCGTCAGGTAAAGATTGCGGGTCATCAGGTTGTTGGAGTGCTTGTTGAGGCGGACCAGCGTGGCGGCCAGGGGCTCCGAAACGAAGCGCAGCAGCGGCTCGGTTTGCGGCGCCATGCCGGGCACGGTCGCGCCGTCGAGGGTGCCGCCCGCCTCCGCCCACAGGCCGCGGAAGGTGAGGTCGAAGGTGGCGGCCGGTTCGAACAGGCTGAGCGACCACGCCTGCTCGCCGCAGCCGCGTGGGTAGCGGCCGCTCACCACCAGCTCGAGGCGCGCGGGATCGGGCTGCGCCGGCGCGAGCGCGTCCCTCCAGCCGTTGCACGCTGCCACCTCCTCCAGCACCACCTGCGAGCGCAGCGCCACGCCCGGCAGCGCGACGTCGGGCTCGATCCGCACTTCGTCGCCCTGCGGCCTGAGGCGCAGCGTCGTCGCGTTGAAGTTGGCGACCAGCGGTCCGGGCGCGGCGTTGTAGAGGGCGAAGGGCTCGCCGTCGAACGCGGCCGGGTCGTGTGGCGGCACGTCGAAATGGCTGAGATCGAGCACCAGGTTGCCGCGCACATGGCGGATGCCGCGCGCGCGCAGTTCGCGCTGCAGGAGCCACATCCGCTCGAGGGTGAGACCCGGATCGCCGTGGCCCTTGATGACGAGGTCGCCGTCGAGCACGCCGTCGGCGACCACGCCATCGGCCCAGACGTCGGTCGTCCACGCGTAGCCGGGGCCGAGCCGGTCGAGCGCCGCGAAGCTCGTGACGATCTTCATCACCGACGCCGGATTCAGCGCCGCCCCGGCGTTGTGGCTGAGCGTCGGCCACCGTGCTTCGAGCGGCTGCACCACCACCGCCACGTGGTCGAGGGGAATACCCGCCTGCTTCAGCGCGGCGGTGAAGGCGGGAGGCAGCGCGGCCGCGCGGGCGGAGGCGGCAAGACCTGCAAGCAGCAGGACAGCGGCGAAACGGAGGGTGATTCGGAGCGGCATCGCGCCATTATGCCGAATCCTGCGGCACGGTTTCGCCGCCCCGCACGCCGGACGTGTGCGGCCGGCTACGCCAGGTCCCGCACGTACCAGTCCATCGCCTCGGCGAGGCCCTCGCCGATGCGGTGCGTCGGCGCGTAACCCAGCCGCGTGCGCGCCTTCGTGATGTCGGCGAGCGAATGGCGCACGTCGCCGGGGCGGAAGTCGCGGTAGACCGGCCTGAAGTCGGCCAGGTGGGGAAACCTCGGCGCGAGCAGCGAGCGGATCGCCTCGAACAGCTCGTTCAGCGTGGTGCGGTCGCCGACGGCGATGTTGTAGACCTGGTTGGCCGCCTCGGGGTGCTGGCTGGTGGCCGCGAGCAGGTTGGCCTGGATGACGTTGTCGATGTAGCAGAAGTCGCGGCTCGTCTCGCCGTCGCCGTTGATGTAGACCGGCTCGTTGTGGATCATGCTGGCGACCCACTTCGGCACCACCGCGGCGTAGGCGCCGTTGGGATCCTGGCGGCGGCCGAAGATGTTGAAGTAGCGCAGCCCGATCGACTCCATGCCGTAGCAGCGGCCGAATACGTCGGCGTAGAGTTCGTTCACCAGCTTGGTGACGGCGTACGGCGACAGCGGCTTGCCGATGACGTCCTCGACCTTGGGCAGGCCGGGATGGTCGCCGTAGGTCGAACTCGATGCGGCGTAGACGAAGCGCCTCACCTTGGCGTCGCGCGCCGCGACGAGCATGTTGAGAAAGCCGGTGTGGTTGGCGGCGTGGGTCGAGATCGGGTCCTCGATCGAGCGCGGCACCGAGCCGAGCGCGGCCTGGTGCAGGACATAGTCGACGCCCCTGCACGCGCCGTGGCAGGTGATGAGGTCGCGGATGTCGCCGCGCTTGAAGCTGAAGTCCTGCCAGCGGTCGCCGACGCTCGCCTGCACCTGCGCCAGGTTCTTCTCGGAACCGGTGGCGAAGTTGTCCAGCCCGACGACCTTCTGCCCGAGCAGCAGCAGCGCCTCGACCAGGTTGCTGCCGATGAACCCCGCCGCGCCGGTGACCAGCCAGGTCTTGGGCTCGGCGGCGAGCTGCCGTTTCAGCACGTCGAACGCGGTCATCACAGCCTCCACAGCGTGAAGCCGGCCGCGGCCACCGCCGCGGGATCGTACGCCGACTTGACGTCGGTGAAGACGCCGCCTTTCTTCAGGGACGCCGTGAGCTCGGCGAAGGGTTTTTCGAGATAGGCGGCATGCGAAACCGCGGCGACGACGGCGTCGCACGCGGGCAGGTCGTCCCATGCGGTGAGCGCGATCCCGTACTCGTGCTCGGCCTCGCGCGGCTCGCCGAGGGGATCATGCACGTGCACGTCGCAGCCGAAGGACTGCAGCTCGCGGATGACGTCGACGACCTTGGAGTTGCGCAGGTCGGGGCAGTTCTCCTTGAAGGTGAGGCCGAGCACGTTGACCTTCGCGCCCTTCACCTGCACGCCGTTGGCGATCATCTGCTTCACCGTCTCCTGTGCGACGTAGGCCCCCATGCCGTCGTTGATGCGGCGGCCGGCGAGGATCACCTGCGGGTGGTAGCCGAGCATGTCGGCCTTGTGGGTCAGGTAGTAGGGGTCGACGCCGATGCAGTGGCCGCCCACCAGGCCGGGGCGGAAAGGCAGGAAGTTCCACTTGGTGCCGGCGGCCTTCAGCACCTCCAGCGTGTCGATGCCGATGCGGTGGAAGATCAGCGCCAGCTCGTTCATCAGCGCGATGTTGAGGTCGCGCTGGGTGTTCTCGATCACCTTCGCCGCTTCCGCGACCTTGATCGAGCTTGCGCGATGCACGCCCGCGGTGATGACCGACTCGTACAGCCTGGCAACCTGCTCCAGCGTCGCCGCGTCGTCGCCGGACACGACCTTGGTGATCTTCGTGATCGTGCGTTCCTTGTCGCCCGGGTTCACGCGCTCCGGTGAATAGCCGACGTGGAAATCCTGCTTCCACTTCATGTCGGAATGCTTCTCCAGCAGCGGAATGCACACTTCCTCGGTGGCGCCGGGGTAGACTGTGGATTCGTAGATGACCGTGGCGCCCTTCTTCATGTATTTGCCGACGGTGGTGCTGGATCCGACCAGCGGCGAGAAGTCGGGGATGTGCGCCTCGTCGACCGGCGTGGGCACCGCGACGATGATGAAGTCGGCCTGTGCCAGCGCCGCCGGATCGGTCGTCACCGTGAGGTGCTTGGCGGCCTTGAGATCGTCCGTCGAGACTTCGCCGGTGGGATCGCAGAATCGACGGTAGTTGTCGATCTTTTCCGTGGAAAGATCGTAACCGATGGTGGTCGTCTTCTTGCCGAATTCCGCCGCCAGGGGCAGCCCCACGTAACCCAGTCCGACCACTGCAACAACGCTCATGCCAGGATTCCTTGTTATGAAGAAAAAATCTTTGCTGCCGCCCGGATTGTATCGAATTTGCATGATGCTGCCTTGTCGCATCCGGCGGTGGATTGGCGGTTTTCCCTGCAAGGCGCATACCAGCTGGGCGCTGGTGATGCTGGTTCTAACCCTGCCGGCCCGGGCCGACGTCGCCGACACCCTGCTCCACGTTCGCCCCGGCGTTGTCGGCGTCGGCCTCTTCTCGCCCACCGCCAGCCCGCGTGCCAATCTGCAGGGCACCGGCTTTGCCGTGCTCGACGGCCGCCACGTCGTCACCTGCGCGCACATCTTCGCCAAGCCGCTCGACCCCGCCAAGAATGAAACCCATGCCGTCTTCATCGGCCGCGACCGACAGATGACCGTGCGGCGCGCCGAAATTGTCGCCACCGACCGCGCGCGCGATCTCGCTCTGCTGAAGATCGACGGTGAACCATTGCCCGCGCTGAAGCTCGGCGACGCCACCCAGGCGCGCGAAGGCAGCCAGCTCTACTTCACCGGCTACCCCATCGGCTCCGTGCTCGGCCTCAACCCCTCCACCCACCGCGCCGGCCTCGCCGCCATCGTCCCCGCCTTCACCCCGCCGCCCAGCGCCACTCAGATCACCGCGCGCGCCATCAAGCAGGCGCGCGACAGCTACGAAGTCTTCGCCCTCGACGCCATCGCCTACCCCGGCAACAGCGGCAGCCCCGTGTGGCACCCCGAAACCGGCGAAGTGCTCGGTGTCGTCAACTCCGTCTACGTGAAGGGCGCCAAGGAAACCGCGCTGTCGAACCCCAGCGGCATCAGCTACGCCATTCCGGTACGGTACGTGCACGCCTTGATCGAGCGGGCGCTGTCGGGCGGACGCTGAGGATTTGCACGTGTCAGAGACTCGACCGGAAAACCACAGGCGGTCGTTTGTTGCGGGTCACGACAAGTGCCCTGGCAAGAGGAAATGCTACAAAGCTAGACCTGTCCCTGGGGCTCCGTCCCTGCCTGGGGCTCCGTCCCTGGGGCTCCGGAGCGGGCGCTTTCGGGCGGACACTGAGGATTTGCACGTGTCAGAGACTCGACCGGAAAACCACAGGCGGTCGTTTCTTGCGGGTCACGACAAGTGTCCTGGCAAGAGGAAATGCTACAAAGCTAGACCTGTCCCTGGGGCTCCGGTCGGCTAATGGGTGTCCCTAGGGCTCCCTGCGGCTCCGCGCCCAGTGAACCCGCGCTGGCGCGGCGTTGTTAATGTTAATGCGTGCCGCGCGAGTGGCGAGCGACATAGTCGCGAAGCACGCTGTCCATCCGCGACTGCCAGCCTTCGCCCGTCGACTTGAAATACGCCACGACCTCCGGGCTGTAGCGTACGGAAACCAGCAATTTCTTGTTGTCCGATTTGGGCCGGCCGCGCAGCGTGCGCAGGGGTACCATCTCCTTCAATTGCTTCGGCGTGAGTGGTTGCGCATCCGGATCGCTGCGGGCGGCGGCAGTGATCGCTTTGTCCTCCTCAACCGTGGGCATCGCCACGGCGGGGCGCTTAGATACTTTGGCCATAATGTTTCACCTCGCGACGGTTGGCGCGGCGCAGGCTGATGATCCGTCTTGCCCTGGCGCTCATAAAAGTCTCTGCCTGCTTCAAGATCCCCTACAGCCAGGCCGAGGATGCGTATTGTCATGCATCGCCTTGGCGCAAACGGGCTTTGGCCTGCTCCCAGTCCAGAAACCTGGCTTCGCCGCTCGCAACCTGAGCCTCGGCCTCGCGCAAGGCGTCCGCATGCCAGGCGGGCGATTCGATGCTGCAGGGATCGTGAGAAAGCTCGTCCCAGAGCTGTTCGATGATGCGCAGCTTTTCGCTGCGCGAGAGATTTTCCGTGGCAATTGGCATGCTCGCATCCTTGGACGTGGCGTTCAGGATTCGGTGTGACTTCATCGTGGAACCGCTTGGTGCGCAGGCACTACGAAAATTCTATGCTTTATAGTCGACCGGCTCAATGACCAAGAATGGAAGAGAATGGAAGGGCCAGGTCGAATGGAAGGGCCAGGTCTAGCTTCGAAGCATCCCCAGGATCACCGTCCCACATTGATAAACGGCACCGCGCCGCCCGTGACGTTGGGCAGGACGCCGTTCCATTTTTCGATGGCGAGGCGCTGTGCCTCGATTTCACGCAGCTTGATGAGCTCAGGCGTGATTTCCTGCTTCTGCAGACGCAGCGCCTGGGCTTCGGCCTCGGCCTGGGCAACTTTCTGCTCGGCTTCGACGCGAATGCGCTGCAGGTCGCGTTCGGCCTTGAGTTTCAGCTGTTCCGCGGTGGTCTTGGCTTCGATGGCGTCGTTGAAGGATTTGGAGAAGTCGAAGTTGGTGACGGAGAACTCGTCCACCATCAACCCGTGGCGGCCGAGCCGGTCGACGAGGAAGGACTTGATGCTGTTGCGCACTTCTTCGCGCTTGGCGACGAGTTCTTCGGCGGTGTAGCGCGCGGTGATGGCCTTTACGGCTTCCTGCGTGGACGGCAGGATGATGCGCTCCTCGACTTCGCGCAGGCCGCCGATATCGCGGAAGGTGATGGCGACCCGATCGGGCTTCAGGTGGTAGTTGAGCGCGACGGTGGTGTGGATGGTCTGCAGGTCCTTGGACGCCGCCTCACCCGAGCCTTCGCCCTTCTGGATGCGCACGTCGATCTTGTGCACGGTGTTGACCACGGGAATGATGAGATGGATGCCCTCACCCAGCACCGTTTCGCTCACCTTGCCGAAGGTGGTCACCACGCCGCGGTGGCCGGCGGGGATGACGGTGAAGGGCGATAGCCAGTTGACGAGGATCAGCGCCACGATCCCCAGGGCGATGAATTTGAATACCCTGGATGCCCGATTGCCGGCCGCTTCCGAAATGACCGTGGATTTCCTGAACATTATTCTCTCCTCCCGTTGAAAAGCATGTCGCCACGATTACGGAACGCGCGCGGGTTTTATTGAGCAAGCGTAGCCCGGATGCAGCGGAGCGCAATCCGGGATCAAATCGTCCTTCGGAACATTTCGGCCAACGGGCACACCAGATCCCGATGTCACCACAACACCCGGCACCCAAAGCCCGCAAAAACAGGGTCGAGCGTCACCAGCACGGCTTGCTCCAGTTCGGCCTGCGCAGCCAGCATGCGGTCGAATGGATCCCGATGTTCATTTGAATATGCGCCCGCTTTCAGGCTGTGCAGGTAACCGATGGGCAGATGTTCGAAGCCGTCGGCGGCCACCAGTTCGTTGAATCGATCCTGTGCCTGCGCGGCGTGCGGCAATTTGCCAAGCCGGTGTTTGGTGGCGATTTCCCACGCACTGACCGCACTGACCAGAATCTGATTGTCGTCATCGGCGATGGCGCGTCGGGCGGTATCGGAGAGCTTGGGGTCGTTGGTCCACCACCACAGCAGGGCGTGGGTATCGAGCAGAAGCCTCAAGGCTTTTCCCAGGCATCGAGTTCGGCGTCGGGCAGGGGCTCGAAGAAGGCTTCGTCGATGTGCCCGGCCAGACGCCCGGGCATACGCCTGGGGGTGTGCTGCTGCGCCAGCGGCACCATGCGCGCATAGGGCTTGCCGGCTTTCGAGAGGATGATTTCCTGGCCGGCGTGTGCCTGCTCCAGCAGGCGGGAAAACTGGGTCTTGGCTTCGTGGACGTTGACGGTAATGGCCATGACAAGCTCTTATGGACTAACCAATGGACTAAGCTTATCTTCAGACAGGGGTTAACGCAACCCGCCGCGCCGCCAGCCGCATCGTCCGCGCCGTTCAAATCCCCCCGGTCAAGCTCACGCCCAGCCCCAGCGACTGCTGGCGGTGATTGTAGTCAATGAGCGATTCGCCGTAACCGGTGAAGTATTGCACGTAGCCCCTGAGCCGGCCGTGCAGGGGGAAGCTCCAGTTGAGCTTCAGCGCACCGCGGTTGTCGTCGCGGTCGAAGTTGTTGCGCAGGAGCAGGGACCAGGTGTTGCGGCCGTGCGTGTAGAAGGCCTGCACGTCGCCGTGGCCGTAGTAGTCCTCGATGTCGGGGTTGTCGTCGATGGTGGGCTCGGGCAGCCGGTACCAGGGACGCACGAGCAGGGCGAGGTTGTCGCGCTCGAAGCCGAACTGGGCGTAGACCCGGTTCCAGCTGCGCGAAAGGTTTTCGCCGCGGCCGTTGGACTGGTGCACGAGGCCGAGGTTGACGAAGCGTCCCCGAAAACCGGCGAGGCTGTAGTCGGTGCGGAACACCCACATCATCTCCGGTTCGTAGTTGGTCTCGCGGAACGGCGAGGACAGGTCGGAATTGTAGGCCTGCCAGAACGAGGTGACGGTGTAGCCGAACCACAGGTCGAGGTTGTCGTGGCCGAACACGCCCTGCATGCCCTTGACCTTGAAGCTGAGCTGCAGCTCGGTTTCGGTGGAGTCGAAGTCCGGCGCCGTGGCGCTGCTGGCAAACGGCGCGGTGTTGGGCGCGGTGCTGTACTTCAGCGGCATGAAATAGTTGGGGCGGTGGGCACGGAAGAGAAAGGCGCCCTGCTTGGCGTCGTCGTCGAGCTCCCAGTGGCGCGACAACGCGGAGAGCAGGTCGGACCCGCGCTCTCCGACGATGTCCGGCGGAGGCGCCGCTTGCGCCGGCTGCGGCTCCGGCAACGGCTGTGGCCGACCGGCGAGGCCGTCGTAACAGGCGAGCCGTTCGGGATCGGCGGAAATCGCGCTGCAACTTTCCCATTCGGCGGCCGAGGTGGCATGGGTGGGTGTGGCGGGAAGCACACAGCAGGCAACGAGAAGCGTGAGGCGGAAGACGGACATTTTGTATTCCCCATGCAGGCTCACGGGCATGGCGGGTTGCCACCCCTGACGATGAAACCGGCGCTGCCCGTTTCCCTCTCCCCATCCCGCAAGCGGGCGAGGGGGACACAGAATCGCTTCGCGATGTTTCACGTTAATCGAGCTCGAAGCACTGCCCCGGTTGCGGTGGAATCGCATCCCAGCCGAATCGTGTTGTCAGGTCGGCGGCAAAACCTTCCGCCACCTCCGCTTCGCCGTGCACGACGAACACGCGGCGCGGCTTGCTGCGGAAGTGGCCCAGCCAGGCCAGCAGCGCGCTGCGGTCGGCGTGCGCCGACAGGCCGCCGAGCGTGTAGAGGTCGGCGCGCACGGTGATGTCCTCGCCCAGCAGGCGGACGCGCTTTGCGCCGTCGACGAGGCGGCGGCCGAAGGTGCCGGCGGCCTGGAAGCCGGTAATGAGCACGGTCGACTCGCGCCGCGGCAGGTTGGCGCGCAGGTGGAACTTGATGCGCCCGGCTTCGCACATGCCGCTGGCGGAAATGATGACGGCGCCGCCCTTGACGCGATCGAGTGCCTTCGATTCCTCCACGTCCTCGACGAAATCGAGCTTGCGGAAATATTGCGCGCCGCCGTGGCGACCCATCAGTTCATGCGTCTCGTCGTCCAGCAGCGCCATGTGCTTGTAGGTGATCTCGGTAGCGGCGGTCGCCATGGGCGAATCGACGAAGACGTTGAGCTTGGGAATGCGCCCCTGCCGCGTGAGATCGGCGAGCAGGTACAACATGTCCTGTGTGCGGCCGACCGCGAAGGCGGGCACGATCAGGTTGCCGCCCTTGCGCTCGAGGGTGTCGCAGACCGCCTCGACGAGTTCGTCCTGCGTCGCTTCCAGGCTCTTGTGGTCGCGGTTGCCGTAGGTCGATTCGACCAGCAGGTAATCGGCGTCGTGGATGGGCGTGGGGTCGCGCAGCAGGGGCCGTGCTGGCTGGCCGAGATCACCGGAGAAGACGATCTTGCGGCGGCGGGCGCCTTCGCCGACCCATACTTCGACGATCGCGGATCCGAGAATGTGGCCGGCGTCGCGGAAGGTGCAGCGCACCTGCGGGTGGGGCGCGATTTCGAGGTCGTAGTCGACCGGATTAAGGCGTTTCAGCGACGCCTGCGCCTGCGCCACGGTGTAGAGCGGCGCGACCTCGCGCGGCGCCGCGTGCTTCCTGCCGTTGCGCTTTTCCATGCCGCGGCGGAAGCGGTCGAGGTTGGCGTATTCGGCTTCCTTTTCCTGGATGTGCGCCGAGTCGGGCAGCATGACCGCGAGCAGGTCGCAGGTGGCGCGGGTGGTGTGGATCTTGCCCTTGAAGCCCAGCGCGACCAGGCGTGGCAGGAGGCCGGAGTGGTCGATGTGGGCGTGCGTCAGGATGACGAAGTCGATGCTGCGCGGGTCGAAGGGAAAGGCGCGGTGGTTCTTCGCGCGCGTCTCGCGCCCGCCCTGAAACATGCCGCAGTCGACCAGGAAGCGCACGCCGTCCGCTTCCACCAGGTAGCTGGAGCCGGTGACTTCCTGCGCCGCACCGAGAAAGGTGATATTCATGGTTCGCGTCCCTCGCCTGCCTGTTCGTAGGTCTTGCCGTCGCGGATATGGTAGATGCGTTTGAAGGTGGGGATGATCTTTTCGTCGTGGGTGACGACGATGATCGCAGTCTGGAATTCCTGCGCCAGGCGGTTGAGGATGCGCACCACGTTGAGCGCGCGTTCGCTGTCGAGCGGCGCGGTCGGCTCGTCGGCAAGCACGATCGGCGGCCGGTTGGCGAGCGCGCGCGCAATCGACACGCGCTGCTGCTCGCCACCGGACAGCTCGGGCACGCGCGCCCGCGCGCGGTGCTGCACGTCGAGCGCGGTGAGCATGTCGAGCGCGATGCGGCGCGCCTCGGCGTTGGGCTTGCCGGCCAGCATCGGCAACAGGGCGATGTTGTCGGTGGCGTCGAGAAAGGGGATGAGATAGGGGGCCTGGAACACGAAGCCGATGCGGTCGCGCCGCAGCGCGCGCAGGTCGCGCGTCTTCCAGCCGTTGTCGAAGATCACCTCGCCGCCGAGGGTGAATTTGCCGGTGGTGGGTTCGATCACCGCGCCGAGGCACTTCAACAGGGTGGACTTGCCGGAGCCGGAGGGGCCGATGAGACCGACCACTTCGCCCGGCTCGATGCGCATGTCGACGCCCTTCAGCGCGTCGACCGCGGTGCTGCCGCTGCCATAGCGCTTGGTCAGGCCCTCGATGAGGATTGCCGGTTCAGCCACCGATGGCCTCCGCCGGGTCGATCCTGAGCGCCGCGCGGATCGCCATCACCGACGCCGCTGCGCACACCACGAGGGTAAGCACCAGTGCGCGGCCGGCGTCGCCGGTTTCCAGCAGCACGTGCTTGGGGAAGGCGGGCGCCCACAGGGTGGCGGCGAAGTTGCCGACGAAGAAGCCGATGAGGCCGAGGCCCACCGCCTCCTGCATGATCATCGCGGCGATGGTCTGGTTCTTCGTGCCGATGAGCTTGAGCACGGCGATTTCCTTGATCTTGCCGAGCGTCATGGTGTAGATGATGAAGGCGACGATGGCCGCGCTCACCACCGCGAGAATGACAAGGAAAAGACCGATCTGCTTCGCCGCGGTGGCGATCAGCTTGGCGACGAGGATGTCTTCCATGTCGTCGCGCGTGTACGCGGTGAAACGCTGCCAGCGCGCGATGGTGTCGGCCACGGTGCGCGCATCAGTGCCGGGCACGAGGCGCAGCAGCACGGCGTTGACACGCGTGCTCGACGCCTGGATCGCCGACACCGCGTCGAGCACGCCGGGCTGGCCTGGGCGATTGACCGCCGGGTTGGCTTCGAGACGGCGGCGATCCTCGATGATGGCGTCGTTGTCCTTGAGGAACTGCGCTTCCTGCGCGTCCTTCAGCGGGATGAACAGCATGGGGTCGCCGCCGGACGACACCATGCGCCGGGTGAGGCCGACCACGGTGTAGTCGTTGCGGCGGATGCGCACCACGTCGCCGACCTTGAAGCCCGTCTTCTCGTCGGCCACCGCCTCGTAATGCGCGCGCGCGATCGGCCGGCCGGCGCTGAGAAATGCCGGTCCGCCCGGCTTGCCGGGTTCGAAGCCGGCGATCATCACGCGCTGCGAGGTGCCGCCGCGCGACACCTGCATGGTGAGGTAGGCGACGTTGCCCGTCTGTGCCACCCCCTCGATGCCGGCGAGCGGGCGGTAGAGGTCGTCCGGCACCGACGAGGGCTCGGCGAACGGGCCCAGCGTGTGCTGTTGCACCACCCAGATGTCCGCATCGACCGCGCGCAGCAGCACCTTGGCATCGTCGACCATGCCGCGATAGACGCCGGCCATGGTGAGCGTGACGCCGATCAGCAAGCCCAGGCCGAGCCCGGTGAGCACATAGCTCTTGAGGTGATGGGCGATATCACGGCGGGCAAGGTTGATCATGCGGCCTCTCAGCGCGTCGCGCGCACGCGCACGTTTTCGTCGAGCTGCTTTGCGCTGTAAACCGCGAACGTGTCGCCCGCGGCGAGGCCCTGGGTGATGGCCACGTGATCGTCGGTTTGCAGGCCGGGCTGCACCGGCTGGAAACGGGTGCGCCCTTCGGCCACGCGCCACACGCCAGTTTGCCCCTGGTGCTGGACCAGCGCGGCGCGCGGCACGGCCAGCACGTCGCGCGCGCCGGGCAGCTGGATGCGCACTTCGGCGAGCTCGCCCAGATACAGTTCGGCAGGCGCTGGATCGAACGCGACATTGACGATGCGCTCCTCGGTCACGGTGTCGCTTTCCAGTTCGATGCGTGCCACCTTGCCGGGCAGGGGTGCGCCGGGACGCGAACGCAAGACGATCTCCGCCGCCTGCCCCACCGCCAGCCCCTGCGCACGGGCCTGATCGACGCGCGCGCGCACCCAGAGGCGCGCCGGGTCGGCCAGCCGCAGGGCGGCCTGGCCGGCCACCAGTGTGGTGCCGGGTTCCACCTCGCGGCTGATCACTACGCCGTCGACCGGACTCAGCAGCTTGAGGCTGTCGCGGCTGCGACCCAGGGCCTGTTGTTCGGAGTCCGCCCGCGCCACGTCGCGCGCGGCGGCGACGGCGCTCGCGCGCGCGCCGGCCAGCGCGGCCTCGGCGGCAGCCGCTTCGTGGCGGCGACTCTCCACCATTTCACGGGCGATGAAGTTCTGCTGCAGCAAGGCTTCGTAGCGCGCCACGTTGGCGCGCGCCAGTGCCGCGCGGCTGGCGGCTTCGGTGACCTGGGCCTGCGCGGCCTCGGCGGTCTGGCGTGCGCGCGCGGCAGCGCTGGCCGCAGCTTGTGCGCGCTGATCGAGGTCCACCGGGTCCATTTCCGCGAGCAACTGACCGGCGCTGACGCGGTCGCCCTGGTCGACCAGCACCCGCAGCACGCGCCCGGCCTGGATCGGACCCACCGCATAGTCTTCGCGCGCGGCCACCGTGCCAATGCCGGTGACGCTGGGCGCGAGGTCGGTGCGCGTCGCCGCAGCGGTTTCGACGATGACCGGGGCGAACGGGCCGCGCGTCGCCAGCAGCCAGGCGAACGCTGCGACAAAAGCCAGCACGCCCACGCCGTACAGGAGGGCGCGCTTGCCGGGAACGAGGGCGGCGAGACGCATGGCGGGTCAGTGCTGCTCGGCCGTGTCGACCACGCGGATCTGGAATGCCGCGTGGCAGCTCGAACATTTCTGCAGCATTGTTGAAACCTGCGTGAGGGTATGGCTCACGTCCTTCATGGTTTCGGCGTCGAGCGCAATCTGGCCGAAGTCGGCATGCAGCGGCCCGGCGATCTGGCGGAATTCCATCGGCAGCTTCGCACGCAGCGAGGCGGGCATGGTCTGCGCCATTTGCGGGCCGAGCGGGCGCGCGGTGGCGGCGACGGTGGCCATGTCGGACCGGGCGAGCGCCCCGGTGATCTTGCCGACGCCCGCGAGGAACAGGTGCATTTCCTCGAGCAGCATCGCGCGCTCGTCCGGAGTCAGTTTCAGCACGGCCCGGTTGTCCGGCGCAGGTGCGTGATGATGGGCGTGCAGATCGGCGGCAGCGGCGTGGCCGATGCCGAGACAAAGCGTGGTGGCGAGGACGAGGCGTTTCATTGGGGGGCTCCTTGGGCGGGGTTGGGTCGGATGGCGTGCATGAAGATGGGGAAAGTGCGCGCCGCTTCCGCGCGCAAATCGCGTTGGTCGCGCAGGATCGAGGCCTGCAGCACCAGGCCTTGGATCATGCCGAGGTAGAGTGTCGCCGCCGCATGGGTGTCGAGGCTGGCATGCGCCAGGCCCTGTGCCTTGGCGGCTTCGAGCAGGCCGGCGATCTTCTGCTCGAAGCCCAGCATGATCTCGGTCACCATCTTGCGCAGCACCGTGCTGCGCCCGTGCAGGTGTTCGGACATGAGCATGCGCGGAATCGCCGGGTGGCCGGCGATGAAGTCGATGTGGGCGTAGAACATGCGCTGCAGGGCGTCGAGCGGATCGCTGCCCGCGGCGGCGGCGCGCCCGAGCACGCTCATCAGGCGGTCGCGCACCCATTGCATCGTCGCCAGCCAGATCGCGTCCTTGCTCGGAAAGTGGCGAAACACCGCGCCCTGCGTCAGGCCCATTGCGTTGGCCATGTCCTGCGTGGTGACGTCGTCCACGCCCTGGCGCGCAGCCAGCTCCAGCGTCACGCGGATGATTTCCTCGCGTCGCTCGTCTGCGCCCAGGCGCTTGCGGGCCGGTTCCTCGGACATGCTGCGGCAGTTAGATAGTAATGGATTACTACCTTAGGCCAAGGGAGGTGGCCTGTCAAGCACCGCAGGCGGCTCAGATTGCCGGGTCGGCGAGGCAGCCGAGCAGGGCGTCCGCCAGCGTCCGCATTGCGTCAGCATCGACCACGTAGGGGGGCATGGCGTAGACGGTGGCACCTATCGGCCGGATGAACACCCCCTGCGCCAGCGCCGCGCGATGAAACCGGGTGGCGAATCCGGGCTGGGCATCGGCGACGTCGAACGCCCAGATCATGCCGAGGTGGCGGAAATGCCGGACCCGTCTGTGAGCGGCCACTTCATCTAAAATGCGCGTGAACTCGATGGCCTTGACGCGGTTTGCGGCGATGACGTTGTCATGCTCGAAGATGTCGAGCACCGCCAGCGCAGCCCGGCAGGCGAGCGGGTTGCCGGTGTAGGAGTGCGAATGCAGGAAGCCGCGCGCGGTGGCGTCACCGTAGAACGCTTCATACACGGCGTCGGTCGTGAGCACCGCCGACAGCGGCAGGTAGCCCCCGGTGAGGCCCTTGGAGAGGCAGATGAAATCGGGGCGGAAGCCTGCCTGCGCGTTTTCCCCCCTCTCCCCTGGGGAGAGGGGTCGGGGGTGAGGGCGCGCGGAGAGGGGCTGGGGGTGAGGGCGCGCGCCGTCGTGCAAGGCAGCCCAAATCACGGATAGCACCGACTCGGTTTCCTGTAGTACCTGATCGTTCCAGAAGCGCAAGACCCGCAAGCCCTGCTGAGCAAGCCAGGCATCGCGACGCGCGTCCCGCGCGGACTCCGCATGCTGTCCCCCATCCAGTTCGACCACCAGACCGGCCTCGTCACAGTAAAAATCCAGTGTGTAGGGCGGCATGGGGTGCTGCCGACGGAATTTATGTCCGCCCAGGCGGCGATCCCGCAGCAAGTGCCACAGCCTGGATTCCGCGTCGGTCTGTTCGTGGCGCAGCTTGCGGGCGAATTCGATGGCTTCGGGCGGGATCTCGCGAAAACGGCGCGAGCCGTTGCCGCCTCCGGCACCCGCTGTGCCCTCACCCACGGCGTCCTCACCCCCGGCCCCTCTCCCCGAGGGAGAGGGGAGAAAAGCCTGCTCAAAGGCGAACAGCGTGCCGGTGCGGCCGAAACCGACGGCGATCTCGTCGGCGATGAGATGCACGCCATAACGGTCGCACAGCTCGCGCGCGCGCGCGAGATAGACCGGGTGGTACATCGCCATGCCCGCCGCCCCCTGCACCAGAGGCTCGATGATGAACGCGGCGGTGGTGGCGGCATGCTCGGCAAGATGCGCCTCCAGCGCATCGGCGCAACGCAGTGCGTAAGCTTCGGCCGACTCCCCGGACTCGGCCAGGCGCGCATCCGGAGTGGGCACTCGCACCGTGGGCCGAAGCAACGGTTCGTAAGTGGCCTTGAAAAGCGGAATGTCGGTCACCGACAGGGCCCCCACGGTCTCGCCGTGGTAGCCGTTCTGCAGGCTGACGAAGCCGTTCTTCTCCGGATGGCCGTGGTTGCGCCAGTAGTGCGCGCTCATTTTCAGCGCAATCTCGGTGGCCGAAGCGCCGTCCGAGCCATAGAAGGCGTGCCCCAGCCCGGTGAGTTTGCCCAGCCGTTCCGACAGCTCGACCACCGGCGCGTGGGTCGCGCCGGCCAGCATCACGTGCTCGATTTTCCCCAACTGATCGGCGATGGCGGCGTTGATGCGCGGGTTGCAGTGGCCGAACAGGTTCACCCACCAGCTGGAGATGGCGTCGAGGTAGCGCCGGCCATCCGTGTCGATGAGCCACGCGCCCTCGCCCCGCGCAACCGCCAGCGGCGGCACCGCCTCCAGCTGCTTCATCTGGGTGCAGGGGTGCCAGACGGCGGCGCGGGTACGGCTTAAAAGATCGTCCATGGGCTTGAAATTGTCACATTGCGCCCCTACTATTAGCACTCGACGGCGACGAGTGCTAACCACACCTTCGCCGCTTCCTATTTTCGGGCAGCCAACGCTGCCGGTTATTCAACGTTACCGCAATGGAGACTTTGCAATGAAAATCCGTCCTCTGCACGACCGAGTGATTGTCAAGCGCATGGAAGAAGAGCGCAAGACCGCGTCCGGCATCGTGATCCCCGACACCGCCACCGAGAAGCCCGACCAGGGCGAGATTATCGCCGTCGGCGCCGGCAAGAAAGACGACCAGGGCAAGCTGATTCCGCTCGACGTGAAAGTCGGTGACCGCGTGCTGTTCGGCAAATACGCCGGCCAGACCGTCAAGGTCGACGGCGAGGAACTGCTGGTGATGCGCGAAGAAGACATCATGGGCGTGGTGGAGCAGTAAATACCTGCCGCACGCAACCCAACCGAATTCGAATATTTAGGAGTTAAAGCATGGCTGCAAAAGACGTACGTTTTGGTGATTCCGCGCGTCACCGCATGGTGGCGGGTGTCAATGTCCTGGCCGATGCGGTCAAGGTGACCCTGGGCCCGAAAGGCCGCAACGTGGTGCTCGACCGTTCCTTCGGCGCCCCCACCGTGACCAAGGACGGCGTGTCGGTCGCCAAGGAAATCGAACTGAAGGACAAGCTGGAGAACATGGGCGCGCAGATGGTCAAGGAAGTCGCTTCCAAGACCTCCGACGTCGCCGGTGACGGCACCACCACCGCCACCGTGCTGGCCCAGTCCATCGTCAACGAAGGCATGAAGTTCGTCGCCGCCGGCATGAACCCGATGGATCTCAAGCGCGGCATCGACAAGGCCGTGAACGCCATCACCGACGAACTGAAGAACATTTCCAAGCCCTGCACCACCAGCAAGGAAATCGCCCAGGTCGGCTCGATCTCGGCCAACTCCGACGCGCCGATCGGCCAGATCATCGCCGACGCGATGGACAAGGTCGGCAAGGAAGGCGTCATCACCGTGGAAGACGGTTCCGGTCTGGAGAACGAGCTCGATGTGGTGGAAGGCATGCAGTTCGACCGCGGCTACCTGTCGCCCTACTTCATCAACAACCCCGACAAGCAGATGGCGGTGCTGGACGACCCCTTCATCCTGCTGTTCGACAAGAAGATCTCCAACATCCGTGACCTGCTGCCCGTGCTGGAACAGGTCGCCAAGGCCGGCAAGCCGCTGATGATCGTCGCCGAAGACGTCGACGGCGAAGCGCTCGCCACCCTGGTCGTCAACAACATCCGCGGCATCCTCAAGACCTGCGCCGTCAAGGCCCCGGGCTTTGGCGACCGTCGCAAGGCGATGCTGGAAGACATGGCCATCCTCACCGGCGGCACCGTGATCGCCGAAGAAGTCGGCCTGAGCCTGGAAAAAGCGACCCTGCAGGACCTCGGCCGTGCCAAGCGCATCGAAATCGGCAAGGAAAACACCACTGTCATCGACGGCGCCGGCAATCACGACGCGATCAAGGGCCGCATCGCCCAGATCAACAAGCAGATCGACGAAGTCACCAGCGACTACGACAAGGAGAAACTGCAGGAGCGCAAGGCCAAGCTGGCCGGCGGTGTTGCAGTGATCAAGGTCGGCGCTGCGACCGAAGTCGAGATGAAGGAGAAGAAGGCCCGCGTCGAGGACGCGCTGCACGCGACCCGGGCTGCCGTGGAAGAAGGCATCGTCCCCGGCGGTGGCGTCGCGCTGCTGCGCGCCAAGGCCGCCGCCGCCGCAGTTCAGGGCGACAACCACGACCAGGACGCCGGCGTGAAGATCGTGCTGCGCGCCATCGAGGAACCGCTGCGCCAGATCGTCAAGAACTGCGGCGAGGAAGCCTCGGTCGTCGTCAACAAGGTGCTGGAAGGCAGCGGCAACTTCGGCTACAACGCCGGCACCGGTGAGTATGGCGACATGGTGGCGATGGGCGTGCTGGATCCGACGAAAGTCACCCGCACCGCGCTGCAAAATGCCGCGTCGATCGCCGGCCTGATGCTGACCACCGACTGCATGGTCGCCGACCTGCCGGAGGACAAGCCGGCCATGCCGATGGGCGGCGGCGACATGGGCGGCATGGGTGGCATGGGCATGATGTAATTTGCCCGGCTTTCCGGCCCGCGCGAAAAGCCCCGCTTCGGCGGGGCTTTTTTTGTTCCCGAAATGTCCATGGGGCGAGCAAAACGGCCCGGTGGGGCGTCGCGCGGAAGCGGGCGCGCCAACGCGCGCCGTCCCTGCGCTGGTTCACACCGTGGATCGATGCGATCATCGCATCTCCGACCCGCCACATCGATGTACGCTACCCTGCCCCATCCCCTGCGTGCCCTGCGCGCACGCGATTTCCGCCTCTATTTCGCCGGCCAGATCGTCTCGCTCGCCGGCACCTGGATGCAGCAGATCGCCATGGCCTGGCTTGCCTACCGGCTGACCAACTCCGCGCTGGTGCTGGGTCTGCTTGGCTTCGCCAGCCAGTTGCCGATCCTGTTGTTCGCCCCCTTCGGCGGCGTGTGGTCGGACCGAGTCGATCGCCGCCGGCTGATGATGGCGACGCAACTGCTCGCCATGCTGCAGGCGCTGACGCTGGCGGTGCTGGCCTGGCAGGGCCTGGCGACGCCGGCGCTGCTGATCGGGCTCGCCTTCGTGCTCGGCTGCATCAACGCGGTGGACATTCCCGCGCGCCAGTCGCTGGTGGTGCATCTGGTCGGCGACCGCGCCCTGCTTCCCAACGCCATCGCGCTCAATTCCTTCATGATGAACGCGACGCGCTTCGTCGGCCCGGCACTGGCCGGCGTCATCGTCGCGTGGGCCGGGGAGGCGGTGTGCTTCCTGTTGAACGCCCTGTCCTATCTCGCGGTGCTGCTCGCACTGGCGGCGCTGCACGCCCGCCCCGGCAACGGCGAAGCCAAGCCCGCGCTGCACGCGCTGCGTGACGGCCTGGCCTACACGTTCAGCCACCGCGACATCCGCCTGTTCCTGCTGCTGGTGGCGGCGGTCAGCCTGCTCATCGCGCCCTATGTGGCGATGATGCCGCTCTACGCGAAAACCGAACTGGGCGGCGATGCGCGCACCTTCGGCCTGCTGGTCAGCAGCGCCGGCGCCGGGTCGCTGCTGGCGAGCCTGTTCCTCGCGTCGCGCGTGTCGACCGACGGGCTGGCGCGCTGGGTGGGGCGTGCCGCGGTGCTGGCCGGCGCCGCGCTGGCGGCCTTCGCGCTCAACCCCGTGCCGGCGCTCGCCTATCCCATCCTGATGCTGCTCGGCTTTGCGGTGGTGCTGGTCGCCGCCGGCAGCAACACCTTGCTGCAGAGCTGGGTGCGTGACGACATGCGCGGCCGGGTGATGGCCACCTTCACCATGGCGTTTCTCGGCATCGCGCCACTGGGCAGCCTGGCGATGGGCAGCGTCACCCATGTCCTTGGCGTGCGTCCGGCGCTGCTGCTGTTCGGCACGCTCGCCATGCTTGCCGGCCTGGTGCATCGCCAGCGCCAGCGACGGCTCTCGCGCACGACATAAAATATTGTCGTCGAGGCGGCAGCACATTAAGCTGAGCAAATGACCCTCTCGCAGCCCCTCGCCAACAGCCTGCATCGCGCCACTCTCGACGCGCTGCGGCGGCAGGCACCGTTCGCGGCGATGGCCGAGGACGAAGTGCTGTGGCTGGTGCAGCGGCTGTCGCTGGCGTACTTCGCCGCGCACGCGGTGCTGCTGGAGCCGGCCGACACCCCGCCCGATGCGCTTTTCGTCATCAAGCAGGGCACGGTCAGCGGCGTCACCGCCGACGGCCAGACGGTGTTCCAGCTGGCAGCGGGGGAGATGTTCCCGCTCGGCGCGCTGCTCGCGGGACGCGGCGTCGCCAACCGCTACGTCGCCGCGGCCGACACGTTCTGCTATCTGCTGCCTGCCGCCGACTTCCACGCGCTGCTCGCGCGCAGCATGGAATTCAACGACTTCTGCACCCGCCGCATCGCCAGCCTGCTGGAGGAATCGCAACGCGCGGTGCAGTCGGAATATGCGCTGGCGCTCGACGACGAGCAGCGCTTCGCACGTCCGCTCGCCAGCCTGGTGCGGCGCGCGCCGTATGCCGTGCTGCCCGCCACGCCGCTCGCGGATGCGCTCGCGGCGATGGAGTCCGCGCGCATCGGCTCGGTGATCGTCGCCGACGACCGCGGCGCGCCGGTCGGCATCCTCACCCTGAAGGATGTGCTGGCGCGCGTGACGCTGGCGCAGGTGCCGCTCGACACAGCGATTTCCGCGGTGATGACGCCCGCCCCGGCGACATTGCCCGACGACGCGCCCGTGGCCGAGGCGCTGGTGCTGATGGCACGCCAGGGCATCCATCACCTGCCGTTGGTACACGACGGCAAGCTCGCCGGCGTGGTGTCGGAAAAGGACATCTTCGCCCTGCGCCGCCTGTCGGTGGAAGGCATCACCTCGGCGCTGGGCCGCATCGACGATCCCTCGCGCCTGCCCACGCTGGCGCAGGACATCGGCGACCTCGCGCACAGCCTGCTGGCGCAGGGCATGGATGCGGAGAACCTCACCGCGATCATTTCCAGTCTGAACGACCGCCTCACCGAACGCATCATGGGGCTCGAAAGCGAATCCGACCGCAAACTCGCGGGACTGCGCTGGTGCTGGCTCGCGCTCGGTTCGGAAGGGCGCATGGAACAGACGCTCGCCACTGACCAGGACAACGCGCTGATCTTCGACCAGGCGAACGACGCGCAGCGCGAAGCGCTGCTGGCGTTCGCCCAGCGCGTCAACGCGCGGCTGGATGCCTGCGGCTTTCCACTGTGCAAGGGCGGCATCATGGCCGGCAACCCGCAGTGGTGCCTGTCGGCGGATGACTGGCAGCGGCAGTTCGCGCAATGGATCGATCATGGCAGCCCCGAGGCGCTGCTGCACGCCAGCATCTTCTTCGACTTCCGCCCGCTCGCCGGCGACGCCACGCTGGCCTTCGATCTGCGTACGTGGCTGAACCGCGCGGCGCAAAAGAATCCGCGCTTCCTCCACCAGATGGCGGGCAATGCGCTGCGCAACCGCCCGCCACTCGGCGTGGTGCGCGACTTCGTGCTGTCCGACGACGAGGCGCATCCGCATACGCTCGACCTCAAGCTCACCGGCGCCACGCCCTTCGTCGACGCCGCGCGCATCTTCGCGCTCGCGGCCGGCATTCCGCAGACCAACACGGCGAAGCGCCTGCGCGAAGCCGCGCACGCGCTGCACATCCCGGACGGCGAATTGGCCGACTGGAACCGCGCCTTCCACTTCCTGCAACTGCTGCGTCTGCGCCACCAGCACGCACGCCAGCGTGCCGGGCAGGTGCCGGACAATCATGTCGACCCCGACACGCTCGCGCCGCTCGACCGCCGCATTCTCAAGGAAGCCCTGCGTCAGGCGCGCAAGGTGCAGGCGCGACTGGCGATGGATTACAAATTGTGATCTGGCCGTTCCGCCGACCCGCGCAACCGCCACTCGACGCGGCGAGCGCGGCGCGGCGCGAAACGCTGGCGGCAGGCCCCGCCCCCGATCTCGACCAGCCGCTCGCCGCGCTGCGCTGGTGCGTGGTTGACGTCGAAACCGGCGGGCTCGATGCCACGCGCGACCCGCTGTTGTCGATCGGCGCGGTGATGATCGAACAGGGGCGCATCGTGCTTGACCGCAGTTTCGAAACGGGACTGACGCAAACCCAGACCACCGGCGCCGCCAACATCCTCATCCACGGCATCAGCGACAGCGTGCAGCGCGCCGGACAGGCGCCGCACGCGGCGCTCCTCGATTGGCTGGAATTCGCGGGCAACGCGCCGCGCGTTGCCTTTCATGCCGGCTTCGACCAGACCGTGCTGCAACGCGATACCCTCGCGCAGCTGGGGCTGCGGCCACCCGTACCCTGGTTCGACGCCGCCGTGGTCGCACCACTGCTGTTTCCCGCAGTGGCGCCGCGCTGCACCCACCTCGACGACTGGCTGGCGCACTTCGGCATCGCCGTGTACGCGCGTCACGGCGCGCTCGCCGACGCCTACGCCACGGCCGAGTTGTGGCTGGTGCTGCTCGACGCCGCTACGCGCGAGGGCATCGCTAGCGCCCGCCAGCTGCAACGTCTGTTGCGAGCGCGCCGCTGGCTTTCCATTCATTAGCGTCTTCTAAACTGCTTGGCGATTGCAAGCGTAATATTTAGACTCCGCGCACGCGCTAAACACAAATCATTCACGCGCGCCCGTTCGTCATTTCACGGAGGCCTGCCATGCAGTTGTCGGAGAAACATCACGAGTACTGGCGGAAAAACCTGCGGCTCACCGCAGTATTGCTCGCCATCTGGTTCCTGGTCACATTCGTCGTCATCTACTTCGCCCCGCAGCTCAACAACATCGTCATCATGGGTTTCCCGTTCGCCTTCTACATGGGCGCGCAGGGTGCACTGATCATCTATGTCCTCGTCATCTGGTACTACGCGCGCCGCATGAACCAGCTGGACAAGGAATACGGTGTCCACGAGGGAGACGAATGATGACCGCACTGACCCAGAGCCAGTTCTTCAGTCAACTGAAGAAGTACTACAGTTTCTACACCGGCGGCTTCATCGCCTTCGTTATCGTCCTCGCCATTCTCGAGCAGATGGGCCTGCCGCCGAAGTGGATCGGCTACATCTTCCTCGCCGCCACCATCATGCTGTATGCCGGCATCGGCATCATGTCGAAAACTGCCGACGTGTCGGAATACTACGTCGCCGGCCGCCGCGTCCCCGCGATCTTCAACGGTATGGCCACCGGCGCCGACTGGATGTCGGCCGCGTCCTTCATCGGTATGGCGGGTACTCTGTATCTCACAGGCTATGACGGACTCGCCTTCGTCATGGGCTGGACCGGCGGCTATGTGCTGGTGGCGCTGTTCCTCGCGCCCTACCTGCGCAAGTTCGGCCAGTTCACCATTCCCGACTTCCTCGGCAGCCGTTACGGCGGAAACTTGCCGCGCACCATCGGCGTCGTCGCCGCGATCATCTGCTCATTCGTCTACGTCGTCGCGCAGATTTACGGCGTCGGCATCATCACCGCGCGGCTGACCGGCCTGGAATTCCAGATCGGCGTGTTCGTCGGTCTGGCCGGCATCCTGGTGTGCTCCTTCCTCGGCGGCATGCGCGCGGTGACCTGGACCCAGGTCGCGCAGTACATCATCCTCATCATCGCCTACATGATCCCGGTGGTGTGGCTGTCGGTGAAGCACACCGGCAATCCGGTACCGCAGATCGCCTACGGCCAGGTGCTGCAGCAGGTGACGGCGAAGGAGAAGGAATTCAACGATCCCGCCACTACGCTCGGCGCCGCCGAAGCCTCGGTGCGTGCGCTGCACAAGGAAAAGCAGCTCGCCGCAGAAGAGAAGGTGAAGGCGCTGGAAGCCGCGATCGCCGCCGGCAGCGCCGATGCCATCGTAGGCGAAGCCCGTGCCAAGCTCGACAGCGAACTCGCCGAGCTCAACGCCGCGGCGGAACCCGACGCCAAGAAGATCGAGGCCAAGCAGAAGGAGATTGCCGATCTGACCGGCCCGGATGCGCTGCTGGCCAAGCTGAAGAAAGCCGCCGACGGTGCGAAGAAGGCAGCCGGCCCGGTGCCGGCGCACGCCACGGCGTTCTCCGGCAAGGGCGCGGAGAAGAAACTGCTGAAGGACAACCCCAACGCGACCGAAGCGGAGATCGCCGCCGCGAAGGCCGAAGACCAGGCCGAAACCGACAAGAAGCGCCGCAACTTCATCGCCCTGGTGCTCTGCCTGATGGTCGGCACCGCCTCGCTGCCGCACATCCTGATGCGCTACTACACCACCCCCTCGGTGCGGGACGCGCGCAAGTCGGTGTTCTGGTCGCTGTTCTTCATCTTCCTGCTGTACTTCACCGCGCCCGCGCTGGCGGTGCTGGTCAAGTTCGAGGTCTACAACAACCTGATCGGCTCGTCATTCGCGTCGCTGCCGGCCTGGGTCGCCAACTGGGCGGCGGTGGATCCGACCCTGATGAAGATCACCGACCTCAACAAGGACGGCCTCGTGCAGCTCGCCGAAATGACCATCGGCGGTGACCTCATCGTGCTGGCCACGCCGGAAATCGCCGGCCTGCCCTACGTGGTTTCGGGCATGGTGGCCGCGGGCGGTCTGGCTGCGGCGCTCTCCACCGCCGACGGCCTGTTGCTGACCATCGCCAACGCGCTGTCGCACGACGTCTACTACAAGATGATCGACCCCAAGGCTTCCACCGTTCGCCGCCTGGCCATCTCCAAGGGCCTGCTGCTGGTGGTCGCTCTGTTCGCCGCGTACACCGCGTCGCTGAAGCCGGGTGACATCCTGTTCCTCGTCGGTGCCGCGTTCTCGCTGGCCGCCTCGGCGTTCTTCCCGGCACTGGTGCTCGGCGTGTTCTGGAAGCGCGCCAACTACGTGGGCGCCGTCGTCGGCATGCTCGCCGGTCTGATCGTGTGCATGTACTACATGTACACGACGTACGAGTTCTTCGGCGGGGTGGCGGCAAACCAGTGGTTTGGCATCGCTCCGATCGCCGCAGGCGTGTTCGGCATGCCGGCCGGCTTCATCGGCGTCATCATCGGCTCGCTGATCTCGCCGGCGCCATCGAAGGAGATCCAGGAACTCGTCGACCACGTTCGTTATCCGAGCCTGGAAGGCGACATCCGGACCGAAGCCACCTGATCGTCCCCAGCGTGCGCCTCGCGGCGCACAACGGAAAGCCGGCCTGCGGGCCGGCTTTTTTTTCGCCTCTCTCTCCCTCAGGCCAGCCGGTGCGTGAAGTCGCTGCGGCCCGTATCGCGGATCAGCCGCTGCGCCGTCTGCGGATCGTGGTTCAACGTGTGCTCGATAGCCTCGGCCACCTTGTCGGGCTCGTTGCAGTGCTGCCACGCCATGCCCAGCGCATACCACGCCAGGCCGTTCATCGGCTGCAGCCTTGCCGCCTCCGTCAACGCTTCGGCCGCCTCGCGGTGACGGCCATGGCGCGCGTGCAGCATGCCCAGGCCGTACCAGGCGCGGTCGTTGTGGGGGTCGAGTTCGGTCGCCCGCGCGAAGGCCGCGAGCGCCGCGTCGTCCTGGCCGCCCTTGTCGCGCGCGTAGGCCAGGTTGAACCAGGTGTGGGCGTCGACCGGCTCCAGCTCGACCGCGAGCTTGAGCCACGACTCGGCCGCGCTCCAGCGCTCACGGCGCGCCTCCAGCCAGCCCAACATGCGCAGCGTCGGCACGTGGCCGGGGTCGGCGGCGAGACTGTCGCGATAGGCCTGGATCGCGGCGTCCGGCTTGCCCAGCGTGTTCAGCAGCATACCGCGCAAGGCGTGGCGCACTCGGTCGAAGGTGCTCATGGGGAGATGAAAAAGCGATGACAGTCCGCATTGTCCTGGCGCCGTGGCGGCCTGACAAGCTGAGCTAGAATGGCGCATCCCATTCTCATATGCAGCCATGCCCTTCGACATCCTGCTCGTCTCGATCGCGCGCACCCTGGTCGAGGTCGCCGGCTTCGCCCTGCTCGGCCAGGGTGCGGTGGCGCTGCTGGCCGGGAAATACCGCGAGCAGAATCTTTTCTACCGTCTGCTGCGCACCATCGCCAGCCCCGCAGTACGCGCGGTGCGCTTCATCACCCCGCGCTTCATCGTCGACGCCCACGTGCCCATGCTGACCTTCTTCCTGCTGTTCTGGCTGTGGATCGCGCTGGCGATCGTCAAGCGCCATTTGTGCGTCGTGCAAGGGCTCGCCTGCTGAGCCGTCCAGCGCCCTGCTGCTTGACGCGGACAGGCCAAACCGGTTAAATTGCCGCCTCTTTTGGCCAGTTAGCTCAGTTGGTAGAGCAGCGGATTGAAAATCCGCGTGTCCTTGGTTCGATTCCGAGACTGGCCACCATATTCAAAAGCCCGAACTCGTTTCGGGCTTTTTCACGTCTGCCCATAGCGCCAGTCCAGGCGCGCCTTCACGGATTTGCCTCGCGAGCGGCACCCCCCACATTTCCGCGCTTTTGGCTCTCCCTGGCCTCTCTGTTCTCCGTTTTTATCTGGTTGCCTCGCGAGCGTGCGCGAGGCTACTTCCAGTGTTGGTGCGGGTTTCCGGGCGGTAGGTTATGGTAGTAGATTGGTTGCCTCCGGCGACCGAAGCATGAAATCTCGCCCAATCATCTTTCGTGGAAACTGGCCTTGGCTGTTTCCTGCGCTCGGCAGTGGGCATTCAAGTGGCCTGAACTGGATCAAGAGCGCCGATATTCCTTTATTGTTGGAACAATGGCACTTTGGCTGTACCGCGTGAGGTCGGCGAGTTGCATACACGGCGCATCGGACGCTCTGGCCTTAGTGCTGGATCTCCAGTTCCGAGGCCCATGCGCAAGCGTGGGCTTTCGTGTTTTCAGGTGCGCCTGAACAGCATCAGATACAACAAGGCCCGCTCTTCTGCGTCAGATGGCGTACGGGCGGGTTCTCTACTTCTGGACCACGTTCAGCTCTGCAGCACGGAGCAGCGCCGGCCCCAGTGCTGCTCGCAGCATGGCCACAACATCTGGCAGCGCTTGTTGGGCCAATTCATTCTTCTTGAGAAATGCATGCCACAGGGCTTGCCGAGTCGCGTCCCCTGAAAACTCATCGGTTAGACCGACTGGTAGGGAAGTGGGAACTCCCATGCCACGCCGGATGAATGTAGCTGCGATCGCGCCGGCCAGGGTGTCGGCATCCAGGGTTTCGCGATCCAGCAGCACTGACAAATCGAGATAGTCCTTCAGTCGGCTGTTGGTCATGCCCAGCAAGGCGATGGCGTGCAGCTTTTCCGCGATGATGGTGTAGACGGGATAGGTGCGTAGCCGTGGTGCCGGCAGATCATTGATCAGCACGGGGTAGGTTGCATCGATCGGTCCGGGCGTGACCGCATCGCCGAAACCGATGTCGATTTGCGTCTTGCAGCATGCCTTGGCAATTTCACCGCTGATCAGCACCCGAGCGCCGGCATAGCCAGCCTCTTTGCGGATTTCTTCGGCGGTGACCGATGCCGGATCGAAAACCATGCCGTCGTCCACATCAACACCGGCGATATCCCGAAACGTCTGGGCAATAGAGTCCAAATCGCTGGGCCCGAAACCCAGCAGGTCGGCATCGCGCGTCGGGCGATGAGGCATGTCGTACCAGAGGGTGAATAGCAGCGCGCCCTTGAGCAGAAAGCGGTCGGCATGCTCCGATTGGCTCAGGCGATAGAGGATGCGCTCCAAGGCGAAGCGCACCAGCACCTGGTTGAAATCAACCCCCTGTGCCTTGGCAAGATTGAGCAGGCGGGAGCGGACGGAGGCGGCGATGTCCTTGTTCATTCGATGGCCTCGAGGTAAGGGCGCATCACGTTGGCGACGCGACAGATCTTGGCGTAGCGCCAGAGCTCATCGGCCGAAGCCTTCTTTTTTGCTCGGGCATCTTTCAGGGCCTCGAGCGCCACGTCCAGGCCGATCTTGTTGCGGTGCTTGAAGCAGTCGGCCACGGTCTTGGCTGCGCAGTAGACCCGCAGCTTGACCTGGTCGCGCTCGACCTCCTCGATCCCTGCCGAATAAGCCTCCCCGGCAAACTGCACCATCTTGACGGGTGGGTAGTCGATTTTCGGGGTGTGGCTGCCTCGGGGCATGGCGATCCAGACCTGGCGGGGCAGTTGGGTGGTCAGTTCATGGAATTGCAGGGCCGTGAGCAGGCAAAAAACTGCCTGTGGCACCTTGGTCGCGATGGCGACCAGGCTCTCGTTTTCGGAACCATGACTCGGCAGGCGATAGAGGCCACGGCCGATTTTTTCGAGCTGGCCAGCGATGCTCATGCGCGTCAGCACCACCCGAGGGATGCCGATGGCGTCCAGGTCGATTGGGCGCAGCATCCCCTTCTGGGTAAGCAGATCGATAACGCGCTGGGTTTGAGTGGCTTCACGCATGCTTGGAAGTATGTTCCGTTTATTCGTCGAAAGCAAGTAAGTGACGAATAAACGGAACTTTGTCGGATGGCCGCCGATCTGGTCGGCGGTGCATCCAATCTAGTCATGCCGGCAGTCGAGCCAAAGCCTCAAGCAATGTACGCCGCTGGGTATGGGAATCCTTCGGCACCTCGATGCCATGCGCTTCCATTTCCTCGGTTCTGCGTTTTGCCCAGGCCAGAACTTCATCCAGCTTGAAACGAACACACTTGCCGACGTACAAGAAAGGCAGCCCCAAGGATTCCCGGACGCGGGGGTGGGCAAGTTGAATGATGGAACGGCTGAAGCGGTCTCCTGCCTGGCGGAGGCTGGTGCCACGTAGTATCGGTAACGCTTGTCGCCACGATCATCGCACTTGAAAACCGTATAGGCCCCGCCTTCGTGCCAGAAGAGCTTGCCCGGCAGTGGGAACTCCAGCGGGCTGCGCCCCTCGTTGGGCACACCCTTGCGCCTGGCACGCTGGGCGAGTTTTTCCTGAACTGCGCGCCACAGTTCCAGATCGATGATCGGCGGGTAGATGCCGCTATGCCACTCGTCGTGGAAGAACGCTTCGCCGATGTACATCCGGTTGTTGAGAATGCGATACACCGTGGTGCGATCCATCGGCTGTCTACCTCGGGTCTTTCCGTCGCGGGTAACCCACCGCTTCGTCGTGATACCGCGTTGGCCGATCCAGGCCATCAACTCGGCCATGCTGCCGAAGGCGAGATAGCGCCGAAAAATCTCCCGCACCAGATCGGCGTCGTGCGGTGCGACCACCGTGCGTTGCTCGTGATCGGCCCCGTAGCCCAAGGGCGTACCGTTGCCTTGCCAGCGCCCGTTACGACGGGTCGCGGCCACTTTGTCGCGCGTGCGTTCGCCGATGATTTCCCGCTCGAACTCGGCAAAGCTGGTCAGGATGTTTAGAGACAGGCGGCCATTGGGCGTATGGGTGTCGATGGGCTGCGTGACGCTGGCCTGTTCGACGCCCTGCACGGCGAATAGCGGCAGCAGATCTGACAGATCGAACGGGCTGCGGCTGAGCCGGTCCAGCCGATGCACGAGCACAATGTCGAACTTGCCCTGGTGCGGATGTCGTCCAAAAGCGCCCGCAGGCCCGGGCGCTGCAAGGTGGCGGCACTCACCCCCTCATCGACATGGGCGGGGCCTGCCAGAACCCAGCCCAGTCCTCGCCGACTGGCGATGAACTGCTCGCAGGCCTCGATCTGTGCAGTGATCGAGGTCAGCTCGCGATGCCCGGCATCGGCCACCGAGACGCGCGCATAGATCGCGCAGCGCACGCATTGTGGTGTTTCGGCAGAAGGGGGTGGGGCACCGTTGGACATGGCCAGCATGATCCCAGATTGCCTTCGACCTCACAAAAACTCCGCTGAATAATGATCTTGACACCATATGTCATCGAATACATAATGCGTCCATGATCTGGACCGTCCTCTTCCACGATGCCTTTGACGCGGAGTTCGCCGATCTGGCGGAGGACCTGCAGGATGAACTGTTGGCGCACGCCCGGCTGCTGGCGGAATTCGGCCCGAATCTGGGACGACCGACGGTGGATACCCTCAAAGGGTCACGCCACACCAATATGAAGGAGCTGCGGTTTTCCTGGCAGGGCGAGGTGTGGCGTGCAGCCTTTGCCTTCGATCCCAAGCGCCAGGCGATCCTGCTGGTCGGTGGAGACAAGGGCGGCGCGGATCAGCGACGGTTCTACAAACACCTGATCAGGGTGGCCGATGAGCGTTTCGACGAGCATCTGTCCGCGCTGAAGCGAAAGAGCAAGGAGTCCGACGATGGCAAGAAAACTCGATGATGTGATGGCCGCGCTGCCCAAGGAACGTCGGCAGCGGATCGAAGCGCGCGCCATGGAACTGGCCACGCTCAAAGACCTGCGCCTGGCAGCCGAGAGGACGCAGGAGCAACTGGCCGAGGCGCTCGGGGTCGGGCAGGACACCATCTCCCGGCTTGAAAAGCGCAGCGACATGCTGCTGTCCACCTTGCGGCACTACGTGGAGAGCATGGGCGGCAGGCTGGATCTCGTCGCACAGTTTCCGAACCGGCCGCCGGTGGTGATCGAGCACCTGGGGGGGGAATCCAAGCCCCAGCGCAAGGCTTCAGGTGCGAGACGAGGGACGCGGGTGGCGGTCTGACGTCGCCCCGGGATTGCCTTTATGGTGGCGCTTCATATTTCAAGCTGCCACCAATATTCCCGCGGGTTTCAGAGAGCCACTCTGGGATTTCCGAACTCAGCGTGCAGTTCATTGCACACGCGCCTCCACCGTCGACGGACATCACTCGGACCATGGTTCGGGCGGGTGTCGCTGTGCGTCGGCCGGCGCCATCGGCTCCAGCCAAGTCACTTGGATTGCACATCCTCCTCGCAGGCCGCGTGACGCCTGCTGAAAATCCGCTCATTCCGCCCCCTCTGGTGGGGGCGGAATGACGTTGACGATCTTCACCTGTGTGGGGCCGTTGGGCGTCATCGAACCGGTCGCCCTGTGAATTGAAGCCGCAACCCAGGAAGGGTTGCCAAAAAAGCGGGCATCTCTCGATGAGCAAGCGTCCGGCGACCGCATCATTCCCCAGACTGAGGGCCAACTCTTGGCAATGCTTCGGCTCGGCAAAAACCTTATAATCGCAAGCGGGAAAGCCGGTCAGGCAACCGCTGCCGCGGAAGCGGGAGAGGAAAGTCCGGGCTCCACAGAGCAGGATGCCGGCTAACGGCCGGACGCCGCGAGGCGAGGAATAGGGCCACAGAGACGAGTAAACCCGGTTCGCCGGGTGGACGTGAAACGCGGTAACCTCCATCTGGAGCAACACCAAATAGGCAGACGATGACGCGGCTCGCCGAGTCTGCGGGTAGGTGGCTCGAGCCGGCCAGCAATGGCCGGCCTAGAGGAATGGTTGTCCACGACAGAACCCGGCTTATCGACCGACTTTCCCTCTTTCTATGCAATTCAATGTCTTAGCGTTATCTCCTAAAAATTGGAGAAGAATAAGACGCTAACCGACGGTTTTTCCAGAAACTTATCCACAGCCGGCAATGGGCCCTAAGTCCTTGAGACGTAGGGCTTTTTTTGTGTTTGCGTGCTTGACCCCCCCAAATCTATCCCCTATAGTGGGAAAGAGTGGTTGGCAGTGGGAAGTTGTGGGAGAATCCCCCGCCAAGCAACGACTGATTCCAATACGGGGAGAGCATGTTTCGCGGTGTCGCAACAGTCAGCCTGGATAGCAAAAACCGGCTCGTGGTGCCGGCACGCTATCGCGACGCCCTGCTGGTGAACGGCGGCGGGCGCGTCGTCGTGACCGCTGATCCGGGCCAGTGCCTGCTGCTCTACCCGCTTCCCGAGTGGGAGCCGATCGAGAAGAAGCTCAACGCCCTGTCCGATTTCAACCCTCGCACGCGCAGCATCAAGCAGCTGCTCGTGGGTTACGCACACGATAGCGACATGGACGCCGCGGGCCGCATCTTGCTGCCACCGATGCTGCGCAAGTTTGCCGATCTGGAGAAGAACGTTGTGCTGGTTGGGCAGGGAAGCAAGGTGGAGTTGTGGAACGAGGTGCGCTGGGAGGCGCAGGTGGCGCAGGCGCTGACGTTTCGCGATGACGGCCTGCCGCCCGAGCTGGAGGGGTTCACGTTGTGATGGGGTCCGCCCATGTGCCGGTGCTGGCACAGGAGGCGGTGGACGCGCTGGCGATCGATCCGCAGGGGGTGTACGTCGACGCCACCTTCGGGCGCGGCGGGCACAGCCGACTGATTCTGGCACGCCTGGGCCCGGCGGGGCGGTTGATCGCGCTGGATCGCGACCCGGACGCCATCCGCGCGGGTACAGCATTGAAGGACGCGCGCCTGGTTTTGGTCCGGCGCGCGTTCTCGCAATTAGGTCCGGTGCTCGACGAACTGGGCGTGGTGCGGGTGAACGGGATTCTGCTGGACATTGGTGTGTCTTCGCCGCAGCTCGACGATGCGGTGCGTGGTTTCAGCTTCCGCTTCGATGCGCCGCTCGATATGCGCATGGACCCGGACAGCGGGATGTCGGCGGCGGACTGGCTGGCGACGGCGACGGAGGAGGAGATCGGTGAAGTCATTCGCACCTACGGGGAAGAGCGGTTTGCTAAACCGATTGCGCGCGCGATTGTTGCGGCACGGCAAAAAGAAGCGCTGCGCAGCACCGGGCAACTCGCCAACGTCATTGCCGCGGCGGTCAGGAAGCGCGAACCGGGCCAGCATCCGGCGACCCGCAGCTTCCAGGCTATACGGATTTATCTCAACCGCGAGCTGGAGGAGTTGAGTGCCGTGTTGCCGCAATGTGTCGCGCGCCTGCTACCTGGGGGGCGGCTGGCGGTGATCAGCTTCCATTCGCTGGAAGATCGCATCGTCAAGCGCTTCATGCGTGACGAAGCGCGCGGTGAACAGGCACCGGCACGGCTGCCGATTCCTGCCGCGATGCTGAAGCCTGGACGATTGAAGCTGGTCGGCCGTGCGCGCCATGCGTCGGATGCGGAGGTGGCCATCAATCCGCGTGCGCGCAGTGCCGTGCTGCGCGTGGCGGAGCGCTCTGGCGAAGCGGGGGCGGTGGATCGAGGGGGGCGCGCATGAGCCGTGTGAACATCATGCTCGCCCTGGTGCTGATCGCGTGTGCACTGGGGGTGATCCAGTCGCAGCATCGGGCACGGGTGTATTTCGTGGAGCTTGAGCGCCTCAAAAAGGAGGCGCGTGGATTGGAAGAGCAGTGGGGGCAATTGCAACTGGAGCAGAGCACCTGGGCCAACCCGGCCCGGGTGGACGCGCTGGCCCGAACCCGCCTTGGTCTGGTGGCGCCGTCGCATGAGCGCATGCGGATCGAACCGCTGGTGAACGCGCGGTGAATTACCATTCGAAGAGCCTGCTGAAGGTGCACCTTGCGCCTTGGCGCATGGTCACTGCCGGTAGTTTGCTGCTGGCCGGTCTGGTGGTCGTGGGGGGGCGCGCCTTCTATCTGCAGGGACTCAATACCGACTACCTGCAGGGCAAGGGGGACGCGGTGGCGAACCGCAGCCTGACCCTGCCCGCTCAGCGTGGTCAAGTGTCCGACCGGCACGGCCAGTTGCTCGCAATCAGCACGCCGGTGGAGTCGCTGTGGGCGCGGCCCACCGAGCTGAAGCTGAACGAGGTGCAGCACGCGCAGCTCGCACGGGTTCTTGAGGTGTCCTCCAAGGAGCTGACCCGCCTGCTCACGCGCAAGGTTCGTGGTGAGTTCAGCGTGCGTCGGCCGGTCACACCGGAGCAGGCTGCGAAGATCACCACCCTGGGCGTGCCCGGGCTGTATCTGCGGCGCGAGTTCCGGCGCTACTACCCGGCTGCGGAAGTCACAGCCCATGTCGTGGGCTTTACCAACATCGACGATCTCGGGCAGGAAGGCGTCGAACGGGCCTATCAGGACTGGCTCGCCGGTCGCGAGGGGCAGCGACAGATCCTGCGCGATCGCCGCGGCAACACGATCCGTGATCTGGCGCCGATGAAGACGGCACAGATGGGCGGTAACCTGACGCTTGCCCTCGACCTCAAGCTGCAATACCTGGCGCACCGCGAGCTTTCTGCAGCGATTGCCCAGCACAAGGCCAAGGGCGGCAGCGTGGTGGTGCTCGACGCCAAGACCGGCGAAATCCTCGCACTGGCCAATCAGCCCGACTTCAATCCCAACAACCGCCGCGACTATCAACCGGGGCCAATGCGCAATCGCGCGGTGATCGACACCTTCGAGCCGGGTTCGACCATCAAGCCTTTCGTCGCTGCGGCGGTGCTCGAGCGTGGTCTCTATCATCCAGACAGCGTGATCGAGACGCCGGAAACCTGGCGCGTCGGCAAGAAACTGGTGCGCGATGTACACCCCCACCCGCAGATGACGGTGACCGAGATCATCCAGAAATCGAGCAACGTCGGCTCGGTCAGACTCGCCATGTCACTGACGCCGGAGCAATACTGGGACGTGTTGCGGCGCGCGGGCTTCGGTGAGAAGCCGGGTTCGGGATTTCCCGGCGAGACGGCCGGTCGTCTGCGCGATGCCGCGAGCTGGAAGCCGGTCGAGCACGCTACGATGGCCTACGGTTACGGCCTGTCGGTCAGCCTGTTGCAGCTTGCGCGTGCCTACATGGCGTTTGCCAACGACGGTGAGGTCGTGCCCTTGTCGTTTCTGCGCCGTGAACCGCAGGAGATCGCCGGTGTTCGCGTCTTCTCGCCCAACGTTGCGCGTGAAGTGCGCACCATGATGGAGGCGGTGACGCAGGAAGGCGGTACCGGCCAGCGTACGCGGGTGCCGGGCTACCGTGTCGCCGGCAAGACGGGCACCGCGCACAAGCTCGTGGACGGACGCTACGCCCCGGACCGTTACCTGTCGTCGTTCGTGGGCATGGCTCCGGCATCCAACCCGCGCCTCATCATCGGCGTGGTGATCGATGAACCTTCCGGGGGCGTCTATTACGGTGGTAGCGTGGCCGGGCCGGTGTTTGCCCAGGTCATGGCGGCCAGCCTGCGCCAGCTCGGGCTTCCACCGGACGCGCCGGAGACGGCAACCCGGATGACGCAGCGTGCGCCCGATGCACGGGGGGGCGCATGACGGCCTCCGCCCAGTCGCGATCATCCGGCATGGCGTCAGACGTCGTGGAATCCGTGCCGCGTATCCTGGAGCGCCTTGGGCTGCGCCCGACGGCACTGACGAGTGACAGCCGCAAGGCCGGCCCGGGCAGCGTATTCGCCGCGTATCCCGGTGAAGCGCGAGACGGCCGTGATTTCATTCCACAAGCGGTGGTGCAGCGCGTTGATGGTGTGCTGTGGGAGGCCGACCATTACCAGTGGGATCCGGCGCTGCCCGTCCCCAATGCCGGTGTCACCCAGCTCAAGTCCCGCATCGGCGAAATCGCCGCCTATGTCTATGGCGAGCCGTCGCGTGCGCTCCACATGGTTGGCGTCACCGGCACCAACGGCAAGACCTCGGTGGCGCACTGGGTTGCGCAGGCGCTGACGCGCCTCGGGCGCAAGACCGCCATTGTCGGCACCGCTGGCAACGGCTTCCCCGGCGCCCTGACCCCCGCGCTCAACACCACGCCGGACGCGATCGAACTGCACGAGCGCTTGGCGCACTATCGCGGGCAGGGCGCGGCAGCGTGTGCGATGGAAGTGTCATCGCATGGTCTGGCGCAGGGGCGGGTCAACGGCACCCGCTTCAACGTCGCGGTGCTCACTAACCTGACGCGTGACCACCTCGATTATCACGGTGACATGGACCAATATGCGGCGGCCAAGGCAAAGCTCTTCGCCTGGCCCGGTCTCGAATGCGCGGTGCTGAACGTGGACGATGCCTTCGGTCGCCGCCTGGAAGCCGAGACGCGCGCAGCGCGCGTTGCCGGCTATGGATTTATCCGCGGCGCGGTCATCGGCGAGCGGTTGCGTCTGGCCCAGGGTAGCCTCTCCATGGACGTGCGCAGCGACTGGGGAAACGCCGAGCTGCACGCGCCGCTGCTGGGCCGCTTCAATGCGGCCAACCTGCTGGCGGCACTCGCTGCCCTCCTGGTGTCGGGCGAGCAGCTCGACGCGGCATGCAGCGCGCTTGCGCACGTCGAGCCGCCGCCCGGTCGCATGCAGACCTTGGGCGGTGGCGGCGTGCAGCCACTGGTGGTGGTTGATTACGCCCACACCCCCGACGCGTTGGAAAAGGTGCTCGCAGCCTTGCGTGAGGTCGCCGGCGGCGCGCGGCTCATCTGTGTCTTCGGCTGCGGCGGCAACCGTGACCGCGGGAAGCGGCCGCTGATGGGTGAGGCCGCCAGCCGTGGCGCCGATGTCGTATGGGTTACCAGCGACAACCCACGCCATGAAGATCCGGAGCACATTATCGACGACATCCTGGCTGGCGTATCCGGCAAGCCCGGCGTCGAGCCGGATCGCGCACGTGCCATCTTCGAGGCGATCGGTGATGCACGCCAGGGCGATGTCGTGCTGATCGCCGGCAAGGGACACGAGGACTACCAGGAGATCGGCAGCGAGCGCTTGCCGTTTTCCGACGAAGCCATGGCAAGAAAGGCGCTCGACGCATGGACATGAATCTCAAGCTGTCGGATGTTGCAGCCATGCTCGGCATCCCTTTTGCCGGGACTGACGCGCCCGTGCGGCGGGTCTCGACCGACAGCCGCGCGATCAGGCCCGGTGATCTCTTCGTCGCCTTGCGCGGGGAAAAATTCGATGGCGGCGCATTCGCCACGCAGGCCTTAAAACAGGGTGCCGCAGGGGTGGTGCTCGACCGCGGCCAGGCGTCCGAGATAGGCGACGCACTGCGCGTCGATGATACGCGGCTGGCGCTTGGCCGGCTGGCCGCCGCGTGGCGCCAGCGTTTCGATGTTCCGCTGGTGGCGATCACCGGCAGCAACGGCAAGACCACCGTCAAGGAGATGCTGGCTGCGATCCTGCGTGCCGAGGCCGGCGACGAGGCGGCGGTGCTCGCGACCGAGGGCAATCTCAACAACGATATCGGCGTGCCGCTCATGCTGCTGCGGCTGCGTCCGCTTCACCGTTACGGCGTATTCGAGATGGGCATGAATCACGTCGGCGAGATCGACTACCTGACGCGGCTGGTGAAGCCGGAGGTGGCACTGGTCAACAATGCGATGCGCGCGCATGTCGGCCTGCTCGGTTCGGTGGAGGCTATCGCGCACGCCAAGGGCGAGATCTTCAACGGTCTTGGTACTGGCGGCATCGCGGTGTTCAATGCCGACGACCCGTACGCGGGCATCTGGCGCGCAGCCAATGCGCAGCGCAGCGTCGTCGATTTCGGCATGGCGCAGCCGGCGCGAGTGCGCGGCCATTTCGATGCCGCGAGCGCCGTGCTCACCATCGACCTGCCCGGCGCCCATCTGGACGTGGTGCTGCGGGTACCCGGCGTCCACAATGCCATGAATGCGCTTGCCGCGGCTGCGGCAGCCTTCGCCCTCGATGTCAGCCCGAACAGCATCGTTGCCGGCCTCTCCGGCTTTGCCGGGGTGAAGGGGCGCCTGCAGTGGAAAGCCGCCCTGCACGGCAGCGTCTTCCTCGACGATACCTACAACGCCAATCCTGATTCGGTAAGCGCTGCGCTCGACGTGCTTGCGCAGCAATCGGGACGCAAGCTCCTCGTGCTGGGCGACATGGGTGAACTTGGTGCCGACGCACCGGCGCTGCATGCCGAGATCGGGCGCGCGGCACGCGCCGCAGGCGTCGACCGCCTGTTTGCGCTGGGTGATCTCAGCCGCGAGAGCGTTGCCGCGTTCGGCTCCGGGGCAATGTTCTTCGAGCGCATCGAGGAACTGCTCGCCGAGCTTGAGAACGACCTGGCTCCCGACGTCACCGCGCTGGTGAAGGGTTCGCGCTTCATGCAGATGGAGCGTGTGGTCAAGAGCTTCACGGAGGGACACTGACATGCTGCTGTGGCTCTTCCAGCACCTCGGCCAGGACATCCGGGCCTTCAACGTCTTCAACTACCTCACCCTGCGTGCGGTAATGGCCACGCTCACCGCGCTGTCCATCTCCTTCATCGTCGGCCCCGCGGTGATCCGCAAGCTCACCGCGCTGAAGATCGGCCAATCGGTGCGCAGCGACGGTCCGCAGACTCATCTCATCAAGGCCGGTACGCCGACCATGGGGGGCGCGCTGATCCTGGTGTCGGTGGTCATCACCACGCTGCTGTGGGCGGACCTGTCGAATGACTATGTGTGGGTGGCGCTGCTCACTCTGGTTGGCTTCGGGGTCATCGGTTGGGTGGACGACTGGCGCAAGGTGGTGGAGAAGAACTCGCGCGGCCTGCCGTCGCGCTGGAAATATTTCTGGCAGTCGGTGATCGGGCTCGCGGTCGCGGCCTACCTGTGGCACAGCGCCACCCTGCCGCAGCATACCGAGCTGATCATTCCCTTCCTCAAGCATGCCACGCTCGCGCTGTCCGGATTCGCCTTCATCGTGCTCACCTATTTCGTCATCGTCGGTGCGTCGAACGCAGTCAATCTGACCGACGGCCTGGATGGTCTCGCGATCCTGCCCACGGTGATGGTGGCCTCTGCACTCGCGATCTTCGCCTATGTTGCGGGCAACGCAGTCTTTTCCAGGTATCTCGGCGTTCCCTTCGTACCCGGTGCCGGTGAACTCGCGATCTTCTGCGCTGCCATGGCGGGCGCGGGGCTCGCCTTCCTGTGGTTCAACGCCTACCCGGCCGAAGTGTTCATGGGCGACGTCGGCGCACTGGCGTTGGGTGCCGCGCTCGGCGTGGTGGCGGTCATCGTCCGCCAGGAAATCGTTCTGTTCGTCATGTGTGGCGTGTTCGTGGTCGAGACGCTGTCGGTGATGGTGCAGGTCGCCTCCTTCAAGCTCACCGGCAAGCGCGTGTTCCGCATGGCGCCGATTCACCATCACTACGAATTGAAGGGCTGGAAAGAGAACCAGGTGGTGGTGCGTTTCTGGATCATCAGCATGATGCTGGTGCTGATTGGCCTGTCGAGTCTGAAACTGAGATGAGCGCAACCAAGATGAAACGCACCACGGGAAGGTTCGGGGGAGACTCATGTGCCGGCGGAGCCGGCACGTTATGGCGACACCAGAACCTGCCCGTGCGTTTCTGGATCATCAGCATGATGCTGGCGCTGATTGGCCTGTCGAGTCTGAAGCCGAGATGAACTACGACAGCCTGCAACTCTCCGGCAAGAAGGTTCTGGTGCTCGGTCTGGGCGACACCGGCCTGTCGTCCGCCCGCTGGCTGGCAGCACGCGGCGCCGACGTGAGTGTGGCCGATAGCCGTGAAGCGCCGCCGCATGCGGCACGCCTGGCGGAATGGCTGCCACAGGTGCCGCTCTACACGGGCCCTTTCGACGTTGCGCGTCTGATGGCGGCGGAGTTGCTGGTGGTGAGCCCGGGGGTGCCGCTTGCCGACCCGGCGGTGGCGCGCGCGATCGCCACCGGCGTGGAGGCAGTCGGCGATGTCGAACTGTTCGCCCGTGCCGTTCACGCGCTCAATACCCGGCGTGAGCATCCCATGAGGGTGATTGCCATCACCGGCAGCAATGGCAAGAGCACGGTCACCGCGATGTGTGGCGACATGTGCCGCATGGCGGAGCTGACCACCTGCGTGGCCGGCAACATCGGGCTACCGGTGCTCGACGCGCTTTACGAAATCGAGCAGGGCTACGCACCGGCGCCGCAGGTGTGGGTCCTGGAACTGTCGTCCTTCCAGCTGGAAACAACCACGAGCCTCGACGCCGACGCCGCGGCGGTGCTCAACCTGTCGGAAGACCACATGGACCGCTATCCGGACATGGATGCCTACGCCGCGGCGAAGGCGCGCATCTTCAGCGGGCACGGGGTGCAGGTGGTCAACCGCGATGATGCCCGCACGCTGGCGATGGTGCGTCCCGGACGACGGGTAGTCAGCTTCGGCCTCGACCGCTGCCCGAAGGACGAGAATTTCGGCCTGTGCGAAGACGAACTGTGCATTGGCGGCGATATGCTCATGCCGATTGCCGCACTGCCCGTGGCGGGGTTGCACAACGCCGCCAATGCGCTTGCCGCGCTGGCCCTGACGCGCGCACTCGACCTGCCGATGGAAGCGCTGCTGCGCGGCCTGCTGCACTTCAAGGGCCTGCCGCATCGTGTGGAAAAGGTTGCCGAGATCGGCGGCGTGACCTGGTACGACGACTCCAAGGGCACCAACGTCGGTGCCACCGAGGCGGCACTCTATGGCATGGGTGCGCGCAAGGCCGTCATCATCCTTGGTGGGGACGGCAAGGGGCAGGACTTTACGCCGCTGAAGGCGGCAGTCGAGGCCAATGCCCGTGCTGTGGTACTCATTGGCCGCGACGCGCCATTGATCGCGGCCGCCATCGATGGCAGCGGCATCGATGTGCACCGTGCCGCAAACATGGACGATGCGGTGACATTGGCCCGGCAACTGGCCCGACCGGGGGATGCGGTGCTGCTGTCCCCAGCCTGCGCGAGTTTCGACATGTTCCGCAACTACACCCACCGCGCCGAGGTGTTCGTCGCCGCGGTCCGGCAGCTGGCCGACGTCTCGGAGGCAGACTGACATGCTGTACACCGCGCGTGCCCCACGCCCCACCACCGAGCTCGACTTCAGCCTGCTCTGGCTGGCACTTGGCCTCCTCGCAATCGGCCTTGTGATGGTGTACTCGGCCTCGCTCGCAATCGCCGAAGCGTCGCGTTACACGGCCTATGACGGTGAGTTCTACCTCATTCGCCAGGCGCTTTTCATCATGCTGGGTGTCGGAGTCGGTATGGCCGCGTTCCAGGTGCCGATGCGGGTATGGCAGCAGGCGGCGCCCTATCTCTTCCTTGGCGGCCTGCTGCTGCTGGTGGTGGTGCTGATCCCCGGCATCGGTCGAGAAGTGAATGGCAGTCGCCGCTGGATTCCGCTCGGTTTCGCCAACCTGCAGCCGTCCGAACTGATGAAGTTCCTCGCCGTACTGTATGCGGCCGATTACACGACCCGCAAGGCCGCCTTCATGCACGACCTCAAGAAAGGCTTTCTGCCGATGGCGGCCGTGATGATGGCAACCGGGGCGTTGCTGCTGAAGGAACCCGATTTCGGCGCCTTTGTCGTCATCGTGTCGATCGCCATGGGCATCCTTTTTCTTGGCGGGCTCAATTGGAAAGTGTTCGCGGGTCTGGTGGTCGTACTGCTGGCCGGCTTCGCCGCACTCATCTTCACGTCCGAGTACCGTATGCAGCGCATGCTCGGCTTCCTCGATCCGTTTGCCGATCCCTATGGCAAGGGCTACCAGCTCTCGCATGCACTGATCGCATTTGGTCGCGGCGAATGGTTCGGACTGGGACTGGGCGGCAGCGTGGAGAAGCTCTTCTACCTGCCGGAGGCGCATACCGATTTTCTGCTCGCCGTGATTGCCGAGGAGTTCGGCTTCGTGGGGGTCGCCGTGGTGATTGGTCTGTTCGCGTGGCTCGTTGTCAAGGCATTCCTCATCGGCCATCGCGCCGCGCGCCTCGAACGCCATTTCTGTGCGCTGGTTGCTCAGGGCATCGGCATCTGGCTCGGTGTGCAGGCACTGATCAACATGGGCGTGAATGTCGGGCTGTTGCCGACCAAGGGTCTCACCCTGCCGTTCCTGTCGTTCGGCGGTTCCGGCATCGTCGCCAACTGTCTGGCGATCGCCGTGCTGCTTCGCATCGACTGGGAGCAGCGGCAGATGATGCGGGGAAAAACCTTCTGATGAGCAAGTTCGTCCGCATCATCTCCCTCTCCCCAACCCTCTCCCGCAAGCGGGCGAGGGGGCAAGCGTGCGCTTTGCGCGCCCAGGGCGATCTGACGATGCGGGGGAAAACCTTCTGATGCTTGAGGTTCTCGCCGTGCGGCCACCTTCCCCTCTCCCCAACCCTCTCCCCCAAGGGGAGAGCGGGCGAACGCTGAGCCCCAGCCGACTTAACCGCACCCTGATGGTGATGGCCGGCGGCACCGGCGGCCACGTCTACCCGGCGCTGGCGGTGGCGGACGTCTTGCGTGCGCGCGGCTGGGAGGTGTTCTGGCTCGGTACCCGCGCCGGGCTGGAAGCGCGCGTGGTGCCGGCTGCCGGCATCGACATGGTGTGGGTGGCGATGGGCGGCGTGCGTGGCAAGGGGCTAATGAAGAAGCTGCTGCTGCCGGCGATGCTGTTGGTGGCGTTCTGGCAGGGCCTCATCACCATCCTGAAGCGCCGCCCCGACGTCGTGCTCGGCATGGGCGGCTACACCGCCTTTCCCGGCGGCATGATGGCGAGCCTGTTGCGGCGTCCGCTTGTGATTCACGAACAGAATTCGATCGGCGGGCTGACCAACCGCATCCTCGCCTGTCTTGCGGATCGCGTGCTGGTCGCCTTCCCCAAGGCGTTTACCCACGCGCACGACAAACCGATCCCGTGCGGCCGCGTGCAGGCGGAATGGGTCGGCAATCCGGTGCGCGCTGAAATCGCCACGGCGACGCGTGAACAGCGCGTCGGCCCGCTGCGCCTGCTGGTGATCGGCGGCAGCCTCGGCGCCTCCGCGCTCAATGAGTTGGTGCCCAAGGCGCTTGCGCTCTTGCCCACGGACAAGCGCCCGCAGGTGGTGCACCAGTCCGGCCGCCAGCATCTGGAAATCCTCCGTGCGAATTATGCCGCGGCGGGCGTCGAGGCCGACGTGCGCGATTACATCGACGACATGGCCGCCGAATACCGGGCCTGCGACGTCGCGATCTGCCGCGCTGGTGCGATGACCGTTGCTGAGCTCGCCTGTGCCGCTGTGCCGGCGGTACTGGTGCCCTTCCCCTTCGCCGTGGACGACCACCAGACCGGCAACGCAGAATTCCTCGCCGAATCGGGTGCCGCCTGGCTGATGCAGCAGCGCGACCTCACGCCCGAGAAGCTCGCTGCGCTCATCGGCGGGCTCGACCGCGAAACGCTGGCGACCATGTCGGACAGGGCGCGCGCACTGGCAAAGCCCGATGCGGCGGCGCGCGTCGCGGATGTGTGTGAAGAATTGGCTGATCAGGGGTCAGGGGTCAGGGGTCAGGGGTCAGGGAGAACCGCATGACGATGATGATTCTTTGTGTATCGGGTGTTTTCCGATGCCCGGGTTTGGCGCCAGATCTTTGCCTTCCGGCCACCGCCCCTGACCCCTGGTTCCTGAATCCTGATCCCTCGCGCCGGAGACGCGAACCATGAAGCACGCAGTCAAGCATATCCACTTCGTCGGCATCGGCGGCGTCGGCATGAGCGGCATCGCGGAAGTGCTGCTGAATCTCGGCTACACGGTTTCCGGCTCGGATCTCGCCGACAATGCGGTGACGCAGCGGCTGGCGCAGCTCGGGGCGTGCATCCACCGTGGCCACGCGGCGGAAAACATCGCCGGTGCGGATGCAGTCGTCACCTCGACTGCGGTGCGGCAAAACAATCCCGAGGTCGTCGCCGCGCGTGAGAAGAAGATTCCCATCGTGCCGCGCGCGCTGATGCTGGCCGAGCTGATGCGGCTGCGCCAGGGCATCGCCATTGCCGGAACGCACGGCAAGACCACCACCACCAGCCTGGTGGCGAGCATTCTCGGCGAGGCGGGCATGGACCCGACCTACGTCATCGGCGGCAAGTTGACCGCCGCCGGTACCAATGCCCGGCTGGGCCAGGGCGACTTCCTGGTGGCCGAGGCAGACGAGTCGGACGCCTCCTTTCTCTATCTCACGCCGGTGATCGCGATCGTCACCAACATCGACGCCGATCACATGGACACCTATGGCCATGACTTCGAGCGCCTGAAGCAGGCCTTCGTCGATTTCTGCCAGCGCCTGCCCTTCTACGGCATGGCGGTGCTGTGCATCGACGATCCACACGTGCGCGAGATTCTGCCGCGCATCAGCAAGCCGATCACCACCTACGGCCTCGACGCGGCGGCGCAGGTGCGCGCGGTGAATCCGCGCTTCGACGCCGGCCGCATGCATTTCACGGTGAAGCGCGAGGGCATGGCCGACCTGGACGTGGTGTTGAACCATCCCGGCATGCACAACGTGCTGAACGCCCTCGCTGCCATTGCCGTCGCGACTGAAGTTGGGGCGGACGACGCCGCCATCGTCAAGGCGCTTGCCGAGTTTCACGGCGTGGGCCGGCGCTTCCAGCGCTACGGCGAACAGGATGCCCGGGACGGCGGCAAGTATTGCCTCGTCGACGACTACGGCCACCATCCGGTCGAGATGGCAGCGACACTCGCCGCCGCGCGCGGCGCTTTTCCTGGCCGCCGTCTGGTGCTGGTGTTCCAGCCCCACCGCTACACGCGCACGCGCGACTGTTTCGAGGATTTCGTCAGGGTGCTGTCGGAGGCCGACGTGCTGGTGCTCACTGAGGTCTATCCGGCAGGCGAGGCACCCATCGTCGCTGCCGACGGCCGGGCGCTCGCACGCGCGGTGCGCGTGCTCGGCAAGGTCGAGCCGGTGTTCATCGAGCAGGTGACCGAGGTGCCGGCGGCAGTGCGTGAGCTCAGCCGCGATGGCGACGTGGTACTGGTGATGGGCGCCGGCAGCATTGGCCTGGTCGCGCCCGCGCTGGGAGGACGCCATGCGGCATGACTACCGGATGAGCGAAGCCGACGTGGCCGGTGGCGGCGGCTCGGTCCTGCGTGGCCAATTTCTCTACAACGAGCCAATGAGGAAGCACGTATCCTGGCGTGCCGGAGGCGTGGCGCAGCGCGTTTACATTCCGGCCGACCTGGAGGACCTGACCTGGATGGTGCGTGCCGTACCGGCGCACGAGGCGATCCACATGGTGGGCCTCGGCAGCAATTTGCTGGTGCGTGATGGCGGGGTGCGCGGTGTCGTGATCCTGCTGCATGGAGTACTCACCAAGCTCGCCATCGAAAGCCGTACCCAGGGGTTGCCGCTGGCGCCGCCTGGTGCCGACAGTGCGCTGATCTACGCAGAAGCCGGCGTCGCCTCGGCCAAGCTGGCGCGTTTCGCCGCCAATCACGACCTTGTCGGGGGTGAATTCTGGGCTGGCATTCCGGGAACCGTCGGTGGCGCGATCGCAATGAATGCCGGTTGTCATGGCAGCGAAACCTGGGACAGGCTGGTTCAGGTACGTACCCTGGATCGGCAGGGCCATCTGAATGAGCGACTGCCGCAGGACTACGTCACCGGCTATCGCCATGTCGCCCTGCGCGAGATGCACGAGGAATGGTTCGTCGGCGGCTGGTTCCGTCTGGAGCGTGGTGACGGCACCGCCTCGCGGCGGCATATCAAGGAACTGCTGCAGAAGCGTATCGACACCCAGCCGCTCTCACTGCCCAACGCCGGCTCGGTGTTCCGCAATCCTCCGGACGATTTCGCGGCGCGCCTGATCGAGTCCTGCGGTCTCAAGGGTCATCGCATCGGCGACGCGCAGGTGTCGGAGAAACACGCCAACTTCATCGTCAACCTCGGGCAGGCGACGGCGACCGACATCGAGCGCCTGATCGAGCATGTGGAAGAGACCGTGGAGGCGCGCACCAATGTGCGGCTGCTCCGCGAGGTCAGGATCATTGGAGAACGCCTGTGAAACGGTTTGGCAAGGTGGCAGTGATGCTGGGCGGCACGTCGGCCGAGCGTCCGGTCTCACTCAACAGCGGCAATGCCGTGCTGGCAGCGCTGCAACGCCAGCGGGTGGATGCGCACCCGTTCGACCCGGCGACCCGTAACCTCGGCGACCTCATCAGTGGGGAATTCGACCGTGTGTTCATTGCCCTGCACGGCCGTTATGGGGAAGACGGCTGCATGCAGGGCGCGCTCGAACTGCTGCAGCTGCCCTATACCGGCAGCGGCGTGATGGCGTCGGCGATCGGCATGGACAAGTGGCGCACCAAGCTCCTGTGGCGTGCGGCCGGTCTGCCGACCGCAGACTGGACGATCCTTGCCGGCGACACCGATCTTGCCGCGGTGGAACGGGAGCTCGGCCTGCCCATTTTCGTCAAGCCGGCACGCGAAGGCTCCAGCATCGGCATGAGCAAGGTCACCGAGCCTGGCACCCTCAAGGCCGCCTACGATGCCGCCGCCGAACATGACCCGCTGGTGCTGGCGGAGAAGTTCATCGATGGCGCCGAGTTCACCGTCGGCATCCTCGGCGATGCCGCGCTGCCGCTGATCCGCCTGGAGCCGGCGAAGGACAAGGCGTTTTACGACTTCGAAGCCAAGTATCTCCGCGACGACACCCGCTACCACTGCCCGGCCGGTCTTCCCGAGGCGAAGGAACTGGCTTTGCGCCGCCTGGCACTCGACGCGTTCCGTCTCATCGGCGGCAGCGGCTGGGGCCGCGTCGACATCATGCTCGACCGCCTCGGCAATCCCTACCTGCTGGAGGTGAACACCTCGCCGGGGATGACCGACCACAGTCTCGTGCCCATGGCGGCGCGCGTTGCCGGCATGGATTTCGACACCCTCTGCCTGAAGATCCTGGAGCAGACCCTGTGACTTCGCCCGAGCTCGCCGCCCATCCGCTGTGCCAGATCGCCCGCGCGCTGACGTGGGTTGCGCTGGGTCTCATGGCGTACGGTGGGCTCGGCTGGCTGGCGGCGCAGCCCTGGTTTGCGCTCACCACGCTGGACGTGAAGACGCCAGTGGCACACGTTACCGAAGCCCAGGTGCGGCTGGTCGCCGAACGCGAGGTGCGCGGAACGTTCTTCACCGTCGATATCGATCGTGTGCGGGAGCGCCTTGAAAAGCTGCCGTGGGTACGGGAGGCGCGTGTCGAACGCCGCTGGCCTGATACGCTGGTGGTGTCGTTGGTCGAGCATGTGCCACTGGCGCGCTGGAACGACGACGCGCTGGTGAGCGAGGCGGGCGAAGTGTTCGCAGCCGCGGTGTCGCGACGCCTGCCGCGCCTGGCAGGCCCGGAAGAGGCGGTCGACGAGGTGGTCTCCGCCTATCGCCGCCATCAGGCCACCCTGGCGCCACTCGGTCTGCGGATCGAGGAAATCAGCCTGTCAGCGCGCCATGCGTGGCGGATCCGCCTGGATAACGGGACGCAACTCGCGCTCGGGCGCGAGCAAACCGATGAACGGCTGGCGCGCTTCGCCGCGCTCTACCCCCGCCTGTTTGGCGGGCGCCTCCCGGCGGATGGCCGGATCATCGATGCCCAGGTTCCTGCCCGGATCGATCTGCGCTATCCCGACGGTTTTGCCGTCCGCATGCCGGATGGCGGCATGCCGGCCGCTTTCGCCACACAGGCGCCTGCCGTCTCCGGCAAACCGAGTACAACCTGAGTGCAACGCAACATGAGCAAGCCAAGAGACCCCAAGAACCTCATCATCGGCCTCGATATCGGCACCTCGAAGATCGTCTGCATCGTCGCCGAGATCAACGACGAGGGCACGCTGGAAATCATCGGCATGGGCACACACCCCTCGCGCGGCCTGCGCCGTGGCGTGGTGGTCAACATCGAGGCCACCGTCAACGCCATCCAGCGCGCGCTGGAAGAGGCCGAGCTGATGGCGGACTGCAAGATCCGCGAGGTGTACACCGGCATTGCGGGGAGCCACATCAAGAGCTTCAACTCGCACGGCATGTTCGCCATCAAGGACAAGGAAATCAGCCAGATGGACGTCGACCGCGTGGTGGAGACCGCGCGCGCGGTCAACATCCCGACCGACCAGCAGATCCTGCACACGATCCCGCAGGAATTCATCGTCGACGGCCAGGAGGACGTGCGCGATCCGCTCGGCATGAGCGCGGTGCGTCTGGAGGTGAAGGTGCACATCGTCACCGGTGCCGTATCGGCGGCGCAGAACATCATCAAATGCGTGCGTCGCTGCGGTCTCGAAGTCGGCGACCTCGTGCTGCAGCCGCTCGCGTCGGCGATGGCGGTGCTCACCGAGGACGAGAAGGAACTCGGCGTGTGCCTGGTCGACATCGGCGGCGGCACCACCGACATCGCCGTGTTTACCGGCGGTGCGATCCGCCATACCGCGGTGATTCCGGTCGCCGGCGACCAGGTCAACAACGACATCGCGGTCGCGCTGCGCACGCCGCCGAAGGAAGCCGAGGACATCAAGATCCAGTACGGCTGCGCCCTGCGTCAATTGGCCGACGCGCGCGACATGATCGAGGTGCCCGGCATCGGCGACCGTCCGCCGCGCACCCTGTCGCGCCAGACGCTCGCCGAATTCATCGAGCCGCGCATGGAGGAGCTCTATTCGCTGGTGCAGGCCGAACTGCGCCGCTCGGGTTTCGAGGAATTGCTGTCGTCGGGCATCGTCATCACCGGCGGCTCGGCGGCGATGCAGGGCATGGTCGAGCTCGGCGAGGAAGTCTTCCACATGCCGGTTCGTCTCGGCTGGCCGCGCTACGAGGGCGGGCTCGCCGACGTCATGCGCAATCCGCGCTTCGCGACGTGCATGGGCCTTCTGCTCGCCGGGCTGGAGGCACGCGGGCGCGACGCACCGAAGCTCTCGGGCAGCAACTTCAAGGACATTCTGGAACGCATGAAAAGCTGGTTCAGGGGGAATTTCTGACGCCGCCGCGTGCGGCGTCGAAACGGGATTTGGCGTCGTGTCCGGACACGGTCGGCGCCAAAGGATTCGGAGCAGGGCATTTTTGATTGGGCAAAAGAGGAGAGAGCACGATGTTTGAACTGTTGGATGTGGAAACCCAGGATGCGGTGATCAAGGTCATCGGTGTCGGCGGCTGCGGCGGCAACGCGGTCGATCACATGATCAGCTCGGGGCTGAACGGCGTGGAGTTCATCGCCATCAACACCGACGCG
>JANJWS010000090.1 GCA_024709425.1 Thiobacillus sp.
GACCTCGAGGGCCTGGCCCGCTGGCTGGCCGCGCGCGGCCGCGACCTGGCGGGCGTCGACCGGCAGCAGCTGTTCGACTATCTCGCCGATCGCACCGCCGGGGGCTACGCCGCGCGCAGCAACGCGCGCCTGCTCTCGGCCCTGCGCGCCTACTTCGGCCAGCAGGCGCGCATGGGCCTGCGCGAGGACGACCCCACTGCCCGGCTCGACCCGCCCAAGCTGCGCCGCTCGCTGCCCAAGGCCCTGTCCGAGAGCGAGGTCGAGGCGCTGATCCAGGCGCCCGACGTGGCCACGCCGGCCGGCCTGCGCGACCGCGCCATGGTCGAGCTGATGTACGCCACCGGCCTGCGCGTGAGCGAGCTGGTGAACCTGCCGGCCGCGGCGGTGAACCTGCGCCAGGGCGTGCTGCGCGTCACCGGCAAGGGCAACAAGGAGCGGCTGGTGCCGATGGGCGAGGAGGCCCAGCACTGGCTCGAGCGCTACCTGGCCGAGGCGCGCCCGGCGCTGGCCGGCGGCAAGGCGGCGGCCGGCCTGTTCCTGGGCCGCGGCGCCGGGCCGCTGAGCCGCCAGCAGTTCTGGAACGTAGTCAAGAAGCTCGCGCTGGCGGCCGGCATCGACCCGGCCCGGGTCAGCCCGCACGGCCTGCGGCACAGTTTCGCCACCCACCTGCTCAACCACGGCGCCGACCTGCGCGTGGTGCAGATGCTGCTTGGCCACAGCGATATCTCGACCACCCAGATCTACACGCACGTCGCGCGCGAGCGCTTGAAGCAGCTGCACGCGCAGCACCACCCGCGCGGCTGATCATCCGCCATAGGCAATCCGCTCCATCAGGTAGCACAGGCAATCCTGGCGGATGACGCGCTCGTCGCGCGTGAGCATTGCCGGCATCAGCCGCTTCTTCAGCACGATGTGGCCGTCGCGGTAGTCGAACAGGCGCGCACCGACATCGGTACCAGCCTCGTCGGTCACCTTGAGCGCAACGCCGCTGCCGGGGTGCACGCGGCCCAGCACGTCGCCATGCCCCAGTTCGCGGAAGTTGTAGTGGTCGAGTTCGGGCACGAAATCGATGTCGGCCTGCGGCGCGCCGAAGCCGAAGCTGGCCCCCTCCGGCACCTTGACCGTGGCGACGGTGTGAAACAGGTCGATATCGTGCGGCGCCACGGCGTGTACCGGAAACTCTGCGAGATGCAGGCAGGCCTCGACGAAATCGGCAGCGTGCTCGACGCTGCCCGGCGTGCCGGGCTTGCCGCACTCCACCGTGACCGCCGGACAGAGTTCGGCAAACGCCGCCGACTGCACGCCAAGCGGACGCACGAAATACACGACGATGCGCGAGAACAGCGTGGCCAGATGCAGGAAATGCGGTTCCAGCCGGTTGACGCAGGCGTAATGCGGATTGAGCCCGGTGTTGTTATGGATATCGACGCTGGCAAATACGCCGCGCACGCGCATGGCGTCGACCGCCTGCTGCATGATCGCCTGCTCCGCAGGGTGCGGGGGTTCGGCCCCCGGCCACACGCGGTTGTAGTCGGGCTGGCCGTCCAGCCGGCGCAGCCCCGCGCGGGCCGCCGCGACGTTGCCGATGAAGAGCGACAGCGCACGCGGCAATTCGCCGTCCGCGCATTTCCGCAACACCGCCTGCATCGCCTGCCAACCCGTGTCCTCGTTGCCATGCAGCAGCACCGACACGAACAGCGGCGGCGTGCGCCGCCCCGGCAGGTGGATCAGCGTCGGCCCGGACAGGATTTCGTGCAGGCACGCGGCGGGCAGGTCGAGCAGGCCGGCCGGCAGGGTGTCGAGTTGGGTCAGGTGTTCCATTCGTGCACCGGCGCGCCCGCGCGCTGGTTCTCCAGATAGTCGTCCATCATGCGTTCGAGATCGCCGTCGAGCCGGGCCAGCCGGCGCAACTGCCACGCCGCGCCGGTCTGTCCCCGGCGCACGCGGGCCTCGACCACCCCCAGGTAGTGCTCAATTTCCGTGGTCGAGAGCCCGAAGGCCACGAGCCCCGCACGCGCCTGCGGCAGCGCGGCCTCGAGCAGCAGGTCGCGCGCAGGGTGACGGCGGCCGTCCAGCCAAGTCAGTTCGGCGGCAAGTCCGTGACGCGCTGCGGCATAGAAATTGGCGCGTGCGACATCGAACGGCAGATCGGCTTCGACCGGCTGCCGCGCAAGCGCGTGCACCAGGCCGAAATAGAGGGCCGCATTGGCGATCATGTCGAGCACCGTGGGGCCCGCGGGCAGAACCCGCTGTTCCAGCCGCAAGTGCGGCCGGCCGGCAGCGTCGAAGCCGACCAGCGGGCGCACCCAGCGCCAGATCGCGCCGTTGTGCAGGCGCAGGTGCGGAAAGCGCGCCGCTGGCTCATTCTGCGGAATCGGCAGGAGCACCGGATAGTGTTCGAGATTCTCCTCGAACACTTCCAGCAGGCTGTCCGTCACGTAACCGCGCCCGAAGGTGACGCGCCGCACCGTCGGCTCGGCGAGCCCCCGGTAGCCACCGAGTTCGACCGCCTGTTCGAACAGCGGTACGCGCGTTTCCTGCCACAGGCGGTGACCGAACAGGAGCGACGAGTTGGCCGCCGCCGCGAGCAGCGGCGCACAAGTGGCGAGCGACGCGTTGTAGTAACGCGCCGCCGCGTCGAACGGCACCTGCAAGTGCAGCTGAAACGAGGTGGTCGCGGCCTCCAGCATGACATCATGACGCCGCAGATGCAGCGCATCCTCCCCCGCAATGTCGATTTCGATGGGTGCGCCGCCGCGCTGCTGCAACACCTGCGCGTTGAGCACGTCGAAGCGCTTCATTGCCGACATGTTGGCGAGATTGAGATCCGCATCGCGAATGGTCGGCAGAATGCCGATCATCGCCAGCACCGCGTCCATGCCGTGCGCCACGCGCTGGCAGGCGTCCCACGTGGTCAGAAGCGATTCTTCCAGTTCGGCCAGCACGCCGGCGCCCACTTCCACCGGTGGCGCATTCAGCTCGACGTTGAAACGCGACAGCTCCGGCACCACCAGCGGGTCGGCCAGCGCACGCAGATAGGCTTCGTTGACCGGGTTGGGCCGCCCGGCGTGATCAAGCAGCCAGGCTTCGAGTTCGAAGCCGGCGACGAAGCCTTCCCCGGCAAAGCCACGCTTCTCCGCGAGCGTCCGCAACGCAGCCGTTTCCGCTACCAAGCGCGACGCGAACGCGCGATGATCCGCTTCCGAAAACTCCGTGCGCGCGATCTCCTGGCCCATGCTGCGTCAGGCCGCTTCGACCGCCGGCGTGCCGGGATGGTAGGTTGCGTAGACGTAGACCGGAATGCCAACGTCGCCGAGGTGTTTCTCGATCAGCGGGCGCACCGTGTCCCAGTCCATGCCGCCGACGCCCGTCGCCAGGCGCGGCAGGGCGAGACTCGTCACGGCTTCCGTCTCGGCCCACTTGCGCAGCGCCTTCAGCGCATGGTTGAGATGCTCGACCGACGCACGCCCCGGCTTGGCACCGTGATCGTAGGCGGCTTCCTGGGTGAACAGCGAAACGACGCGCTTGCCGTCCGCCCCACCCCACGCCCACAGACTGCCAGCCTTGGGATGAGTGGTCTGGCAGAAATGACGAAAGTCCTTGTACATCGCCGGCCAGCTCTCGCGCAGCGCCAAGGCCAAACCCTGATTATGGCCGTCGTTGGGCGCAACGCCATGGGCGATTGCCTGCGCCTGGGACAAAAGAATATCGCCGCTCACTTCGTACAACATGGTTTTCCTTTCTCAACAGTCGAAAAAAAGATACTTCCTTGTCTTTTTATAGACTGTCTGCGGGAAACCGCTCAGGCGCGCGGGCTGCGCCGCGCCAGATAGAACCATTCCTGTCCCGGCTGCGCGGCGGGATTGGGAAAGACAATGTAGCCATCGGCGTCCGCCACGACCGGCGTACCGTCGTGACGGGTGCCAAGGATTTCGTTCGCCGCCACCGAATCGAAGCTCGCCCAAGGGCGAACGAAGGTGTCGCCGGCGTGCGCGCGATCGACCACGCGGTACAGCCGCAATGCTTCCATCTGAGCGACCGGCGCCGGTACCGGAACTTCGCTGATGCGCAAATGCGCCAGTGCGCGATGGATGGCACGGTAGGCCACATCCGGTGCGGCCGGATCGTCGTGCTGGCCGCATTCGAGGGTGAGCGCGATGCCGCCGGTGCTGCGCATGAACTCGGTGGTGCCGATGCCGTAGCGCACGTCCGCCTCGCGCGACGGCGCGCCCGCAGCAGTGCGACGCGCCACGCCTGCGGCGTAGGTATCGAGCCAGCCGTCGACGCAGCGGTGCACGCCGAGGCACCGCGCCAGCGCGGTCTCCTCCGCCGCGCGCGCGAAGGGTTCCAGCGAACCGGCATTGTCTTCCGGACCCAGCATGACGAAGGGCTCGCCGGCCGTATGGAAGGAATGCAGGTCGAGCAGCGCGTCGTGCTGCGCCAGCAGCGGCGCCAGCCAGTTGGCGATGCGGTCCTCGAATTCGGCCGGCGCCTCGGTCGGCGCGAAATTGCGGTTGAGATTGCGGTCGCCGTTGCGCTGGCCCCGTGCGTGGGCGAGCGGGTTGGTCACCGGTACGAACGTCACCTTCCCGGCGACGATGCCCAGCTGCCCCGCCTCGATTTCCGCAATGACCCGGCGGATCGCCTGCGTGCCGCAGGTCTCGTTGCCGTGCACGGCGCCGAGCACGATGAGGCGCGCGCCGGGCGCTGCACTGGCGAACGACACGGACTGGAACGGCAGCACGGTGAAATCATTCATAGCGACCACGCCTTGAAGAACAGCGACAGGCTCGACACCAGCAGAAGCACGCCGATGAGGCGCGTCATCTGCGCCGGCGCGAGGCCGACGTGCGCCCGCCCACCGACATACAGCGCCCCCAGCACCAGCGGCAGCGCCGCAAGATAGGCCATCCACACCCGCGCATTCAGCAGCAGGCCAGCGGCGGTGAAGCTGACGATGCGCGCCAGCCCTTCAGTAAAGAATAACGCAGACAGCGTCGCGCGCAACGCGCCCTTGTCGCGGATGCGGTGGGTGAGGTAGATCACATAGGGTGGCCCGCCGGTGCCGAACAGCGCGCCGACCGTGCCGCCGGTGAGCGACGCGGGAATCGCCCACCACCGCGAGGCCAGCTTGTCGCCGTACACATTGAACACGCTGCGCAGGGCGAACACCAGCACGAAGACCGCCAGCGCGAACAGCATGGGCGCCTGCGGCAGGTTCACCAGCAGGCCGGTGCCGAGCGCCACCCCGGCAAGGCCGAGCGGAATGAGAATGCCGATCTCGTTCCAGCGCACCCGGCCGAAGTTGAAGCCGCCGATCAGCACCGACGCCGTGAAGTCGAGCAGCAGCACCCACGGCACGACGAAGGTGAGCGGCAAAAAGAGCGCCAGGAGCGGCACCGAGATCAGGCCCGAGCCGAAGCCGGTGATGCCACGGATGACATACGCCCCGAGCAGGATCGCTGCCGCGGCGGCCGTTTCCGCGGCGGTCACGGACGTGCGCCGCGCTCGATGGTAATGCCGAGTTCGCGCACGCCCGGCACGATGGCGAATTTTGTCACCGACACGCGCACCCACGGCGCACCGAACTCGTCGCGTACGATTGCCGCCACGCGCTCGGCAACCGCCTCGACCAGCGCCAGCGGGCGCGGCGCGCTGCGCAGCGCGTCGCCAATACGCCCGGCGACCGCGCCGTAGTCGATGGTGTCGGCGACGTCGTCGGTGGTGCCTGCGCGACCGTGCGGCAGGCCGATTTCGAGGTCGAGGCGCACCGGCTGCGGCACTTTGCGTTCCCAGTCGTATACGCCGATAATCAGGTCGAGGCGGAAGTCCCGCAAGTACAAGATATCCATCGAAGCGCCCGCGGCGCCACGCGCCCCGGGTCCCAGCCAAAACCCGCCATTCTACTGACTTATGAGTGCCCTGTTGCTGATCGTCGTCGCCTACCTGCTCGGCTCGCTGTCGTTCGCCGTCATCGTCAGCCGCGCGATGGGCCTGCCCGATCCGCGCAGCTTCGGTTCCGGCAACCCCGGCGCCACCAACGTGCTGCGCACGGGGCGCAAGTCCGCGGCGGTGCTGACCCTGCTCGGCGACGCCTTCAAGGGCTGGCTGGCCGTGGTGCTGGCGCGCGCCCTCGCGCCGCAGTTCGGCCTTGGCGAGGACGTGGTTTTGCTCGCTGCACTGGCGGTGTTCGTCGGCCACCTCTTCCCGGTGTTCTTCCGTTTCCAGGGTGGCAAGGGCGTGGCCACGGCGCTCGGTGTGCTGGTCGGCCTCAGCCCCTGGCTGGGGCTCGCCTGCCTCGCCACCTGGCTGGTGACGGCACTGCTATTCCGCATCTCCTCGTTGTCTGCGCTCACGGCGGCGGTGCTGGCGCCGGTCTACGCCGCCCTGCTCACCGGCTGGGGCAAGACGACGCTGGCCGTGCTGGTCATCGCGCTGCTGCTGGTCTATCGTCACAAGAGCAACCTGGTCAAGCTGGTGACCGGCCAGGAAGCGCGCATCGGCGCGCGCAAATAAACGCCCTCAACATGGCCCTGTTCGACAAGACCATCGACCACGCCAAGGAAAGCCTCGCCGAGGTCTCGCGCGAGGCGATCGACCATGCCGGCAAGCGCCTGTCCGACGTGGTGAAGGACGGTGTCTCGCAGGCCGGCACGGAACTGAAGGACGTCATCTGGCAGGCGAGCCAGGAAATCGACGCCAAGCTCGACAAGATTTCCGACGAGCTGCACGAACAGCGCCAGTTCACCAAGGACGACGTGCGCGAACTGGTGGACTACGCCGGGGAAAGGCTCGGCGCGCTGATGGACGAACGCATCGTTCGCGCCAAGAGCGAAATCTCGCTACTCGTGCAGGAGAAGGTCGAATACTTCAAGGGCGAGATCGACAATTTCTTCATTGAGCGCCAGCGCGATCTCGCGCGTGAGCGGCGACGCCTGTTCATCAATGTCGCCATCGCCGTGCTGGCGTCGGTGTCACTGGGTTTCGTGTCCTGGCTGTACCACCAGTACCTCGGCGGCGGCCTCGACATCTTTGCGGTGTTCCGCATCGTTTTCGCCTCGCTGATCGGTGGCTACGCTGCCTACCTCGCGGTGAAACTGCTGCGGCGCTGGCTGTCGATGTCGGAACACAAGAAGGACACGCTCTTTCTGGTCAGCCGCTACTGGGGTGTGCTGCGCCCGGAAAGCGTGTTCGGCACCCTGATCCTGGTATGCCTGATGGCGGCACTGGTTGGTTTTCTGCTGTTCCCAGAGCAGATCGCGCGGCTCACCGGCAGCGAGAAATGGCTGCAGATGCTGCGCGATGCGTTTCCCATGCTGCCGCGCTAACGGGCATGGCGTGTTGCCACCCCTGACCATGAAACCGGCGCCGCCCGTTTCCCTCACCCCTGCCCTCTCCCTGAGGGAGAGGGGGACAAGGCGAACGCTTCGCGCTGTTTCACGATAAGCACCTCACCGCGCAACGCTCATCCCCCGACCGCCTCCAGCGCCGCCAGCTCCCAGCGCGGCCGCACCGGAAACGCCATGCCGCCGTCCGCAGCCCCCACCGCCAAACGTTGCGCACCGGCAAACGCAATCATCGCACCGTTGTCGGTGCAGAATTCCAGGCGCGGATAGAACACCTCGATGCCGCGCGCCGCGGCCTCGCGCGTGAGCTGTTCGCGCAGGCGTGCGTTGGCACCCACGCCGCCCGCCACCACCAGCCGGTGCGACCCAGCATGCACGCAGGCGGCCACGCTCTTGCCCACCAGCACATCCACCGCCGCCGCCTGGAAGGCGGCCGCAATGTCTGCCGCCGCCTCCGCGCCTGCCTTCTTTTGCAGCGTCAGCACCGCCGTCTTCAAGCCGGAAAAACTGAAATCGAAATCGCCTGAATTGAGCATCGGCCGCGGCAGATTGAAGCGGTCGGGGTCGCCGCCCGCCGCCAGTTTCGCCACTGCCGGTCCGCCAGGATAACCCAGCCCCAGCAGTTGCGCGGTCTTGTCGAAGGCCTCGCCGGCGGCATCGTCGAGCGTCTCGCCGAGCAGCGCGTAGCGCCCGACGCCGGACACCTGCATCAGTTGCGTATGTCCACCCGACACCAGCAACGCGACGAAGGGAAATTGCGGCGGCGTATCGGAAATGAGCGGCGACAGCAGATGGCCTTCGAGGTGGTGCACGCCCACCGCTGGGATACCCAGCGCATAGGCCAGCGCGCGCGCCATGCCGGCCCCCACCAGCAACGCCCCGGCGAGCCCCGGCCCCTGCGTGTAGGCAATGCCGTCGAGTTCCGCAAGTGTGCGACCACTCTCCGCCATCACCTTGCGTGTCAGGGGAAGCACCCGCCGGATGTGATCGCGCGAGGCGAGTTCCGGCACCACCCCGCCGTATTCGCTGTGCATCGCCACCTGCGAATGCAGCGCATGCGCGAGGAGGCCGCCTTCGGTGTCGTAAAGGGCGACCCCGGTTTCATCGCAGGAGGATTCGACGCCGAGCACCAGCATGGTCGCGCGCCCACACGGGGGCTGGCAAAAAAATGAGGGACTTGCTATTATTAGTGTTTTTCCCATTCTCAGGAAGTCTTCTTCATGCCTCACGTCAAAGTCAAGGAAAACGAGCCGTTCGACGTCGCCCTGCGTCGCTTCAAGCGCTCCATCGAGAAAGTCGGCCTGCTGACCGAACTGCGCGCCCGCGAGTTCTACGAGAAGCCCACCGCCGAGCGCAAGCGCAAGCTCGC
>JANJWS010000092.1 GCA_024709425.1 Thiobacillus sp.
CTGGCGTCCTCCGAATGCAGGCGGGCGAGCTCGTCGAACGCGACGCCGTTGTCGATGCGTTCCTTCAGCTGCAGCAGGCGGTTGCGCGCGTCGGCCTCGGACGTCAGTTCGTTGGTCTTGATGAGGATGTGCCGCACGTGCGTCTGGGTCACGCTGAGGGTGGCGTCGAGCCCGCGCTTGTCGTTGAGTCTGAGGATGTGGAAGCCGTTGCTGCTCTTCAGAAGCGGCGCGACCTGGCCGGGCTGCAGTGGCTTCAGTGCGTCGGCGAACAGTGCCGGAATCTTGCCGCTGGCGCGCCAGCCGAACGCGCCCCCCTGCAGTGCGTTGGGCGCGTCGGAATGGCTCGCCGACAACTGGGCGAAATCGGCGCCGCGGGCGAGCTGGGCGAGGATCTCCTCGGCGCGCGCGCGGCGCGCCTGGACCTGCTCGGGCGAGGCGTTCTCGGGCACGGTGACGAGGATGTGCGAGAAGTTGTATTCCGTTTCCGTACCCTGCTGCGCCTGGGTCTGCAGGTAGCCTTCGATCTCGGCGTCGCTGACCGCGACGCGGTTGTCGACATCGCGCTCGCGTGCACGCGCGATGAGCAGTTCGTTGCGGATCGTGTTGCGCATGCCGTCGAGGCTCTGGCCTTCCTTCTCCAGCGCGGCCGCGAGGCCTGCGAGGTCGAGGTTGTTCTGCGCGGCGATGCGCTGCAGCGCGCGCTCGACCTGGGTGGGGTCGACGCGGATGCCGGTGTTGCGGGCGTGCTGTTGCAGCGCGAGCTCGGTGACCATGCGTTCGAGCAGCTGCTTTTCCAGCAGGTCGCGCGGCGGCAGCGGCGTGTTCTGCCGTGACAGGTTCTGCACCACCTCCGCGTAGCGCCGTGCGAGTTCCTGGCGGGTGATGACCTCGTCGTTGACGACGGCGACGATGTGGTCGAGCGGCACGACGGCCGCGCGCGCCGGCGACAGGGCCGACGCGGCGATCAGCAGCGCGGCGAGCCACGGCAGGCACGATTCAGGGCGTTTCAGAAATTTCATTGCTAGGCCTGTATCCGGGAACACTTTGTTTCAAAACGTCGAGCGGGTTGGCGCCGAGGCGCCCCATTCCGGTGAGCTCGAGCTGCAGGAAAAAGGCATCGGAAGACTGGTCTTCCTTGGTCGCCAGGTGCTGGAACAAGCCGCGCACCGCCCAGCACCCCGCATTGTACTCAAGCCCTGCCAGGCCCTCGACCAGCTTGTCGTCATGGAGCGAATAGTTGTAGCGGAACATGCCGTACCAGCGGCTGGCGAGCGGCCATTGGCCGGACAGGTCGACCTGCTCCGAGATTTGGTCAATGAACCGGTAACCGAAGTTCAGCGTGCGGCCCGGTGCGGGGCGGTACGAGGCGCCGAGGTTCTGGCGGATCGTGTTGCCGCTGTCGGTATCGAACTGCCACGCGGTATCGATGCGCCAGTTGCGGGTGACCTGCCCGCTGACGGCGGCGAGGAGGTCGGTGGCATCGCTGGTGCGGACGGGATCATCGGGCTCGAGGGTGACCCGCTGGTCGGTGAAGTAGTAGCGCTGCCCGATCGTGACCTGCAGCCGCTCCAGCCCGCTGGCGCCCTCGGTGACGCGGCTGGTGACCGCGAGCGTCAGCTGGTTGGCGTCGTTGACGCGGTCGCCGCCGATGAACTGGTTCTCGGTGAACATCTGCGCATAACTGAAATCGAGCAGTGCGGTGTCGAAGACCGGGATCGCATCCTGGTTGCGGTAGGGCGCATAGACATAGTACGCGCGCGGCTCCAGCGTCTGCTCGTAATCGGCGCCGCCGAGGCTGAGCGTGCGGTCGAAGGTGACGCCGGTGTCGAGGCTGGCGATCGGCAGGTTGCGGCTGATGCGGTCGTCGGCCACGCTGTCATCGAGGGCGTAGTAGGTGCTGTGCCAGCCGACCTGGGGCGTGAGGAAGCCGTACGAGTTGGTGAGCGGCAAGCGTAGCGTCGGATAGGCCAGCACCCGGGTGCCTTCGGTCTGGGTGGCGTGCGCGAAGCGGGTCGCCTCGCTCTCCAGCTTGAACTCGAGGCCGTTGTCGAAAGCCTGCAGGGTGCCGAGGCGGGCGTGCGGCAGCCGGGCGTAGGGCTCGACGACCGGGACCAGCGCGGTCGAGTCCTGCAGCGTCTGGAAGGACTGCGCGCGCAGTTCGGCCTGCCAGGCGCCCTGCTGCGTCGTCAGCCAGACCTCGCGGTTGAGGTTGGAGAGCGAGGTGACGGAAATCTGGTTGGAGAGGTCGCGGAAATAGTCGTCGTCGGACACGCGGCTGAGCAGCATGCCGGCCTGGGTGGTGGCGCCCAGCCGGAAGGTGTTGTTGAGCGCCAGGCTCCAGCGCGTGCGCTCGGCTTCGCGGTCGTCGGGGAGGTACTCGATGCGATTGACGCCCTGCAGATCCTCCAGCAGGTAGCGGAACTCGCCACCGAGCTGGACGCCGCGCTTGGACAGCACGCGCGGGTACAGCGTGGCGTCGTAGTTGGGCGCGAGATTGAAGTAGTACGGTACCAGAAGGTCGAAGCCGCTCTGCTCGGTGGTGCCGATGGTGGGCGCCAGCACCCCGGTCTTGCGCTCGTTGTTGAGCGAGAAGTCCATCCATGGCGAATACAGGATGGGAACGCCGAGGAAATGCAGCGACGCGTGGCGCGCCACGCCCACGTTGCGGCCCTGGTCGATGTCGAGCTCCCTCACCTTGAGGTACCAGTCGTCGTTGTCGACGGGGCAGGTGGTGTAGGTGGCCTCGGCAAGCGCGAAGCGGTTCTCGTCGATGAAGTCGATGCGCTCGGCTCCGCCGCGCCCGGGTTGGGTGGTGAACCGGTACACCGGCTGCTCGAATTCGCCGCTGTAGTCGTCGAGGTCGAGCTTGAGCGCGTCGCCGGCCACTTCCAGCGCGGGCTGCTCCAGGCGGACGCCGCCGCGCGCCTCGACCGCGTTCTGCGTCAGGTCGTAGCGCAGCCAGTCGGCAAAGAAGTTCTGCCCGCCCTGGCGCGCCTCGACCCGGCCGCTGGCCTCGACCACGTTCGGCGCGGTCGATTCGATCGTGTCGGCCATCAGGAACAGCGGCGCGTCCTTGCCGGCCACCGCCGGGTCGCTCAACTCGGTGTCGCGCTTCAGCCGCAGCCCGTCCGCGCCCGCGAAACCGGCGGACAGGAAGAGCGCGACGAAGGCAAGGCCGGGCAGGGTGGACAAGGATGTAGAATCCGGAAGTTCGTTATTCGGAGCAGTGTGGCTGTGGACCGTTTGCAAGCATTACAGGCGTGGGCTGCCCGGCAGCTGGGGGCGGACGCGCTGGACATCGCCCCGGCGTCGTCGGACGCCAGCTTTCGCCGCTATTTCCGGGCGGGCACCAAAGGGCGCGATTATATCGTGATGGATGCGCCGCCGGCGCACGAGGACTGCCGGCCCTTCGTAGCGGTGGCGAAGCTGTTCGGCGACGCCGGTGTGCACGTGCCGCAGGTGCTGGCGCAGGATCTGGAGCAGGGCTTCCTGCTGCTGACCGACCTCGGCAGCACCACCTACCTGTCGGCGCTGAACGATGCTGCGGCCGATCACGGCACGGCGCGCGAGCTCTACCTCGCGTCGAACGACGCGCTGATTCGCATCCAGCACGCGAGCCGTCCCGGCGTGCTGCCGGCGTACGACCGCGCGCTGCTGACCCGCGAGCTGATGCTGTTCCCGGAGTGGTACGTGGGGAAGCACCTCGGCGTCGCGATGAACGAGCAGCAGAAGGCCATCCTCGACACGGTGTTCGAGCGCATCCTCGCCAACAACCTCGCGCAGCCGCAGGTCTACGTGCATCGCGACTGGCACTCGCGCAACCTGATGGTGTCCGACCCCAGCCCCGGCATCCTCGACTTCCAGGATGCGGTCTACGGCCCGATCACCTACGACCTCGCGTCGATCTACCGCGATGCCTACATCCAGTGGGACGAGGAGATGCAGCTCGACTGGGTCATCCGCTACTGGGAGAAGGCGCGCGCGGCGCGGCTGCCGGTACGCGAGGATTTCGGCGACTTCTGGCGCGACTTCGAATGGATGGGCGCGCAGCGCCACATCAAGGTGCTGGGCATCTTTGCGCGGTTGTATCACCGCGATGGCAAGGACGGCTATCTGAAGGACATGCCGCTGGTGATGCATTACTTGAGGAAGGTGTGCGAGCGGTATGACGAACTGAAGCCGATGCTGTTCCTGCTGGATGGGCTGGAAAATCGGGAAGTGAAGGTGGGGTATACGTTTTAGGGGTCAGGGGTCAGGGGTCAGGGGTCAGGGAAAAGCCGCGGCCGCAGGCCGCACCAGCCCTGGCCCCTGAATCCTGAATCCCGAACCCTGCAATAATCGAAAGCACGCATGCACACCGACACGACACACACCGCCATGATCCTCGCCGCCGGCCGCGGCGAGCGCATGCGGCCGCTCACTGACCATACCCCCAAGCCCCTGCTGACGGTGGGCGGCAAGCCGCTGATCGTGTGGCACATCGAGCGGCTGCGGGCGGCGGGCTTTGGCCACATCGTCATCAACCATGCCCATCTTGGCCAGAAAATCGAGGAGGCGCTGGGGAACGGCGCGGCGTTGGGGGTGTCGATCGAGTATTCGCGCGAGATCAGTGCGCTGGAGACGGCAGGCGGGATCGCCACCGCGCTGCCGCTGATCGGGGAGGACGTGTTTCCTGTGGTGAACGGTGACATCTATTGCGAGTTCGACTTTCGCCGGCTGGCCGGGCCGTTGGCGCGCCTGGCCCAAGGCCATGACCACGCGCATCTGGTGCTGGTCGACAATCCGCCCCATCATCCGAAAGGCGACTTCGTGCTCGACGGCAGCCGCGTCGTCAACGCCGACATGCCGCTCACCCCTCACCCCTCGCGCCTCACCTTTTCCGGCATCGGGGTGTATCACCGCGCGCTTTTCGAGCACACGGTGCCGGGCGAAAAGGCGCCACTGGCACCGCTGTTGCGGCTGGCGATCGACGCCGGCCGCGTGGGTGGCGAATATTTCGCGGGGCGCTGGGTCGATGTCGGTACGCCGGAACGCCTGAAGGTGCTGGACATGGACTTGAGAGCGCATCATGCAGCCTGACGCCGCGATCTACCGCGCCCGCCGCGAGCGGGTGATCACCGAAATGGGCGAGGGGGTGATGGTGATCGCCACCGCACCGGAAGTGCCGCGCAACCGCGACACGCACTATCCCTATCGTCACGACAGCTATTTCTACTGGCTCACCGGATTCAACGAGCCGGAGGCGGTCGTCGTTCTCGTCGCAGGCAGCGAACCTCGCCACATCCTGTTCTGCCGCGAACGCAACGAGGAGCGCGAGATCTGGGACGGCTTCCGCTATGGCCCGCAGGCGGCGCGCGAGGCGTTCGCCTTCGACGCGGCCTTCGCGTTCGATGCGCTCGATGTCGAACTACCCAAGCTGCTGGAGAACCAGCCGCAGCTTGCCTACGCCATCGGCCGCGACATGGCGTGGGACACGCAGGTGATGGGCTGGCTCAATGCGGTGCGGGCGAAGGCGCGCAGCGGCGTGCATGCGCCCAACCGGCTGGTGGATGCGCGCGTCTGGCTGGACGAGATGCGGCTGGTGAAGGACGGTCACGAGCTGGCGCTGATGCGCCGCGCCGCCGAGATCTCCGCGCGTGCGCACGGCATCGCGATGCGCGCCACGCGCCCCGGCCGCCACGAATACGAGGTCGAGGCGGAGATGCTGTGTGCCTTCCGCAGCGGCGGCGCGGAGGCGCCCGCCTACACCTCCATCGTCGCCAGCGGCGCCAACGCGTGCGTGCTGCATTACGTGTTCAACAACCAGCCACTGCGCGATGGGGACTTGTTGTTGATCGACGCCGCGGCGGAATTCGGCAGCTATGCGGCCGACATTACCCGCACGTTTCCTGTGAACGGCCGCTTTTCGCCGGCGCAGAAGGATGCCTATGAACTGGTGCTGGCGGCGCAGGCGGCGGCCATCGCCGCAGTGCGTCCCGGCAACGACTGGAACACCCCGCACGACGCTGCGGTGCGCGTGCTCACGCGGGGCATGGTCGATCTCGGCCTGCTGCATGGCGATGTCGATGGCCTCATCGAGTCGGAGGCATACAAGCGCTTCTACATGCACCGGACCGGCCACTGGCTCGGCATGGACGTGCATGACGCCGGCGAATACAAGTTGCACGGTGCCTGGCGCCCGCTCGTGCCGGGCATGACGCTGACCGTCGAGCCGGGCCTGTACATCCGCCCTGCCGACGACGTGCCCGAGGCGCTGTGGAACATCGGCATCCGTATCGAGGACGACGTCGCGGTGACGGAGACCGGCTGCGAGGTGCTCACCACGCCGCCGAAGACGGTCGCGGACATCGAAGCGTGGATGCGGGGGTGAATGAGATTCTCGTCGTCGGCGCCGGCCCGGTGGGCGCGGTGTGTGCGCTGGCGCTGCGGCAGTTCGACGTTCCCGTGCGCGTCGTCGAAGCGCAGGCCGAAGACGCCCGCGGCGACAGCCGCACCCTCGCCCTGGCGCAGGGTGCGCGCCTCATTCTCGAACGGCTGGGCGTGTGGGCGCGCTTGACCGAGGTCACGCCGATTACGCGCATTCACATTTCGCAGCGTGGCGCGCTGGGCGCGACCCGGCTCGTCGCGCGGGAAATCGGCGTGCCGGCGCTGGGCTACGTGCTGTCCTACGCGGAACTGACCGCTGCACTGAAGCAGGCGCTGCACGCGGCGGGCGTGGAGGTCGTGTACGGAGTCGCGGTCGAGGGGGTCGACGCCGGTGCGGAGGCGGCGACGGTGCGCACGGCCGACGGGCAGGCGCGCGCCACGGCGCTGGCGGTGATCGCCGACGGCGGCCGCGGCGGCATGGCCTTGCCCCCGTGGGTCGATGTCGAGTACGACCAGGCCGCCGTGGTGTGCGAGGTCCGGACCGAGTTGCCGCATGCCGAGCAGGCCTACGAACGCTTTACCCCGATGGGGCCGGCGGCGCTGCTGCCCAAGGGAGATCGCTACGCGCTGGTGTGGACTGCGCCGCGCGCCCACGCCGAGCGCATCGCCGCGCTGCCCGACGACACGTTTCTCGCCGAACTCTACCGCCACTTCGGCGGCCGCCAGGGGCTGTTTGTCGAAGCCGGCCCACGCAAGACCTTTCCGCTGCGGCTCGCCTACACCGGCAGCGCCGCGGGCGACCACGTGGTGCGCATCGGCAACGCCGCGCAGACCCTGCACCCGGTGGCGGGCCAGGGCTTCAATATCGGCCTGCGTGACGCCTGGGAGCTTGCCAGCCTGTGCGCCGATACCGCACCCGAGGCGCGCGGTGGCGGGGCGATGCTCGCCGCGTACGCGCGCGGCCGGCGCGCCGACGTGCTGAGTGGCCTGGGTTTCACCGATTTCCTGGTCCGCGTGTTCTCCAACGACGACCCGCTCGCGCGCCACGCGCGCGGCCTCGGCCTGATCGCGCTGGAAGCGCTGCCGCCGCTGAAGACCTTCGTCGCACGGCGCATGATGTTCGGAGCGCGGGGTTGAATCGGTTTGGGCATCACGTTCGCCCCCTCTCCCGCTTGCGGGAGATAAGCGGCGACTTGCCCGCTTGCGGGCTTAGTCGATTGCTTAGTAGCTTCATCAGGGTTGGGGAGAGGGGCGAAGCATGAATCGGTTTGGGCATCACGTTTGCCCCCTCCCCCGCTTGCAGGAGATAAGCAGCGACTTGCCCGCTTGCGGGCTTAGTCGATTGCTTAGTAGCTTCATCAGGGTTGGGGAGAGGGGCAACGCATGACGGGCGGGGCGCGCTTTCAGGTGGTCGTCGTCGGCGCCGGCCTGGTCGGGACCGCCGCCGCGCTGGCGCTGAGCCGGCTTGGGCTGCGTGTGGCGCTGGTCGAGCGCCAGCCGGCGCAGGCGCCGATTGAAGCCTGGGATACCCGCATCTACGCCATCAGCCCGGCGAGCCAGCGCTTCCTTGAACGTATCGGTGCCTGGTCGCGGCTGGATGCCGGCCGCATCCAGCCGGTGTATCGCATGGACGTCGCCGGCGATGCGGAGGGGACGGTTCGACTCGACGCTTACCAGGCTGGCGTGCCGCATCTGGCGACCATCGTCGAGAGTGGACGCCTGCAACACGCGCTATGGCAGGCGATCGCCGCGGACGGGAGCGCAACGCTGCACTGCCCGGCGACGATCACCGCATTCGAGCGCGACGAGGCAGGCACGCGCATCGCTCTGGCCGACGGCACGACGCTGGAAGCGGAATTGGTCGTCGGCGCCGATGGCGCGGCGTCGCGCGTGCGGGATTGGGCCGGGCTGGCAACGACGACGATTCCCTACGGGCAGAGCGGCGTGGTGGCGAATTTCGCCTGCGCGCAGCCGCACCGCGGCACCGCCTTCCAGTGGTTTTTCGACGGCGACATCCTCGCCTGGCTGCCGCTGCCCGGGAACCGCATGTCGATGGTCTGGTCAACGGATACGGTGCATGCGGAAGAACTCGTTGCGCTCGCCCCGTCGGTGCTTGCCGAGGCGGTGCAAGCCGCCGGGCACGATCGGCTCGGCACGCTGCAAGCGCTCACCGCGGCGGCGGCGTTTCCGTTGCGGCTGATGCGGGTCGAGACGCCGGTCGCCGCGGGCGTTGCGCTGATCGGCGACGCCGCGCATGGCGTTCATCCCCTGGCGGGGCAGGGCGTCAACCTCGGCTTCGGCGACGCTGAGGCGCTGGTTGAGGTGCTGGCGCAGCATCGCCGCATGCCGGGCGACCTGCGCGTGCTGGAAGCTTACGCGCGCCGGCGCGCCGAACCGGTACAACGCATGCAGGCTGTCACGGATGGCCTGCATCATCTGTTTGCCGCCCCGCGTGCTGCGGGGCTGCGCAATGCCGGGATGGCGCTCGTCGACCGCCTGCCGCCGCTGAAAGCGGTGCTGGTGCGCGAAGCGATGTCCTGATTTTTCTATCCACTCTGGAGTCTTCGATGAAATTCACTACCCTGGCGCTGGCCGCAACCCTGCTGAGCGCCGCGACCGCGCAGGCCAACGAGAGCGTGATCCGCAAGGCGATCACCGAGCAGTTTCCACAGGCGCGCATCGAATCAGTGCAGAAGACGCCCTACAGCGGCCTGTTCGAGGTCTACCTCGACGGCCAGCTGCTCTATGCCGATGCCAAGGGGCAATACATCATCACCGGCGACGTGATCGACCTGAAGAACCGCACCAACCTCACGCAGGAACGCCTCAACCGCCTGCAGGCGGTGAAATGGGATTCGCTGCCGCTCAACAACGCCCTCAAGACCGTGAAGGGCAAGGGCGAGCGCAAGCTGGTCGTGTTCTCGGACGTCGACTGCCCGTTCTGCCGCAAGTTCGAGGCCGAGCTCGCCAAGGTGGACAACATTACCGTCTACACCTTCCTGTACCCCATCGAGGGGCTGCATCCCAAGGCGGTGCAGACGTCGAAGCAGATCTGGTGCGCGCCCGACCGCAACAAGGCGTGGGACGACTACATCACACGTGGCGCGGTGCCCGCCAACGACGGCAAGTGCGCCAACCCGGTCGAGGCCACCATTGCACTTGGCAACAAGCTGAAGGTGGGCGGTACGCCGACGCTGGTGTTCGCCAACGGCGTGCGCGTGCCGGGCATGGTTCCCGCCGCGCAACTCGAACGCCTGCTCGCCGCCAACGCCAAGTGAGCCGCGAATTCTGGGACGCGCGCTACGCCACCGAGGCGTACATCTTCGGCACCGCGCCGAACGCGTTCCTGGCAAGCCAGGCCGCGCGGATCCATCCCGGGATGCGTGCACTGGCGATCGCCGACGGCGAGGGCCGCAACGGCGTGTGGCTGGCCGAGCAGGGGGCAACCGTGCACGCCATCGACGTCTCGCCGTTCGCGCTGGACAAGGCGAGGAAGCTTGCTGCTGCGCGCGGAGTGACGCTCGAAATCGAGCAGGCCGACGTGCTGGCGTGGGACTGGCCGGAAGCGGCGTACGACCTGGTGGTCGCGATCTTCATCCAGTTCGCAGCGCCGCCCGCACGCGAGCGCATCATCGCCGGCATCCGCCACACCCTCAAGCCGGGCGGCCTCCTCCTCCTGCAAGGCTATACGCCGAAGCAGATCGAGTTCGGCACTGGCGGGCCACCCGACCCCGCCAACATGTACACCGCCGAGCTGCTGCGCGACTGGTTCGGCGACTGGGACATCCTGCATCTGAATGAGCACGAATCCTTCATCAGCGAAGGTACGCATCATCACGGCCGGTCCGCGCTGATCGACCTGGTGGCGCAGAAACCCGGCTGATCAGCCTGCGTTCGCCTGCTCCGCCTGCCCAAGCCGGCGCAGGCCGTCGAGCGCTTGTCGGAGCGTCGCGCTTTCGTGTTCGCGCGGATAGACCAGCCATACCGGCAACCTGAACCGTGGCGTGTCCGGCACCTGCCACAGCTGCCCGGACTCGATGTGCCGGTGCACCAGGCGATACGGAAAATAGCCGCTGCCGCCGAAGGTGAGCAGTTGCTGCACCCCCAGCCAGCCGATGTTGGCGACGAGCGTCGGCGTCGACACGTCCGGGAAGTGCGCGCTGAACAGGGCGTGGAACTCGGGCTCCCAATCGATGTGGATGTAGCCCGGGTCCGGCCAGCCACGCGCGAGGTCGCTGGTCACCAGTAGCAGGTCTTCCTCGAACAGGATTTCCGCCACCAGGCCGGGGCGCGCGGTCGGCGTGTACATCACGCCGATATCGACCCGGCCTTCGATCAGGCTTTCCATGATGTCTTCCTCGAAACCGACTTCCAGCCGCAGCGAAACGTCGGGCGTGTGGTCGCGCATCCAGGCGACCCAGCGTGGCAGGAATTCTTCCCACAGGGCGATGCGCGCGGACAGCACGACGACGTCGCGATAGCCCTCCGGCAGGCCGATGTCCTGGCGCGCCTGCTCCACCGTGCGCACCAGGCTCTTGGCGTGACGCAGGAAGCGCTTGCCCGCGACGGTGAGCGTGGCGCCGTTGCGTCCGCGCTGGAACAGGCGTGTGCCCAGCGTCGTTTCGAGCGTCTGGATGCGTGCGCTCACCGTCGACTGCGTGATGTGCAGCCGATTGGCGGCCGCGACGAAATTGCCGCTGGTGGCGACCATGAGAAAGGTGCGGGCGAGTTCGGTATCCATGGGCAATGTATCGAATTATTCGATATTAAACACCAAAAAATATCGTTGGATAAATAGATGTGAAGCCCTTAGACTGCTTCTACCTTAAGAGCCTTAAGAGAAAAGGAGCCTGTGATGAACGACACGCTTGATGCCACGAACCTGATGCCGCCGCGCGACGACGAGGGTTATCTGATCGATCCGGGCGATTGGAACGAGACCGTCGCGCGCAACCTGGCGCGCGAGGAGAACCTTCAGCTCGACGAGGACCACTGGGATGCGATCCGCTTCATGCGGGCGCATTACGAGGAACACCAGGTTGCGGCCGACGCTCGCTTCGTCATCAGGCACCTTGCCGCGCGCGTCGGCAAGGATGCCCACAGGCGGCTGTTCGAGCTGTTTCCGTATGGCTATGTGAAGCAGGCCTGCAAGATCGCCGGCATGAGGCGTCCCCGTGCCTGGAGCACGGGCTGAGGAGCGGGCGATGCGCAGAATCGCCTATTCCGTATCGGAGCGGGAACACTGGATCTCTGCCGCGGGCGGCCTGGTTGGCATCCTGATGGTACTGTGGATCGGCCATTTCTGGATCGGCGGGCATTCCGGCATGCTGGCGATCGCCTCGATGGGCTCGTCCGCAGTGCTGTTGTTCGCGGCGCCGCACGGCGCCATGTCGCAACCGTGGCCGGTGTTCGGCGGACACCTGGTGTCGGCGTTCGTCGGCGTGACGTGCGCGCAGTGGCTGGGCAACGACACCATGCTGACCGCCGCGCTGGCGGTGGCGCTGGCGATCGCGGCGATGTACGGCATGCGCTGCCTGCATCCTCCCGGGGGCGCCACGGCGATGTATGCGGTACTGGGCGGCGAGACGGTGCACGCGCTGGGCTACGGTTATCTGTTCAGCCCGGTGCTGCTGAACGTCATCGCCCTGCTGGCGGTCGCGGTGCTGTTCAACTATCCGCTGGCTTGGCGCCGCTATCCACAGGCGTGGTGGGATCAACGCGGTGCGATTACGCCGGTATCTTCGAACACCGCCGCCACGGGCGAGAAGTGCATGATCCCGCACAGCGACCTGGTCTATGCGCTGAGCCAGATCGACACCTTCATCGACGTCAGCGAGGAAGACCTGCAGCGCATCTACGCCCTCGCGCTCAGCGGGCATCACGAAACCGCCGACGCGACGCCCCCGGTACGGCTCGCCGAATCGCTGCGCTGAGGGCCTTACCCGAGGGCGGTGTCGAGCACCATCATCACCGCGAACCCGGCCATGAGCCCGACGGTTGCCGGCGTCTGGTGGCCGTTGCGATGGGTTTCCGGAATTACCTCGTGGCTCACGACGAAGATCATCGCACCGGCCGCCAGTCCGAGGCCGATGGGGTAGGCCAGCGCGAGTCCCGAGGTGAGGCCGATGCCGAGCAGTGCGCCGACCGGTTCCATCAGCCCACTCAACGCCGCCACGCCCACCGCGCGCCCGGGCGTGAGGCCCGCCGCCTTCAGGGCCATTGCCACCGCGAGGCCTTCGGGAATGTCCTGCAAGGCGATGGCGGTGGTGAGTGGCAGGCCCACGCTCCAGTCGCCTTGCGAGAATGCGACGCCAATCGCCATGCCTTCCGGCAGGTTGTGCAGCGCGATGGCGAAGACGAACAGCCACACGCGGGAGACGCGCCCGCAACCCGCGCCGCACGGACCGCCGTGTTCATGTTCGTGGGGGGTGAAATCGTCCAGCCCCAGCATCAGCAGCACGCCGAGCGCGAGGCCGGCGACGACGGCGAGCGCGCCGAGCCAGGCGCTGCCGGTCAACGCCTCGCCGGCTTCGAGGCCGGGCAGGATCAGCGAGAACGAGCTGGCCGCCAGCATCATGCCGGCGGCCAGCCCGAGCATGGTGTCTTCGGTGCGCGCCGACAGGCCGCGCAGGAACAGGGCCGGCAGCGCCCCCAGCGCCGTCGCGGCGAAGCCTGCCATGCCGCCGGCGAGTCCCAGCCGCACGGCGGCATCGGTTTCGCCTGCCGCCACGCGCCAGAGGCTCGCCGCCAGCATCAGTACGACGGTCGTCAGTGCGAAGGCGAGGCCCAACGTGGCATAGGGGCGGGCGTGTGCCTGGGCACGCCAGGTTGCGCGCCAGCTGAGAGTCGGTTCGGTCTGCGCGAGTTGCATGTCGGGGTCCGGTCGAGGTCAGCAATATCCGAGCGGAACCTCCTCGTCCTGAGGGATTGCCGCGGGGGCGTCGTGGCGCCGCCGCAGGCGGCGCGGATCGAGCCTGTGCAGCATTTTGCCCCATTTGACGCGAAACCTCGCGAAGCGATTCCGCGCCCCCCTCGCCCACTCGTGGGGGATGAGCAGCGACTTGCCCGCTTGCGGGCCTAGTCGATTGCTTGGTGGTTTCGTCAGGGTTGGAGAGACGGAGGCGGGCAGGGTCGGTTTCATGGTCGGGGCTGGCAACAGGCCGTGCCCGTTCTGGAAACATTTATTCCGTCATCGCGAGGCCCGCAGGGTCGTGGCGATCCAGAGGTCGTTGGTTTCGCGAACATTCTGGATTGCATCGCCACGCTCGCAACCAATTTCGATTCCAGGCAGTGCTTCCTCTCAGGAGCGGGCGAGATCGAAACGGTCGAGGTTCATCACCTTGACCCAGGCCGCGACGAAGTCCTTGACGAGCTTCGCCTGCCCATCGTTCTGGCCGTAGACCTCGGCCAGTGCACGCAGCTGCGAGTTCGAGCCGAACACCAGGTCGGCGCGGGTGGCGGTCCACCTGACTTTGCCGGTCTTGCGGTCGCGTACCTCGAACATGTTCTTGTCTTCGGACACCGGCTTCCACTCGTTCGCCATGTCGAGCAGGTTGACGAAGAAGTCGTTGGTCAACGCGCCCGGGCGGTCGGTGAACACGCCGTGCTTTGCGCCGCCGAAGTTCGCGTCCAGCACGCGCAGGCCGCCGACCAGCACCGTCATCTCGGGCGCGGTGAGCGTCAGGAGCTGCGCCTTGTCGACCAGCAGCGCCTCGGCCGGGATGTCCGGGAAGCGGCTGCTGCGGTAGTTGCGGAAGCCGTCGGCGATCGGCTCGAGCGGCGCGAAGGAATGCGCATCGGTCTGCTCGGCGCTGGCGTCCATGCGGCCGGGGGTGAAGGGCACGCTCACGTTCGCTCCGGCCTTCTTCGCGGCCTCTTCGACTGCCGCGCAGCCGGCCAGCACGATGAGGTCGGCGAGCGAAATCTTCTTGCCGTCGACGGCCTGCGCGCTGAACTCGGCCTGGATGGCTTCGAGCTTGCCGAGTACCTTGGAAAGTTGCGCCGGCTGGTTGACCTCCCAGTCCTTCATCGGCGCCAGGCGAATGCGTGCGCCGTTGGCGCCGCCACGCTTGTCGCTGCCGCGGAAACTCGCGGCCGACGACCACGCGGTGTAGGCCAACTCGGATGTTGAGAGTCCCGAGGCCAGCACTTTGGCCTTCAACGCGGCCACGTCCTGCGCGTCGACCAGCGGATGATTCACCGCCGGGATCGGGTCCTGCCAGATCAGGTCTTCCTTCGGCACTTCGGGGCCGACGTAGCGCGCTTTCGGACCCATGTCGCGGTGGGTGAGCTTGAACCAGGCGCGCGCGAAGGCATCGGCGAATTCCTCCGGGTTCTGCTGGAAGTGGCGCGCGATCTTCTGGTACTCGGGGTCGTAGCGCATCGCCATGTCGGCGTCGGTCATGATGATCGGCACCTTCTTCGACGCGTCGTGCGCGGCTGGCGCCATGTTGGCGTCGGTGTGCTGCACGGGCGTCCACTGCGAGGCGCCTGCCGGGCTGCGCGTCGGGATCCATTCGTTATTGAAGAGCATGTCGAGGTAGCTCATGTCCCACTTCGTCGGCGTGGGCGTCCACGAGCCTTCGAGGCCGCTGCCGATCTGGTCGCCGCCCTTGCCACTGCCGTGGGTGCTGATCCAGCCGAAGCCCTGGTTCTCGATGTCGGCGCCTTCCGGTGCAGGTCCGACCCGCGCCGCATCGCCGGCACCGTGGCACTTGCCGAAGGTGTGACCGCCCGCGGTGAGCGCGACGGTCTCGTAGTCGTTCATCGCCATGCGGGCGAAGGTCTCGCGCACTTCGCGCCCGGACTGCAGCGGGTCGGACTTGCCGCCGGGGCCTTCGGGATTGACGTAGATGAGGCCCATCTGCACCGCGGCGAGCGGGTTGGCCAGATCGCGCTGGCCGGTGTGGCGGCTGTCACCCAGCCATTCGGTCTCGGAACCCCAGTACACCGACTCGTCGGGCTCGTACACGTCGGTGCGGCCGCCGCCGAAGCCGAAGGTCTTGAGGCCCATGGATTCCAGCGCGCAGTTGCCGGCCAGCACGATGAGGTCGGCCCAGGAAATCTGGTTGCCGTACTTCTGCTTGATCGGCCACAACAGGCGGCGCGCCTTGTCGAGGTTGACGTTGTCGGGCCAGGAATTGGTCGGCGCAAAGCGCTGCTGGCCGAGACCCGCGCCACCGCGGCCGTCGCCGATGCGGTAGGTGCCGGCGGCGTGCCAGGCCATGCGGATGAACAGCGGACCGTAGTGGCCATAGTCGGCCGGCCACCAGTCTTTGGAGTCGGACATCAGCGCGACCAGGTCCTTCTTCACCGCAGCGAGGTCGAGTTTCTTGAATGCCTCTGCATAGTCGAACGAGGCCTCCATCGGGCTGGTTTCGGGGGCGAACTGGCTCAGGACCTTCAGGTTCAGCTGGTTCGGCCACCAGTCATGGACGGTCGGGGTACCTCCGCCAGCGGCGGTGACGTGGAAGGGGCATTTGCTTTCGGACATGGTCTTCTCCTGTTGGCTATCGACAAAGTCGCTTGGACCGTATTTAAGACCATGACACGGAAAATGTCTCATGAATAGTCTAGAATGATTCGATTGATGAAATCGAACTGACCACCATGACCCTGCAGGAGCTCAAGTACCTGGTGGCGCTTGCCGACCACGGCCACTTCGGCCGCGCGGCAGAGGCGTGCTTCATCACCCAGTCGACGCTGTCGACCCAGATCAAGAAGCTCGAGGATTTCCTCGGCGTGACGCTGATCGACCGCAGTCTCCGGCACGTCACGCCGACGCCGATCGGCCGCGAGATCGTCGAGGCGGCACGCAACATCATCGAGGAGGCGGAGCGTATTCGCGAACTGGCGAAGCATGCGCAGGACCCGATGACGCGCACCATCCATCTCGGCGTCATTCCTACGCTCGGCGCGTATTACCTGCCGCACGCGCTCACCCTCGTGCACCGCAAGCATCCCGGCCTGCGCCTGCTGCTGCGCGAGGAGACGACGCCGCAGATCCTCGCGCACCTGGCCGACGGCAAGCTGGATGCCGGGCTGCTCGCGCTGCCGGTCACCGACGATGCGCTGCGTGTCGAGCCGCTGTTCTACGAGCCTTTCTTTGCCGCATTTCCCGCCGGGCACCCGCTCGGCAAGCGCGCCGAGCTCAAGGTGGCGGATATCATGAACGAGAAGCTGCTGTTGCTGGACGAAGGCCACTGCCTGCGTGACCAGGCACTCGACGTGTGCGGCACGCGCCAGCACCGCCGCGAGGAAGTGCGCGCGACCAGCCTGGAAACGCTGCGGCAGATGGTGGGCATGGGACTCGGAGTGACGCTGCTGCCGGCGCTCGCCGTCGACGCCGCGCCGCGCGCCAGCCGCAAGGCGGTCGAGACGCGGCCGTTCCGGACGCCGCCACCGGGGCGCACCATCGGTCTGGTGTGGCGGCGCCGCGCACCGTTTCCCGAAGCCTTCGAACGCCTGGCGCAGACGCTGAAGGATGCGCTGCCCGACGGCGTGACCCCGGCCTGATCGGGACGCTTACGCCACCGCGACGCTTTTTACCTGCGCGATCACCGCTAGGCCTGGCTGCAATGCCAGCGCTTGCGCCGACTTGCGCGTGATGCGCGCGAGCAGCACGATATCTTCCAGCGCCAGCCGCAGCAGCACCTGGCCGGGGGCGTCGTCGGCGAGTTCGAGCACGCGCGCGGGCAACAGGTTGAGGATGCTGGTCTGCTGCGGTGGAATCAGCGCGAGGCTGACGTCGCGCGCGGCGACGCGCACGCGCAGCGGCTGGCCGGGCGCGCCGTGCAGGCCGGCGAGTTCCATTGCGAGCGCGCCGCGCGCGACACGGGTGAGCTGCAGCACGGGATCGTGCGCGACGACCCGTGCGTCGATCACCGTCGAGGCGAGATCGCGGTGCGCCAGCGGCAGGTCGAGCCGCGTCAACCCTTCGGTCAGCCCACCCTGGTAGGTGATGCGGCCGGCGTCGATCAACAGCAGGTGGTCGGCCAGCCGCGCGACTTCGTCGAGCGCATGGCTGACGTAGAGGATCGGCAGTTCCAGTTCGCGGTGCAGGCGCTCCAGGCAAGGCAGGATTTCCGCGCGGGCGTTGGCGTCGAGCGCGGCCATCGGTTCGTCCATCAGCAGTAGGCGCGGGCTCGCCAACAGCGCGCGGCCGATCGCCACGCGCTGGCGCTGCCCGCCGGACAACTGATGCGGGCGGTGCGCCAGCAGCGGCGCCAGTCCCAGCCAGTCCACCACCGCGTCGAAGCCGATGCGCCGCGCATCCGCCGGCATGCGCTGCCAGCCGTATTCGAGGTTGCCGCGCACGGCGAGGTGCGGGAACAGGCTCGCCTCCTGGAATACGTAGCCGAGCGCGCGCCGGTGCGTCGGCACCCAGCACCGCGCGGCCTGCCACACCTCGCCGGCGACGCTGAGACGGCCGGGGGCGCGGTCGAGGCCGGCGATCAGGCGCAAGAGCGTGGTCTTGCCCGAGCCGGAGGCACCGAACAGCGCGGTGATGCCCTGCGCGGGCGCGCTGAACGCGGCGTCGAGCACGAAGCTGCCGCGCGTGACACGAAATTCGGCGTCGATCGTGCTCATGTCGAGGTTCGGTGCCAGTGGCCGCCGTAGCGGCCCAGCATCAGCAGGACGATGAAGGAAAATGCGACGAGGCCGGCTGCAAGCACGTGCGCGCTGGAATATTCGAGCGCCTCGACGTGGTCGTAGATCGCCACGGAGAGCACGCGAGTCTCGCCCGGGATATTGCCGCCGAGCATCAGCACCACGCCGAACTCGCCGACGGTGTGCGCGAACGCGAGCACCGCCGCGGTGAGGAAGCCGGGACGGGCGAGCGGTACGGCCACGCTGACGAAGCGGTCCCACGGCGACGCGCGCAGCGTTGCGGCGACTTCCAGCGGCCGTGTGCCGATGGCGGCGAAGGCGTTGGCGAGTGGCTGCACCGCGAACGGCAGCGAAAAGATCACGGAGCCCACCACCAGTCCGCCGAAGGTGAACGGCAGGGTGGCGAGGCCAAGCGCCTGCATCGCCTGGCCGACCGCGCCCTGCGGGCCCAGCCACACCAGCAGGTAGAAGCCCAGCACGGTCGGCGGTAGCACCAGCGGCAGCGACACCAGCGCCGTCACCGCGGCGCGCAGGCGCGCGTGCGTGTGCGTGAGCCACCACGCCAGCGGCGTGGCGATCACCAGCAGCAGCAAGGTGGTCACCGCCGCCAGCTTGAGCGTCAGGGTGATGGCGGCGAGATCTTCGGCGGCGAGCGTCATGCGGGGTCGTAGCCGTGGGCGCGGATCACGTCTCGTGCGGCGGGCGAGCGCAGGTATTCGATCCAGGCGCGCGCCGCCGGGTTGGCGCTGCCGCGGCGCAGCAACAGGGCGTCCTGGCGGATGGGGTCGTGCAGGCTGGCGGGCACGTGCCATGCCGAACCGGCGGCAAGCCGGCCATCGCGCATCACCTGCGATCGCGCGACGAAGCCGAGCTCGACGTTGCCGCTGGCGACGAACTGGTAGGTCTGGGCGATGTTCTCGCCGACGATGAACTTGCGTCGCGCCGCGTCGGTGAGGCCGAGCCGTTGCAGGACCTGCATCGCCGCGGCGCCATAGGGCGCAAGCTTTGGGTTGGCGATCGCCAGCCTGCGGTAGGCGTCGCGGCGAAGCACGGTGTCGGTGCCGTCGAGGCGTCCGGGTTGCGGGCTCCACAGCACGAGACGACCGATGGCGTAGGTGAAGGGCGTTTCGCCGAGTCCCTCGCGAGCGAGCCGCGCCGGCGTCTCGGCGTCGGCCGACAGCAGCACGTCGAACGGTGCCCCGTGGCGCACCTGCGCATAGAGCTTGCCGCTGGCGCCGCTCGAAACCGTCAGGGCGTGTCCGGTGGTTGCTTCGAAGTCCCGCGCCAGCACCTGCATCGGTGCGATGAAATTCGACGCCACGGCGACATGCGCCTGGCCGGCGTGGGCGAGCGACAGGGCGAAGGCAGCGAGAGCGGAAAACAGGCGGAGCATGGCGCGGGATGCGGTCGATGCACGTATTGTGTCACCCTGCGGCTGACGCGGCCAGCGGCGGAACGTTCGCTGCGGGGCGGATGCCGGGCAGGCGCGCGAAGCTTTCGCGCCGCACGATGTCGATGAAGTCGGCCACGCAGGCGCGGGTGGCGTCGCTCGCACGCACCGCGGCGTGCAGCTCGGCCCACAGGCCGTGCCGGCCGATGCGGCACGCGCTGATGTAGCCGCGCTCCAGATAGGGCGCGACCGCCCATGCGGGCAGGGCGGCGAGCCCCCGCCGGCTGGCGACGAGCTGCAGGATCGCCACGGTGAGCTCCGCCTCGCGGCGCGGCGGTTTCACCCCGGCGGGCGCGAGCACGCGGTGCACGAGATCGAGGCGGTCTTCCGGGACCGGATAGGTGATGAGCGTCTCGCCGTCGAAATCGCGCGGCGTCAGCCACTTGCGGCGTGCGAGGGGATGGCCGTTCGGCAGCAGCGCCAGCATCTCGTAGCCGAACAGCGGCGCCAGCACGATGCCCTTGCGCGGGCCCGTCTCGGAGGTGATGACGAGGTCGGCGCGGGCGTCATGCAGCAGGCCCGTCGGGTCGGCGTGGAAGCCGCCGACGAGATCGAGTTCCGCCTGCGGCCACGCCGTGCGATAGGCGTCCATGGCGGGCATCAGCCAGTCGTAGCAGGTGTGGCATTCGACGGCGATGCGCAGTTCGCAGACGTCGCCTTCCTTCAGTCGCGCGACATCGCGCAGCGCGGCCTCCACCTGCGGCAGCACGGCGCCGGCCAGCGCGAGCAGCCGTCGTCCCGCCGCGCTCGGTTGCAGCGGGCGGGCGGCGCGCTCGATTAGCGGCATATCCAGCGCGTCTTCCAGGGCCTTCAGTTGATGCGAGACGGCCGACTGCGTCAGGTGCAGGCGCTCCGCGGCGGCCGAAACGCCGCCGGTCTCGGCGAGCGCCTGCAGCAGGCGCAGGTGACGCAGCTCGATATGAGACAGATTCATGCAAGTGATGAAAATTATTTGTTTGATTCATGATAGCCCGGCCGCCATGATGCGTCCATCTTGCAACCGGGGACACCGAACATGGCACAGGCACACGTACTGGGGGTTCCGCGCATCGGACCGAAGCGCGAACTGAAGTTTGCGCAGGAAGCGTTCTGGCGCGGAGAAATCGACGAAGCGGCGCTGCGCAGCGTGGCGAGCGGCATCCGCCAGGCCTACTGGGCGCGCCAGCACGCCGCCGGACTCGATCGGGTGACGGTCGGCGATTTCGCGTTCTATGACCAGATGCTCAATCACATCGCGCTGCTGGGGTGCGCGCCCGCGCGCTTCGGCTTCGCCGGCAAAATCGGCCTCGCGGAATACTTCGCGATGGCGCGCGGCAACGCGGCCTCCCACGCGATGGAAATGACCAAGTGGTTCGACACCAACTACCACTACCTCGTGCCCGAGTTCGCGCCGGACACGCGCTTCGAACCCGACGACGCCTGGCTCCTCGACGAGGTGATCGAGGCGCGCACGGCGGGATTCGCTCCGAAGCCGGTGCTGATCGGGCCGCTCACGTTTCTCTGGCTGGGCAAGGAAAAGGTGGCGGGATTCGATCGCCTCGACCTGCTCGACCGCCTGCTGCCCGCCTACGCGCGGCTGCTGGCGCGGCTGCGCGAGGAAGGTGTCGAATGGGTGCAGCTCGACGAGCCGATTCTCTCGCTCGACCTGCCAGCGGCGTGGCGCGGTGCCTTCGAGCGCGCCTACCATGCGCTGGCGGGCACGGGGGTGAAGCGCCTGCTGGCGACCTACTTCGGCCCGCTGCGTGACAACCTCGTGACGGCGCTGAAGCTGCCGGTCGACGGCGTCCATGTCGATGCCGTGCGCGGCGGCGAGATCGCACAGGTGCTCGACTGGCTGCCGGCGACGCGCGTGCTCTCGCTTGGGCTGATCGACGGACGCAACGTGTGGAAGACCGACTTCGATGCCGTGCTCGCGCGCTACGAGGATCTGGGGCGGCGCCTCGGCGAGCGCCTGTGGCTGGCGCCGTCCTGCTCGCTGCTGCACGTGCCGGTGAGCCTCGCCGGCGAGACGCGCCTCGATGCCGAGGTGCGGAGCTGGCTTGCCTTCGCCGACGAAAAGCTCGCCGAGCTCGCCACCCTCACGCGGGCCTTCAACCAGGGTCGCGGCGGGGTCGCCGCCGAACTCGACGCCAACGCCCGCGCACTGGCGTCGCGCCGTGCCTCGCCGCGCGTGCACGATCGCACGGTCGCCGCGCGCCTGGCCGCGCTGTCGCCGGCGCACGCCATGCGCCGCAGCCCCTTCGCCGAGCGCCGCCGCGTGCAGCGCGCACGCCTGCGCCTGCCGGCATTTCCCACCACCACCATCGGCTCGTTTCCGCAGACGCTGGCGATCCGCAACGCCCGCGCGCGCTACCGCAGCGGCACGCTCGATGCGGCTGCCTACGAAGCCGCGATGCGCGAGGCGATCGCCGAGGCGGTGGCGCGCCAGGAGGCGCTCGGGCTCGACGTACTGGTGCACGGCGAGGCGGAGCGCAACGACATGGTCGAGTACTTTGGCGAGCAGCTCGCCGGCTATGCGTTTTCGGAGAACGGCTGGGTGCAGTCCTACGGCAGCCGCTGCGTGAAACCGCCGATCCTCTACGGCGACGTGTCGCGCCCGCAGCCGATGACCGTGGCGTGGACGTGTTACGCGCAGTCGCTCACCGCGCGGCCGATGAAGGGCATGCTCACCGGTCCGGTGACCATGCTGCAATGGTCGTTCGTCCGCGACGACCAGCCCCGCGAGACGACGGCGCTGCAGATCGCGCTGGCGATTCGCGAAGAGGCGGCCGATCTCGAAGCGGCCGGCATTGGCATCATCCAGATCGACGAGCCCGCCTATCGCGAGGGGCTGCCTTTGCGCACCGCCGACTGGCCAGCGTACCTGGAGTGGGCTAGCCGCGCGTTTCGTGTCAGCGCCTCGCCGGTCGGCGACGCGACGCAGATCCACACTCACATGTGCTATTCGGAGTTCAACGACATCCTGCCGGCGATCGCGGCGATGGACGCCGACGTCGTCACCATCGAGACCAGTCGTTCCGACATGGAGTTGCTGCGCGGCTTCGGCAGCTTCAATTATCCGAACGAGATCGGCCCCGGCGTCTACGACATCCACAGCCAGCGCGTGCCGACCGCCGCCGACATGACGCGCCTGCTGCAAAAGGCGGCGCAGGTGATCCCGCCGGAGAATCTCTGGGTCAATCCCGATTGCGGCCTGAAGACGCGCAACTGGGTGGAAAGCGAGGCGGCGCTCGCCAACATGGTGGCGGCGGCGCGGGTCATGCGCGAAGCCGCCTGACCCGCCCGACGGCTCCCGGACTCCTTTAGAATCCGGGAATCTTGAGACGCCTATTCTTCATTCCCTTGTTGCTGGCGGGGTCGGGCGCTGCGGCGCTCGATCTGCCTGCGCAACCCGGCACGGTGTGGCGGCAGCCCGAGGCGCCGCCGTCGGCTGAGCCCGCCGTGGCGGCCGACGCGGTGCGCTTCGCCAGCCTTGCCGCGCTCACCGAGCATGCGCTGCGTGCCCGGCCGGAGTCGCGCGCGGCCTGGCTTGCGATCCAGGCCGAGGCGGCGCGGCTCGACGAGGCCGAAGCCGCGCGCTGGCCTACGCTGACCGGCCAGCTTTCGTTTACGCAGAGCCGCGCGCTGTCGAGTTCCGGCGCGACGGCGCCGACGCTGCACCGCTACGGCCCGAGCCTCGGCCTTGCCTGGCTCGTTCACGATTTCGGCGCGCGCGCAGCCGGCATCGAGGCGCAACGCTACCAGCTGATCGCCCGTCTGCTGGAGAACAATCGCGTGCTGCAGGACGTGATCGCCGAGGTCGAGACGGCGGCGTTCGCGCTGGCGGCGGCGCGTGCGCGGGCCGCCGCGGACGCGGAGCAGGAATCCGCGTTGCGCGCCAGCCTCGACGCCGTGGCGATGCGCCTGCGCGGCGGGCTCGCCTCGCGCGCCGACGAGCTGAGGGCGCGTGCCGCGCTTGCCGAGGCGCAGCGCGCGCGGCAGATGACCGAACGTGACCGCGAGAAAGCGGAAGCGGCATTGAAGCTGGCGGCCGGTCTGTCGCCGTTGCAGGCGCTGACGCTCGACTGGGTGGCGGCGCCGCCGCCCGTGGCCGAGGCGCCCGCCGTGCTCGCCGACCTGCTGGTCGAGGCCGAGCGGCAGCGCCCCGACCTGCTGGCGCTGCGTGCCGCTGCCGACGCCGCGCGACACGATGCCGCGCGCGCCCGGGCGGCACGCTGGCCCAGCCTGTCGCTGAGCGCCAACGCAGGCCGGACGTTTTTCCTGGAGGACGACCGCACGCCGTCGAGCACCTACGGCATCGGCGTCAACGTCGCGGTGCCGCTGTTCGACGGCGGCCGCCTGCGTGCGGCGGAACGCGCCGCCGCGCGCGACGCGGCGCGGCTGGAGGCCGAAGCCGACGCCGGGCGCGTTCGGGTCGCGCGCGACGTCGTCGACGCCTATCACGATGCCCGTTACGTGCAGTCCGAGCGCGAACTCATCGCTGCGCAGTTCGACAGCGCAAGCGAGTCGGCGCGCGCCGCCGAGGCGCGCTACGGCGCCGGTGTCGGCAGCCTGCTCGAACTGCTCACCGCGCAGGCCGACCTCGCGCGTGCGCGCCAGGCTCGGGCGCAGGCCGACAGCGACTGGCTGGCGGCGTTTTCCCGCTTGAATCATGCGCTCGGGCGGTTGCCTGGTGCTTTGCAGGAAGGACAACCATGAAGACCCGCATCCTCATCGTGCTCGTCGTGCTCGCGCTCGTCGCCGGGGTGGTGTGGCGGCTGCAGGAACGCGACCGGCCCGATGAAAGGGGTGGCGGCGACGGCGCGATTCCGGTGCGTACCGCGGCCGTCACGGTGCGCGATTTTCCACAGGTGGCCGAGCTGCCCGGCACGGTGGAGGCGGCGCAGCAGGTCGCGCTCGTGGCGCAGGTCGACGGCACGGTGCTGCGCCAGCACGTGCAGGAGGGTGACGCCGTGCGCGCGGGCGATCGGTTGTTTACCCTCGACGCGCGGCCGGCCGAGGCGCGCATGGCGCAGGCGCGCGCAGCACTCGCTGGCGCGCGTGCCGAGATGACCGAGGCGGAAAAGAAGCTGGAGCGCCTGCAGCCGCTGCTGCAATCCGGCTATATCAGCCGCCAGGAGTATGACGACGCAGTGCTGGCACGGGAGGCGGCGCGCGCACGTGCCGGCACGGCGCAGGGCGAACTGCAGGCGGCGCAGCTCGATGCCACGTATGCGCAGGTGCGCGCGCCGCTCGCCGGCCGCGTCGGCCGCATCGCGGTGCGCCAGGGCAGCCTGGTACAGGCCGGGGGCGATGCGCTCACCACGATTCTGGCGCCGGGCACGCTCGACGTGCGCGCCAGCCTGGCCGCACAGGATTGGCCGGCCCTCGCCGCGGCTCGCGCACGCGGCCGGGTGCGCGCGGAAATTTACGACGATGCGTCGGGCACGGCGCCACTCGCAGCCGAACTGGTGTTTGCCGATGCACAACTCGATGCGGCGACCGGCACCGTGCCGCTCAAGCTGCGGCTGGCTGAAGCAGGTTCACTGCTGCCGGGACAGGGCGTGCGCGTGCGGCTGTTCCTCGGCGTCGCGGCGGGGGCGCGCGTGCTGCCCGAGGCGGCGCTGCAGCACGCGCAGCAGGGCGACTACGTGTACGTCGTGCGCGGCGGCGAGGCGGTGCGGCAGCCGGTACAACTGCTGCGACGCCTCGACGGTGAAATCGCGCTCGCCGGCGAACTGCGCGAGGGCGAGGCGGTGCTCACCGAAATTCCCAAGCGGCTCAGGGCAGGCAGCAAGGTGCGTCCGGAGGGCGCGGCCCGGTGAACCTCTCGCGCCTGTTTATCGAGCGGCCCGTCGCCACCCTGATGCTGGTGCTGGCGATGGCGCTGTTCGGCGCGCTCGCCTACAGGCTGCTGCCGGTCAACGACCTGCCGCAGGTCGACTTCCCGACGCTGCGCGTCTCGGCGTCGCTGCCGGGCGCCAATCCCGAGACCATGGCCAACACG
>JANJWS010000002.1 GCA_024709425.1 Thiobacillus sp.
GCAAAATGGCTTAGAATAATTGGTTACCTCTGTTCTGCCCGCCCCATGGAAATCACAGAAACCGCGCCCGCCGCATCCGGCGCTGCCGCCCTGGCACGCGACGTCAAAAAACGCCGCACCTTCGCGATCATTTCCCACCCCGACGCCGGCAAGACCACGCTCACCGAAAAGCTGCTGCTGTTCGGCGGCGCGATCCAGATGGCCGGCACGGTCAAGGCGAAGAAGAGCGGCAAGTTCGCCACCTCCGACTGGATGGCGGTGGAACAGGAGCGCGGGATCTCGGTGGCGAGCTCGGTGATGCAGTTCGCCTACGGCGACTGCGTGTTCAACCTCTTGGACACCCCCGGTCACAAGGATTTCTCGGAAGACACCTACCGCGTGCTCACCGCGGTCGATGCCGCCATCATGGTCGTCGACGCCGCGAAGGGCGTGGAGGAACAGACGATCAAGCTGCTGGAAGTGTGCAGGATGCGCAATACGCCCATCATCACCTTCATCAACAAGCTCGACCGCGAAGTGCGCGAGCCGCTGGAACTGCTGGACGAGATCGAATCGATCCTGAAGATCCACTGCGCGCCGGTGACCTGGCCCATCGGCATGGGCAAGCGCTTCCAGGGTGTCTACCACCTCATCCATGACGAGATCCTGCGCTTCAGGTCCGGCGAGGAAAACGCCGGCCAGCAGTTCGAATCCTTGCAGGGCCTGGGCGACGCCAAGCTACGCGAACTGTTTCCGCTGGAAGCCGACACCCTGCTATCCGAAATCGAACTGGTGCGCGGCGCTGGCGCCAGCTTCCACCTCGAAGATTTCCTCAAGGGCAGGCAGACGCCGGTGTTCTTCGGCTCCGGCATCAACAACTTCGGCGTGCGCGAAGTGCTGCGCGCCCTCGCCGACTGGGCGCCGTCGCCGCTGTCACGCGAGGCGGTCGAGCGCGTGGTCGATCCGACCGAGCCGAAGTTCACCGGTTTCGTGTTCAAGATCCAGGCGAACATGGACCCGCAGCACCGCGACCGCATTGCCTTCTTCCGCGTCTGCTCGGGCCGCTACACGCCCGGCATGAAAGTGCGCCACCGCCGCACCGGCAAGGAGATGAAGGTCGCCAATGCCGTCGTGTTCATGGCGAACGAGCGGCAACGGTCCGAGGACGCCGTCGCCGGCGACATCATCGGCATCCACAACCACGGCCAGCTGCAGATCGGCGACACCCTCACCGAGGGGGAGGCGTTGCAGTACAAGGGTATCCCCTATTTCGCCCCGGAACTGTTCTCGAAGCCGCGCCTCCGCGATCCGCTGCGCGCCAAGCAGCTCAACAAGGGCCTGCTGGAACTCGGCGAGGAAGGCGCGGTGCAGGTGTTCGAACCCTTCGCCGACAATACGCTGCTCATCGGCGCGGTCGGCCCATTGCAGTTCGAGGTCGTCGCCCACCGCCTGAAGAGCGAGTACGGCGTCGATGCCAGCTTCGAGAATGCCGGTATCCACACCGCACGCTGGGTCACCTGCGACGACCCGCAGCATCTGGCCGAATTCACCAAGGCCAATTCGCTGAAGCTCGCAAAGGACGTCGACGGCAATCTGGTCTATCTCGCCGACACCCGCGTCAATCTCCAGCTGGCGCAGGAACGCTGGCCCAAGGTGGCTTTCCACGATACCCGCGAGCACGGCCAGCGGCTGGCATGAGCGGTTCACGTCAACCGACCTCAACTCATCCCCTTCATATCCGCTATCCTAGAGGCACTCGGACAGAGAACCCGTCGCAAGGGAGACTCGGATGGCGCAAACAAGAAGGCGTTTTCTCGGAAGCCTGTTGTCGCTACCCCTGGCAGGGGCTGTGGGGCATGGTTTGGCGCAACCGCCCGCGACAACCTTCCTGCGCCTGAATATCCCAGGCCCCGGCTCGCTGCCGTTCACCCCGCTGGAGCTCGTTCACCCGCTCGGCATCGACCGTACGCTTGGCGTAGAGCTGCTGATCCGTTACTTTCCCAGCGGGGTCCAGGCGCTCGAGGACATGCTGATCGGCAATGCCGATTTCGCCGGGCTTGGTTTTGCGGTGCTTCCGAGGATGCGGGCGAAGGGCCAGGATGTCGTGGCGATCGCCCCGCTGAGCGGCACCACGCCGCCTTTTTCACTGGTCGTGCACACGGCGCTGCGTGGCAAGATCCGTTCATTGGCGGATCTCAGGGGCCGCAGTGTCGGCGTGCCGCTCGGCAGCGTCAAGTCGAAGACCTATCTTCAAAGCATGGCCGAACTGATGCTGATCGGCAGCGGTGTACAGCCCGAGGAAGTGCGTTGGGTCGGGACGGGGCAGAACGTCGAAGGCCTGGTTGGCGCCCTGGCCGGCGAAGTGGTCGACGCCGTATTCTGCGAGGAACCCTTCTCCGCCGCGCTGGTGCGGCGCGGCACCGGCTTCGTACTGGCCGATCTGCGGAATGAGAAGCTTGCGGGCAGCGTGCCGGGGGCGGGACACCTACGCGCCATGATCGCCACCCGCGGCAAGCTCATCGTCCAGGATCCGCATCGGGTCGCCCTCATGGTGCAGATGCTGCGGCGCGCCCTGGCCTGGATGCATCAGCAGAAACCCGAAAGCATCATCGCCCGCCTGAAGGTCGGCGACGATCAGGATCGGGACGACCGCATCGCCGCGCTGAAGCATTCGCCTGGCATGTTTCCGCCGGACGCCCGATTTTCGCGCACGCAGGTCGAGGCGACACGAGCGTTCCTCAGGGCCGGTAACGATCCGGCGGCCGACACCTTTGATGCCTCCCAGCTGATCAACGACACCTGGGCAGGCAGCCGGCCGTGAATCCGGAAACATCGACCCGCACACCGACCACACGCGGGCTGCGGCGCCAGGCGACGATCCGCCTGGCGCTGATGATGCTGGCGACGACGTTGCTCGTCGGAGTTCTTGCCCACCTGGCCTACCGTTCCCTGCACGCAAACGAGATTGCCAATGCCCGTGCCAATCTGGAGGGGTTCTATCAGCTGCATTTGCAGCATGTCGCCCGCCGCTGGGACAGCGACGCCGAGCAGACACGAGCCCGGATCGAGTTCACCCGCATCCTCGAGGAAGACGACGTCATCCGCTGGCCCAAGCTGAATGCCTACCTAAATGCCCAGTGGGAATACACCCAGTTCCCCAACCTGTTCATCACCACGCGCGACGGCCAGACGGTATTCCGTTTCGGCACGATCGCGCGCAGTCTGGAGGATGCCGGCGCACTCAGCGACAGGACCTGGTTCTTCGACCCCGGAACGCGCGAATTGCACCGCGTGTACCGGTTGCCACTGTGGCTGGGCAAGGATGGGCAGGGGCAGCTGGTCCTGATGAAAGCCGTCACACCGTCGGTACTGGCCGGCATCAGCGCGCCCGACACCACCCTCGACCTGCTGCATGACGGACAGATCATCGCGCGCACCCATCCGCCCGTCGCCAACGGCGTAGGCGCGGCACAAACCACCGCCCAGGACAATGCCGTCAGCGCCGACCTGCCCTGGTCGACCGGCGGCAACCCGGTCGTGGTACTGCGTGCCACCCAGGGCCTGCGCGGCATGCTGCCCTGGCGCGATTTCCTGCTGCCCCCCCTGTTGGGCGGGCTGCTGCTGCTCGTGTTTGTCTGGTTCGGGCTTGGACGCTGGCTGGGCGGCACCCTGAAGCGTATCGCTGCCCTTAAGGAAGCCAGCCGTGCCTTCGCCAGCGGCACCCATGCTGCGGACGCCCGTCGCTACCTCGGCCCCGCTGCACGCGAGCGAGACGAGGTGCACGACGTCGCCGCGGCCATGGGCGAAATGATGGAAGCAGTCGAGCAGCGCCATCAGGAGCAGCGTGTCTATCTCGACACGCTATCCGTATTGGAAGAAGCGGTGCTGGAACTCGACACCGAATGCCGTATCCAGCGCGCAAGCCCGGGCTGGGTCAAGCTGGCGCGCGACACCGATTCGATCGGCGCGCCGCTGGTGCGATATTTTCATGAAGAGGATGCGGACACCCTCCACCTGCAATGCATGGCGATCAAGCGTGGCGAGAAGGAGCAGGCCACGCTGCGGCTGCGGCTGCGCAGCGCGAATCCCGAGGAATCGCGCTGGACGGAGTGCCGGCTGATCCGCCAGCGGGATGCGGACGGCATAACCACCGGCCTGCGCGGTGTGCTGCGTGATATCACCCAGACCTATCTGCACGAGCGGCAGATCTCGCACATGGCGATGCACGATGCGCTGACCCAGCTCCCGAATCGGATGCTGGTGGAAGACCGCCTCAAGGTCGCCTTGCGCATGGCGTCGCGCACCGGCCGGCTGGTCGGCGTGTGCTTCATCGACCTCGACCATTTCAAGAACGTCAACGACGCCCTTGGCCACAAGGCCGGCGACAAGCTCCTGGTGGCCTTCTCCGAGCGCCTGCGCGCACAGCTGCGCGCCGGCGACACCCTGGCACGCTGGGGCGGCGATGAATTCGTGCTGCTGCTGCCGGACATCGCCGAGGAAACCGACGTGCGCGGGGTGGTGCACAAGATTTCCGAGGCCATGCAGGCCCCCTTCCCGCTGGAAGATACGGCCTACGTCATGACCTTCAGCATGGGCGTGGCGCTGTACCCGGTCGATGCGAAGAACATCGACGACCTCCTGTCGGAAGCGGACCGCGCCATGTTCTATGCCAAGGCGCAGGGGCGCAACCAGGTGGCCTTCTTCGGCGACATCCTGCACAAGGCCGACGGACGCAAGGATCTCTATATCCAGAACCATCTTGCCGTCGCCATCCAGGAGCGTGCCATCCAGGCCTGGTACCAACCACTGGTCGAGGCAGAAAGCGGCCGCTGTGTCGCGGTCGAGGTGCTGGCCCGCTGGAACGATTCGACCATGGGCTGGGTGCCGCCGGACACCTTCATTCCCATCGCCGAGAACCTCGGGCTCATCCACCAGCTCGGTAGCCAGGTGTGGCAGGCCGCGATCGAAGCAGTGGCCGGGTGGCGGCACAGGGGCTACGACCTCATGCTGTCGGTGAACATCTCCAAGCGCCAGCTGTTCAACGATACCTTTACCAGCCTGCTCCTCGATGACCTTGCACGCCACAACCTGCCGCCGCAATGCGTGATCCTGGAAGTCACGGAAAGCCTGGCACTGATGGACGTGGAAAATGCCGTCGAGCGCCTGCCCGAACTCAAGCGCGCCGGCTTCCGACTCGCCATCGATGATTTCGGCACTGGCTATTCGTCACTGTCGCAGCTTCACGAAATGCCCGTCGACGAGCTCAAGATCGACATTTCCTTCGTGCGCCGCCTGACCGACCCGCGCGGACTCAGCATGGTCCAGACGATCATCAGCCTCGCCAGCACACTCGGCCTCAAGACCATCGCCGAAGGTGTCGAGGACGCCGGTACCGCCGACAAGCTTCGCATGCTAGGTGTGAATACCCTGCAAGGCTTCCACTTCGCCAAACCCATGCCGAGGGACGAATTCGAGCTCTGGCTGGCCCGTTTCTGCCACTGAGGCGGGTTTGCGAGACTGGCACCGGCACACCATACTGCAAGCATAGAAAGGAGGCATGTATGGTCTTTGCCAACCGCCAGCACGCGGCCACCCGTCTCGCCGAGGCACTCTCCGCCTACAAGGGCTGCAACCCCCTGATCCTTGCCATTCCGTGCGGCGCCGTCGCGATGGGGCAGCACCTCGCACGCGAGCTGGGCGGCGAACTCGACGTGGTGCTGGTGCGCAAACTGCGCGCGCCTTTCAACCCGGAATTCGCGCTCGGCTCGGTCGACGAATCCGGCTGGACCTACGTCGCCGACTACGCCGAGTCGGCCGGTGGCACGGCAAGCTATCTGGAACAGGAAAAACAGGCGCAGCTCGACACCATCCGCGCACGGCGCGCACAGTACACCCCGCTGCGGCCGCCGATCGATCCGGCTAGCCGCATCGTCATCGTGGTCGACGACGGCCTCGCCACCGGCGCAACGATGATCGCGGCGCTGCATGGCCTGCGCCAGCGCAAGCCGGCCCGCCTGATCTGCGCGGTGCCGGTGGCGCCCGCCGACACCCTGGAAAAGATCCGCCCCTATGCCGACGAGGTGGTGTGCCTGTCGACGCCCGAGTTCTTCCAGGCGGTGGGGCAGTTCTATGCCGATTTCCCGCAGGTGGAGGATTACGAGGTGGTCGAAATCCTGAAGGAGGCGGGGAAGCTGAACGGGGGGCGCTGAACGGGCTTGCCGTAGGGACATCGCCCTCGCCGCGATTTCCGCGCTTCAGCGCGTCTTCACCCGCCCGCCGTCCTTGATCGCCTCGTCCGGATGCGACACCACCCGATCGCCCGCCGCGACCCCGGACATCACCTGGGTGGCGAGGCCCGCGCGCTGGCCAACCGTGACGGGCGTGAGGCGTGCGCGCTGACCGTCGATGACGAACGCAGCCCAGCCCTCGCCTTGCCGAAACAGCGCGCTGGTCGGCAGTTGCAGCACCTCCGCGTCTTCCCACAGGACGAAACGCGCCTCCACACGATAACCGTCACCGAGGCGCGCCCACGCGTCGCGCGGGGAAGTGAAGTCGACGATGACGCGCACGCGCTGTTCCTCGACACCCAGTGCGGAAACCTTGGTAAAGCCACTCGGTTCCACCACCCGCACGATGCCCTCGACGGGTGCGGCCCCGCCCCAGCGGTCGAGGATGACGCGGGAGCCCGGCGCGATCTTCACCGCATGCGTGGAAAGCACCTCGACCTCGACTTCAAGGCTTGCCGGGTCGCCAATCTCCATGAGTGGCTGGCCGGCCGCCACGGCGCCTTCGCTTTCGTGCAGCAGTTTCAACACGTCGGCCGCCACCGGCGCCCGCACCTCGACCCGGCTGGCCGCGCCGCCATTCTGTAGTTGCGACGCGCTGGCAAGCGCCGCCCGCGCCGTTTCCAGGTCGAAGCGCGCCACCCGCACCGCGTGCTGCGCGGCAGCTTCGACAGCGCGCGCGCGCGTCTCGGCGGTGCGCGCGGCATCAAGTGCCTGCACGGAAATGAAATTCGACTGGCGCAGCGACTCGGCCCGCACGCGTTCCTGCTGCGCGAGTTGCGCGGCGGCGGCGGCCGCGCGCGCGTTCTCCTGCGCCTGGGCGAGCGCGGCCTGGGCAGCGCTCGCCTGCGCCCGGGCCTGGGCACGGCTGCGCGGATCAAGCGCGACCGAACGCGCCGGATCGATCGCCGCGACGACCTGCCCCGCCGTCACGGCATCGCCGGCCTTGAGGTCGATGCGCCGCATGAAGCCGGCCACCGGCGCCGAGACGAGGTAGCGCTCGCGGACCCGCGTCTTGCCCTCTTCCTCCACCGTGACGATGAGCGGCGCGCGCGTCACCTCGGCCACGTCGACCGGCAGCGCACGCGGCATGAAGCCGTAGGCGAGACCCGCCGCCACGACCGCGGCGGTCACCAGGATTCCGATTCTTGCGCGCAGATTCATGCGGGAACAACCCTCCTTATTCGCGAGTCTTCAGTACCGCCACCAGGTCGAGCCGCCCGAGCCGCCGCCACAGCAGCAGACCCGAAAGCAGCGCCGAGACCACGACCACGCTCGCGCCCATGGCGTAGTTTTCGGGGGTGAGAATGAGCGGCAGGCGGTACAGCTCGCTCTGGAACGCCACCACCAGGATCCCGACGAGGGCCACCCCGACGACGAAGCCGACCGGTATCGCCGCCAGCGTCAGAAGCGCCAGCTCCCCCAGCAGGATATAGGCGATCTCGCCGCGGGTGAAGCCCAGCACGCGCAGGCTGGCGAGCTCGCGCCCGCGCTCTGACAGGCTGATGCGCGCGCTGTTATAGACGACACCAAAGCCGATCGCCCCGGCGAGCAGCGTCGCCACCAGGTTGTAGAACAGGATGAACTCGCCGATGGTGGCGTAGAAGCTCTGGACCGCCGCCTTGTTGGCGACCATGCCGAGCACGCGCGGCCGCGCATGCAAGTCGGCGTAGAGCCGCGCCTCCGTCCCGGGCTGCACGGCGAGATAGGCGCCCGACACCGTGTTGCCCTCGCGCATCAGCGCGTTGAGCGAATCCTGCTGCATGTAGGCCGACACGCCGAGAAACTGCCGGGTAATGCCGAGCACCGGCACCTGGCGCACCGGCCGGTTGCCTTCGAGAATTTCCACCGTCAGCATGTCGCCCGGCTTGACGTGCAGAATCTCGCTCGCCAGGTGGTCAGTGAGCACCACGCCGCCCGGCGGCACCGCGACCGGCTGCAACGCGCGGTCGAGCGAGCGGTGGAGGTGGCCTTCGGGCTGGATACCGAAAATGGCGCCGCGATGGCGGTACTGGCCAAAGCGCAGGATCGCCGGCACGTCACGGTAACCCTCGACGAAATCCACGCCCGGCAGCGCGGCGAGTTCGAAGAGCGCGCGCCCGGAGGTCGGCTCGATGAAGGCAAGCCCGAGATCCTCGCGCGACGCCTGGCGGAACTGCACGTCGACCATGAAATCGATTGCGCCGCGCTGGTAGTTGCCGACCATCATCAGGCCGCAGGCGCAGGCGATGCCGAGTACCGTGAGCAGGGTTTTCAGCGGACGGCGCTCGATGTGGCGCAGCACCATGCGACTGGGGGCGGCGAACCAGCGCGCCAGACCGAGCCGCTCGACCAGGGTGGCACGGTAGACCTCCGGCGTTTCCGGGCGCATACCTTCGGCCGGTGGCAGCCGCATCGCGCGCACCACCGACAGCAGCGTCCCGCCGACCGCGGCGAACGCGCCGACCGCCAGCGCAATCACGATCACCGTGGGACGCAGCTGGTAGTCGAGATACGGAAAGCGGAAGGTCGTCTCGGTGTAGACGTGTGACAAGCCCTGGCCGAACCAGCTGCCCAGCGCAACGCCTGCCGCCACGCCGATCAGCGCCATCACCAGCACCAGTTTCACGTAATGCAGGCCGATCGCCGCATAGCTGTAGCCAAAGGCCTTGAGGATGGCGATCTGGTCGCGCTGCAGGGCGATCAGGCGGCTCAGCACGACGTTGAGGAGAAACGCGGCGACGCCGAGAAAGATCGCCGGGAACACGGTCGCCATGGTCCGCAGCTGCTTCAATTCCTCGCGCAGGAAGCGGTTGGAGAACTGGTCGTCGCGGCCGTAGGCGCCGGTCCCCCCGTACGTCGCCAGCACCGCATCGACGCGGTCGATGACCGCCTGCGCGTTGGCCCCGCGCGCGAGCGCGAAGCTCACCTGGTTGAACGCGCCGTCCATGTCGTAGGCCGCGGCCAGCGCGCTGCGCCCCATCCACAATACGCCGTAGCGCTTGAAGTCGGGGAACATCGCGCCGGGCGCGATCTGGTAGACGTATTCCGGCGACACCGCGACGCCGACCACGGTCAGTGTCTTGCGCTTGCCGTGAATGATCGCGGCCAGGCGGTCGCCCGGCTGGAAGCCGTGCGCGTCGGCGAGGGTATCGGAGAGCACCACCTCGTCCGCGCTCCATGGTTGCACGCTGCGCCCGCGCTTGAGATGCAGGCGGTTGAGGGCGGCCTCGCCGACGTCCGGCAGCGACAGGATCTGGCCGGTGACCGGATCGGAGAAGCCTTCGATTTCCAGCTTCACGCCCGCCTTCACGCGTGTTTCCACGCCTTCCACGCCCGGAATCGCCGCGAGGCGCTCGGCAACCGGCTCGGGCGCACGCTTGAGACTCGCGAACACGTCGGCGAAGCGGTACTCGCCATAGAAGCGGTCGCGCGTGGTGGTCAGCGAATCGTAGGTGGAGAGCGACATCACCATGGTGGCGACGCCGCCCATGATCACCGCCGCGATCGCCAGCACCTGACCGCGCAGATGCCACAGGTCACGGAAGAGTTTGCGATCGAGCGCCTTCATGATGGGCTGCGCTACCAGCTCAGTTCACGTGCCGCCTTCTTCGTGGCGTTGGCGTGGATCTCGGCGATCCGCCCGTCCGACAGACGGATCACACGGTCGGCCATGTCGGCGATGCCGGCGTTGTGGGTAATGAGCACGGTGAGCGTGCCGAGCTCGCGGTTGACCTTCTCCAGCACCTCCAGCACCACCACGCCGGTGGCCGAGTCGAGCGCGCCGGTCGGCTCGTCGCACAGCAGCACCGCCGGGTTCTTGGCGACCGCGCGCGCGATCGCCACGCGCTGCTGCTCGCCGCCCGAAAGCTGCGCCGGAAAGTGGTCGAGACGGTTGCCCAGGCCCACCAGCGCCAGCGCATCCTCCGGGCGCATCGGCGCTTCCGCGATTTCGGTCACCGCGGCGACGTTCTCGCGCGCGGTGAGGCTGGGAATGAGGTTGTAGAACTGGAACACGAAACCGACATGCTCGCGCCGAAACAGCGTCAGCTCGGCCTCACTCGCCCCGGTGAGCTTGTGATCGAGATAGTAGACCTCGCCGCCGGAGGGCGCATCGAGACCGCCCAGAATGTTGAGCAAGGTCGACTTGCCGCTGCCCGACGGACCGAGCAGCACCACCAGTTCGCCACGGTTGAGCGTGAGATCGATGCCGCGCAGCGCAGGCACCTCGACCTCGCCCATGCGGTAGACCTTGGTCAGGCCGCGGGCAACGAAGACGGGTTGGGAAGTGTCGGCGGACATGTCGCGGATGATGCCACGTCGCCCGCACGACAGGTAGGCGGGCGACCCTCGGCCCGATCAGCCTGCCCCGCCAATCCAATCAAATCTGCCTACCGCTCACCGCTCACCACCCCCCAAATACTCCGCGAACCACCCCGCCGCGCGCGTCGCCACCGCCTCGAGCGTGCCCGGTTCCTCAAACAGATGCGTCGCACCCGGCACGATAACGAGCTCCTTCTTGCAGCGCAGCGCGTCGAAGGCCTGCTGGTTGAGGTCGATCACGCCGTCGTCGTAACCACCGACCAGCAGCAGGGTCGACGCCGTCACCCGCGCCAGCGCCTGCGGGCTCGCCAGATCGGGGCGGCCGCCGCGCGACACCACGGCGCGCGCTGTGTCGCCCAGTGCGGCCGCCGCTTCCAGGGCTGCGGCGGCACCCGTGCTGGCGCCGAAAAACCCGAGCGGCAGGTCCCGCGTCGCCTCCTGCGCCTCCACCCAGCGCGCCGCGTCGAGCAGGCGCCGGCTCAGGAGACCGATATCGAAGCGGCGGGAATAGTCGCGGTCTTCCGCAGGGCTCAGAAGATCCATCAGCAACGTGCCGAGCCCAGCGGCACGCAACACGCCCGCGACATAATTGTTGCGCGGCGAATGGCGCGACGAACCGCTGCCGTGGGCGAACAGCACGACGCCTGCCGCGCCGTCCGGAATCTCCAGCATGCCTTCGACCGTGGCATCGCCGGCCGGAATGTGGACCAGCGTCGAGACGCTCACCGCCGCACCCGGTGCATGGCAACCGGAATGCGGCGGTTGCCGAAGGGGTGGTTGAACACGCCGAAGCGGCCGGCGATGGCGGTACCGCAATGCGGGCAATGGCCGTCCGGCGTCAGCGCGTAGTCGTCGATGCGATACCAGTCGCGCACGATGAGCGCCTCGTGGCAGGTCGGGCAGAAGGTGGTGCCGCCGGTGACGTCGTGCACGTTGCCGGTGTAGACATAGCGCAGCCCGGTCTTCATGGCGATTTCGCGTGCGCGCGTGAGCGTGGCTGGCGGCGTCTCCGGCACGTCGAGCATTTTCCAGTCGGGATGGAAAGCGGAGAAATGCAGCGGCACGTCGGGACCGAGTTCGCGCAGGATCCATTCACTCAAGGCACCGATCTCGGCGTCGGAATCGTTGTGGCCGGGAATCAGTAGCGTGGTGATCTCCAGCCAGACGTCGGTCTCGCGTTTCAGGTACACGAGCGTGTCGAGCACCGGCTGCAGGTGCCCGCCGGTGAGTTTGACGTAGAAGTCGTCAGTGAACCCCTTGAGGTCGACGTTGGCCGCGTCCATCTTGGCGTAGAAGGCACGCCGCGGTTCGTCGTGCATGTAGCCCGCGGTCACCGCGACGGTCTTGATGCCGCGCGCATGGCAGGCATCGGCGACGTCCATCGCGTATTCGGCGAAGATCACCGGATCGTTGTAGGTGAACGCCACGCTCCGGCAGCCCCCCTCCTCCGCCGCACGCGCGATCTCTTCCGGGTCGGCGCGGTCGACCATGGTGTCGGTCTCGCGCGACTTGGAAATGTCCCAGTTCTGGCAGAACTTGCACGCCAGGTTGCAGCCTGCGGTACCAAATGAAAACACCGACGAGCCAGGATAGAAATGGTTGAGCGGCTTTTTCTCGATCGGATCGATGCAGAAGCCCGACGAGCGCCCCCAGGTGGTGAGCACCATCTGGCCGCCTTCCATCTTGCGCACGAAACACAGCCCGCGCTGGCCTTCATGCAGCTTGCAGTCGCGCGGACAGAGATCGCACTGGATGCGCCCGTCGGGCAGCGCATGCCACCAGCGCGCGGGGAAATGCGACTCGGGAATCATGCTGTCTCCTTCCACTTGCTGACGGTGTAGCGCGCCAGGCGCACGCCCTCGGCCCAGAAATCCATCGGCAGGCCGGCCTTGCGCTTCAGGTGCGCGAGGAATTCGGCCGGTTCCGGCAACTGCTCCCAGACCTGCGGCAGAAAGGTGCCGCGGTGGTGGCCGTATTCCAGCACCACACCGTCGACGTGGGGGCGCAGCGCGGCAAGCAGCGCCGCCTCGTCCTTCACTTCGATCGGCTGCGTCGGCGACAGCAGCGACACCTCGACGCGCACCCCGGGAAATTCCTCGCGCGACAGCGGCATGAAGCGCGGATCGCGGAACGCCGCCGCCACCGCGTTCTCGCGCACGTCGATCCCCAGCGGCCGGTGCGCCTCCAGCGTGCCGATGCAGCCGCGCAGTTCGCCGGCATGCGTGAGCGTGACGAAGGTCGCCCCCGGTTCGCGCAGCCAGTCGGCCTCCGGCGGCCGCTGCGCCGGCTCGCCGAGTTTGGCGGCGATCCCGGAGCGCGCCAGCTTCAGCAGCGTTTCGCCCTTTTCCGTCGCATCGGGTTGATCCCCTGCGGGCGCCGGCTCGAACGCGAACGCAGCATAGCCCACCACCCGCTGCGGGTCACCGGCGGTATCGGCCGAATTGCGCAGGTCGAGCTCCACCGCCCGCAGGCCGTGCCGCCGCGCCGCACGCAGCAGCCCATTGACCGGCGTAGCCCCGCAGGCCTGTTCGTGGTCGAGATGGGAATCGAGGGCAAGAATGGCGTTGGCCGTGCCGCGATCGACCTGGCGCGCCTGCGTCGCCGGGAGGAAATGCGACAGGTCCGAGCTGATGACGATCAGCGTCTCGTCGCCGCCCCACACCCGTTCCAGCACCTCCGCCACCTCGCTCGCCGTCGTCTCCCCCACCGCCAGGGGCAGCAGGCTGAATTCACCCAGCACCGTCTGCAGGAACGGCAACTGCACCTCCAGCGAGTGTTCCATCTGGTGCGCCGCGGCGCTCGTCACCACCTGCGGCAGATCCTGCAGCGCGCGCATGCCGGCACGATCGAGTGGCACTTCGCCGAGCGGTGTCGCAAAACGCTCCGCCTCCGGCAGCGCCAGGCCACGCACATACACACGATGGGTCGGCCCCAGCAGCACCACGCGGCGAACGCGGTCGCGCGCATCGCCAAGCAGTGCATAGGCGCTCGCCGCCACCGGTCCCGAGTAAACGTAGCCGGCATGCGGCACGATCAGGGCCTTGATGTGCGTCGGACGCGCAGAGGGACGCGCCGAAGCGAGCATGTCGTCGAGCATGCGCCGCAACACGGCGGGCGCATCGGGATAGAACATGCCGGCCACAGCAGCGGGACGAACGGCATTCATGGGCGGAACCTCCTGCGGCGGGCTGACCGGCTTGCGCCGAACGGATGAATTTCGGCACGGCATTGCCACGCCACACAATCACACACTTTTAAAATGGAGAAAATTCTCCGGATTTCAAGCCCGCCACGCCGCGCGGTACGCCCACACGCAAAAACGGCGGGCAACGCCCGCCGTCTGTCAGGACCTGCCGGGAGCGGTCAGGCTGCCTGCGCGTACTGCGCCTTCGCCTTGCGCGCCGCCTCGATCTCCTCCGGGCCGTAGGCCTTGCCCGACCACAGCATCTCGTAGGCGATCTCCTCGTTGCCGTTCTCGCACAGGTCAAGCACCTGCTGGAACAGCGGCTGGAAAGTCTCGGAACGGTGCGAACGCTCGTGGTTCTCGAAGGTGGTCCAGAAAGTCACAATCAGCGCCTCGCGGCCCTGCATCGGGCTGGCCACCGTCTGGCCGATGGTCGACCCCTCGTTCGACACCTGCCCAGAGTTCAGCGCGACGAACCCGCCGACGAAACCGGTATCGGAATGATAGGTCTTCACGTTCTCGCACAGGAACGCCACGCGCTCCTGCAGGTCGTCCACGGTGTACTCGGGCTTGATGATGACGCGGTTGATGGTCACGACACCGTCACTGGGGAAATTTGCGATCAATCCACTCATGGTTCTCTCCTGGCGATGAAGGGTTGGACTACATGGCCAGTCTAATTACCTGAGTAAATTAGTCAACTACTCTCCCAGCAGGGTTATTCGGTCCTAACGGGCATGGCGCGTTGCCACCCCTGACCATGAACCCGGCGCGGCCCGTTTCCCTCTCCCCAATCCTCTGATGAAGCCTCTAAGGAAGCACTGATTTATTCCGTCATCGCGAGGCCCGCAGGGCCGTGTCGACCCAGAGGTCGTTGATTTAACAAATATCCCGCAAGCGGGCGAGGGGGACACGGAATCGCCTTGCGATGTTTCACGCTAAACGTAGCGCTTCTGCTCGCTGCGCTTGCCCGGGCGCTTTTTCATGATCACAACGCCTTTCGCCACATCGAGGCTGGCGATGGGGATGTTCTCGTAAAGCGGGTTCAGCGGCCGCAGCATCCAGCCGTCGTCCTTCTTCACGATCTGGCGGAAGATGTACTCGTCGTTGACGTAGGCGACGACGAAGGAGCCGTCCTGCACCAGCCCGGAGGGCTCCACGACGATGATCTCGCCTTCCTCGAATTCCGGCATCATCGAGTCGCCGAGCACCATCAGCGCATAGGGTTCGGAGCCTGCGCAGTTGCTGGCTTCGTTGACGTCCTGGATGGGAATGGTCTTGCGCGGGGCAGTTTCGCTCATGGCAGTCTCGCGGGAAATTTCAATCAGACAAAGCTTATATACAAAACCGCCCGCTGCAAACTCAGCGGCCGCGCATGAAGAGGGCGTCGAGTTCCGCCAGGCTCAGCTGCCGCCAGGTGGGACGGCCGTGATTGCACTGCCCGGCGCGCTCGGTGGCTTCCATCTCGCGCAGCAGCGCGTTCATCTCGGGCACGGTGAGCTGGCGGTGGGCGCGCACCGCCCCGTGACAGGCAAGCGTCGCCAGCAGTTCGTTGCGACGTTCGGCCAGCAGGCGCGCGATGCCGAATTCGGCAACCTCCTCCAACACCGTGCGCGCCAGATCGACCGGATCGGCATCCCTATGGAGCCAGGGCACCGCCCGCACCGCCACCGAGGTCGGCGAGGTCACCGAGACTTCGAAACCGATGCTGGCCAGCGCCTCGAGATGTGGCGCGAGCTCTCCCACCACCGCCGCGTCGAGCGTCAGCGCGACCGGAATCAACAGCCGCTGCGCCGGCACCGCGCGCGCGTCGAGCGCCGTCTTCAGCTTTTCGTAGACCACGCGCTCGTGCGCCGCGTGCATGTCGACCAGCACCAGCCCCCGGGCATTCTGCGCCAGCACATAGATGCCGTGCAGCTGCGCCAGCGCATACCCCAGCGGCGGCGCTTCGCCCTCGCCCGCTTCCGGCAAATCCCGCGCCGCAGGCGCGACAACGCCCCCTGACCCCTGATCCCTGAATCCTGATTCCTGACTCAAAGGCGCGTAAAACGCCATCGCCTCCGTCACCTGCAGCGGCATCGCCGCCTGCTGCGGCGCGCGCCACGGCTGCTGCGCCGGCGATGGCGGCGGCATGGGCATGACACTGCCCGCTGTGGAAGGCGCGGCGAACAGGCGTTCCACCGCGTGGAACAGGAACTGATGCACGCCACGGCTATCGCGAAAGCGGATCTCAGTCTTGGCCGGATGCACGTTGACGTCGACGGCCTCCGGCGGCAGTTCCAGGAACAGGCAGTACGCAGGGTTCAACTGGTGGTGCAGCACGTCGCGGTAGGCTTCCCTCAGTGCATGCACGATCAGCTTGTCACGCACGTAGCGACCGTTGACGAACACGTGCTGCCCGTCGCGCGCCGTCGTGGCGCCACTCGGCCGCACCACCCAGCCCGCGAGCCGCAGCGGCCCCGCCGCGGCATCGACCGCGACGGCAGCCTGCTCGAACGCCTCGCCCAGCACGTGGCGCATGCGTTCGGCAGCGGACTCGGCATTCAGGCGCAGTTGCACGCGCCCGTTGTGCGCCAGGGTGAACGCCACCTGCGGATGCGCCAACGCCACCCGCCGCACCGCTTCGGCGCAATGCGCGTATTCGGTCGCTTCGGTCTTGAGAAACTTGCGCCGCGCGGGCGTGTTGAAGAAGAGCTCGGTAATGTCGAGCGTGGTGCCCGCGCCGCGCGCAGCGGGAGACGCCTCACCCAGTCGCCCGCCTTCCACCCGAATCGCCCAGGCGTGCCCGGCGTCGGCGCTGCGGCTCACAAGTTCCACCCGCGCCACCGCCGCGATCGAGGCCAGCGCCTCGCCACGGAAGCCCAGGCTCGCAACCTGTTCGAGATCGGCGAGGCTGGCGATCTTGCTGGTGGCGTGGCGCGTCAGCGCGAGCACGAGCTCGTCGCGCACGATGCCGCAACCGTTGTCGGCGACGCGGATGCGCTTGATGCCGCCCTGTTCCAGTTCGACCTGGATGTCGGTGGCGCCGGCGTCGAGGCTGTTCTCCAGAATCTCCTTCAGCGCCGCGGCAGGGCGTTCGACCACCTCACCCGCGGCGATCTGCGAGATGAGCACATCGGGAAGGACGCGTATCGTCACAGCGGCCTCGCCGCGGTCACCGCGCGACGCGCGGTCATGGATAGCGTGTCAGCCGCGCCGGAGCGGTTTGCGGGTTCGCTTCGAAGTACTGCCGCACGCCGGAGACGATCGCATCCACCAGGCTGTCCTGATAGGCCGGATCGTTGAGACGCTTTTCCTCTTCCGGATTGGAAATGAACGCCGTCTCGATGAGGATCGAGGGAATGTCCGGCGCTTTCAGCACCGCGAAGCCGGCCTGCTCGACGTGCGGCTTGTGCAGGGTGTTGACGCCACCGATCTGCTTCAACACGGCGCGCCCGAGCTTGAGGCTGTCGTTGATGGTGGCCGTTTGCGACAGGTCGATCAGAGTGCGCTTGAGGAACGGATCCTTGACGTCGATGTTGATGCCGCCCACCAGATCGGCCTCGTTTTCGCGCTTCGCCAGCCAGCGCGCGGCGGCCGAGGTGGCGCCATTTTCCGACAGGGCGAACACCGACGAGCCGCGCGCGTGCGGTTTGACGAAGGCGTCGGCATGCACCGACAGGAAGAGATCCGCCTGCAGCGCGCGTGCCTTGACCACACGTTCCGCCAGCGGCACGAAATAGTCGCCGTCGCGGATCAGCACTGCGCGCATGTTCTGCTGCGCGTCGATCTTCTGCTTCAGCCGTTTGGCGATCGCCAGCGTGATGTCCTTCTCGCGCGAGCCGTTAGCGCCGATCGCGCCGGGATCCTCGCCGCCGTGGCCGGCGTCGATCGCCACCGTCACCAGCCGCGCGTATTGAGGAACCGCCGGGCGCGAAGGCTCCGCCACGGCCGGCTGTGCCACGGCAGCCGGCGGTGCGGCGGGGGCGGCCTGCTGCAAGGGCCGCACGTCGACGACCAGGCGATGGCCATACTGACCGTGCGGCGGCAGGACGAATACCGTCGGATTCGCGGCGGTCTTGAGATCGAGCACGATGCGCATCACGCCGGGGCGGTTGACCCCGACGCGAACCGCGGCGACATACGGATCCTCCGGCGACAGTTGTGCTGCCAGCGCGTCCAGCGCCGGCCCGCTGCGCACGCCTTCCAGATCGATCACCACGCGCGCCGGGTTGTCGAGGGTGAAATGCCGGAACGCGATCGGCTGCGCCGCTTCGAGCGCCAGCCGTGTGTATTCGGGCGACGGCCACAAGCGGCTGGCAGACAACTGCATCGCCTGGGCCAGTCCCGGCACCAGCACGCACATCAGCAGCAACAGGTTCAGCAGTCTACGCAACATGCCTCCAGATAACGCGCGCCGCGCGGGCTTGCCGCCTCGCATTCGACGTCCCGGCTGTCGTCGGCGATCCGCAGGCGGATCGTCACATCGGGTGCCGGCAGCCAGCCGGCTGCCTTGTCCGGCCATTCGATGACGCTCACGGCGCGGCCGTCCCCGACATCGCGGAACCCGGCGTCCAGCCATTCGCGCGGGTCGTGCATCCGATACAAATCAAAATGATACAGTGCAAACTTAGGAAATTCGTAAATTTCCGTCAAGGTATAGGTCGGGCTTTTCACGCGGCCGCCGTAGCCCAGCGCCCGCAGCAGGCCGCGGACCAGCGTCGTCTTGCCCGCGCCCAGATTGCCTTCCAGGTAGAACGTCATGCCCGGCGCGAGTTCCTGCGCCAGCTGCGCGCCGAACGCCAGCGTCGCCGCCTCGTCCGGCAGATGGCGCCGGCAGCGCACGGTATCATCGGTGTCATGCATGAGACGGATTTAAGCCAACTGGCGGAACAAATCAAGCATTGGGGGCGCGAACTCGGCTTCGCCGCGGTGGGCATCGCCGACGTCGATCTCGCGGCGGCCGAAGCCGGCCTGCTGGCGTGGCTGCAACGCGGCTTTCACGGCGAGATGGATTATATGGCCACGCACGGCACCAAACGCAGCCGCCCCGCAGAACTCGTGCCCGGCACGCTGCGCGTCATCAGCGCGCGGCTCGACTATTTCCCGCCCGACGCCGCCGCCCCGCACGCTGTGCTTGCCGACGCGGCGTGCGCCTACGTCTCGCGCTACGCCCTCGGGCGCGACTACCACAAAGTCGTGCGCAGCCGCCTGCAAACCCTCGCCGACCGCATCAGCGCCGTCGTCGGCGAGCATCATTACCGCGTCTTCAGCGACAGCGCGCCTGTCCTCGAAGTCGCACTGGCGACCCAAGCCGGCCTCGGCTGGCGCGGCAAGCACAGCCTGCTCCTGAACCGCCAGCACGGGTCCTGGTTCTTCCTCGGCGAGATCTACACCGACCTGCCGTTACCGGTCGATGCGCCCGAAGCGGCGCATTGCGGCACCTGCCGGGCGTGCCTCGACGTCTGCCCCACGCAGGCCATCGTCGCACCGTATACCGTCGACGCGCGGCGCTGCATCTCCTATCTCACCATCGAACTGAAGGGCAGCATCCCCGTCGACCTGCGCCCGCTGCTCGGCAACCGCATCTACGGCTGCGACGACTGCCAGCTTGCCTGTCCGTGGAACCGCTTCGCCCAGGCCACCGCGTTGCCCGATTTCGCCGTCCGCAACGGCCTCGACAGCGCCCGTCTGCTGGATCTCTTCGCCTGGAGCGAAGCCGACTTCAACGAACGCCTCGCCGGCTCGCCGATCCGCCGCATCGGGCACGAACGCTGGCTGCGCAATATTGCAGTTGCCTTGGGCAATGCGCCCCCGTCGCCTGAAATTCACGCGGCGCTCAGTGTGCGTGTGGATCATCCATCCACACTGGTACGCGAGCACGTGGCGTGGGCGCTGGAACGCCAGCGATCAACGTAGCCCGGATGCAGCGCAGCGGAATCCGGGAGGGCGGCGTACCATCTTGTGCCCGCCTCCGGATTCCATTTCATTCCATCCGGGCTACACCAGTTCAAACGTAGCCCGGATGCAGCGCAGCGAAATCCGGGGCATCGCACCCTCATTCGCCAAATGCGCCGTCTTGCGGCTCGCACGCCCAGTCACGCGGAAGCAGACCGCGTTCGACGTACCGGTGAATCGTCGAATGCGGCCAGTCAATCGCTCGTGTCGCATGGCCATGCTTCACGGGATTGATATGCACATAATCGACATGCGCCTGCAGGTCGCGCGCGTCACGAATGGTGTGTTCCCAGAATCGCCGCTGCCACAGTCCATATTCACCGCGGGCGTCCTTTTCCACGCTTACGCCCTGATGCAGCAGATACCGGGTAAAACGCGCCTTGATCAGCCGTAGCCGGTGCGCGTATCCCGAATCGTCCGGCGGCATCGTCCACACCGCATGCCAGTGATCCGGCAGCACGACCATCGCTTCGATGACAAAGGGCAGATCGCGCCTCACCGTCTGGACGATGTGGCGCAGCGCATCGACGTGCTCGACGAGCAGGCCACGATCGCGGTCGTGGAGATTGACCGTGAAGAAGAACGTCCCGCCAGCAACCCAGCTTCGACGATAGCGAACCATGTGCGAAGCTTACCCCGGATTCCATTTCATTCCATCCGGGCTACACCGGTTCAAACGTAGCCCGGATGCAGCGCAGCGAAATCCGGGAGGGCGGTGAACCATCTCGCGCCCCTCCCCGGATTCCATTTCATTCCATCCGGGCTACGACGGCCGGGCTACCTGGCCTCGCGCTCAGTTGATCCGCAATTCCTGCCGCGCATGCCGGATCACCGACGCCCCCGAGCTCAGTGCGAGGCCCGCCAGCACCAGCGCCACCGCGATGTCGGGCCAGCCGTGTGACGTCGCCCACACGCTGCCCGCCGCGCCCATCACTGCGAGGTTGCCCAGCGCGTCGTTGCGCGAGCAGAGCCACACCGAGCGCGCCTGCGCGTCGCCCCGGCGATGCGCATACAGCAGCGCCGCGACGCCGACGTTCACTGCGAGCGCGAGGAAACTCACCCAGCCCATGATGACTGGTTCCGGGACAATCCCCGCTGCCCATTGCCAGGCCGACTTGCCGAGCACGAACACGCCGTAGCCGACCATCAGCCAGCCCTTCCACAACGCGGTGCGCGAGCGCCACACCGGCGCGAGGCCGAGCACGAAGAGCGCCACACCGTAGTTGCCGGCGTCGCCGAGGAAATCGACGGCGTCGGCCAGCAGCGACACGGACTGCGCGGCAAAGCTCGCCACAAGCTCGACACCGAACATCAGCGCGTTGAGCACCAGCGCGATCCACAAGGCGCGCCGATAGCGCGGGTCGGGCGGCGGCGCCGCACAGGCCACGCCGCAGTTGCAGCCGTTCACGCGACGTGCCGCCTGGCGCGGCGCAGCGGGTAGAATGCGATTTTCTCCATCGCGCCATCCTGCCAGTCATGCCCCCCAGCGACCAGCCCCCCTCCCCAACCCTCCCCCGCGCGCGGGAGAGGGCGCAAACGCTGGGACCAGACCGACCGATTGGCGTATTCGATTCCGGCATCGGCGGGCTGACCGTGGTGCGCGCGCTGATGGAGCGCCTGCCCTACGAGAACATCGTCTACTTCGGCGACACGGCGCGCGTTCCGTACGGTGTGAAATCGGTGGAAACCATCGCGCACTACACCACGCAGATCGCGCAATTCCTGCTGGAAAAGGACGTGAAGCTGCTGGTGATCGCCTGTAACACCATGGCGGCGGTGGCGGCTCAGGTGGTGAAGGACCTGTCACCCGTGCCGGTACTCGACGTGATCGACGCCGGGGCGGTGTCGGCGCGCGGCGGCAAGCGGATCGGCGTCATCGGCACCCCCACCACGATCAACAGCAACGCCTACGCGCGCGCCATTCACGAGTACGCGCCCGACTCGCGCATCCACTCGCAGGCGTGCGCGCTGTTCGTCCCGCTGGTCGAGGAAGGCTGGCTCGACCACGAGGTCACGCGGCTCACCGCACAGGAATACCTGAAGCCGCTGCTGGCGGAGCACATCGACACCCTGGTGCTTGGCTGCACCCATTACCCGCTGCTGAAGCCACTGCTGCGCGAGGTGGCAGGCCGCGACGTCGCGCTGGTCGATTCGGCGGAAGCCATGGCCGAGCAGGTCGCGCGGCTGTTGGCGGAAAAAGGGCTGGCCAACACCGGCCCGGCCCAGCCGCGCTACGACTTCTACGTCACCGACGTGCCGCTGCGCTTCCAGACCATCGGCGAGCGCTTCCTTGGGCGCACTTTGAGCAACGTGCATGTGGTGAAGTGGTAACAACCATCCCCCGCACCGGCGCCAAAGTGCGTCTTTTCTTGTATGTGGTACGTAGATATTGTTTAATGGTCAATAGTTTATTGACTCTTCTGAAAGTAAAGGAACCCGGGATGAACCTGCGCCACCTTACCATTGCCGTGACCTGTACCGTGCTGCTGGGCGGCTGTGCCACCAAGGACTACGTCAACGAACAGATCGCCGGCGTCAACAAGCGCGTGGACGGCCAGCAGGCGGAAACCCAGGAGAAGTTCAGCCAGACCACGAGCTTCTACCAGGGCCTGGAAAATCGCGTCAACAGCCAGCAGACCGCGCTCGACAATACCTCGCGCACCGCGCAGGAAGCGCTCGAACGCGCCACCTCGGCGGGCAAGCTTGCCGCCGGCAAGTTCCTCTACGCAACGACGCTCTCCAGCGATGTCGCGAACTTCAAACCGGACGGCAGCAAACTGTCCCCCGCCATGGAACAGGCGCTGGACGATTTCGCCGCGCAGTTGAAGGCCGCCAACAAGAATGTCTACATCGAAATCCAGGGCCATACCGACAGCATCGGCACACCGGATGCCAACCTCGCGCTGGGTCAGGCACGCGCCGAGATGGTGCGGCGTTACCTGTCGGTCAAGGGCGGCATCGCACTGCATCGCATGAACGTGATTTCCTACGGCGAATCCGCGCCGGTCGCAGACAATCGCTATCGCCCCGGCCGCGCCCAGAATCGTCGCGTGACCCTGATCGTGCTCGAATAAGCCGCCACGCCCGCGCTCATCGCGTCGCGCCAAAACGCACCGGATCGAGTGCGGCCATGATGTCTCTCTCCAAAGGCAATGGCGCGCCGACCAAATGATCGGCGAGCGCCTCGCCCATCAAGCCGGCCCAAACCACACCACGTGACGCATAGCCCGCCGCGACATACAGTCCTGTCGCTCCGGCCACCGACCCCACGACGGGCAAACGGTCAGGCAGGGTCGCACGCAACGCAGCGCGGCCACCGACTTCGCTCACGTCGATGCGCGCCCCCGCGCCCGGCAGGATCGCCTGCAGCCGCGCCAGGTTGGCGAGATCGCTCTCCATCCGGGGCGCGATGTCGAGGTCGTCGTGTTCATAGGTCGCGCCCACCAGCACCTGCCCGTCCGCGGACACCACATAGCCCTCGCGGGAGACGACGCAGCGCAGTTCCGGCAGGCTGCCGGACGGCAGGCGGGTGACCTGACCGCGTACACGATGCAGCGGCCACGCCACCCCCTGAGCAAGATGCCCAGCCTCGTAAGCGTTGGCCAGCACCACGGTGCCGGCCTCGTCGACGATGCCCCCTTTTGCGTCAAGCAGGCGCCAGCCATTTGCCGCCGGTTCCAGCCGCGCCACCGCGCAGCCGGTTCGAAGATCGATCCGCGCATGATCGAGCCAGGCCCGGCACAGAGTGGCTGGCGCCACCCAGCCGGCCTCCGGGTAGAAAACACCGGGCACCTCTACTGCCCAGTTCACCAGTTCGCGTGCCCTGCCGGCGTCGACCCAATGCGCAAAAGCGGCGGGGGGCGACGCCGCCGCAAGCACCATCTGCTGCCGCCTGCCGGCTTCCGCGTCCCGCACAAGATGAAGTACCCCGCAGCGCGACCATGCCACCCGCTCGCCCAGTGCCGCCCAGCCGCGCAGGTCGCGCAGGAACGCGGCGCGCGTGAGGCGACTGGACAGGGTATCCTCACGCGACAGCACGGGACGAAACACTGCAATCGGGTTACCCGACGCGCCCGCCGCGGGCTCGGCATTGCGTTCCAGCACGCGCACGGCAAGGCCGCGCTGCGCCAGTGCATGCGCCACCGCCGCCCCCGCCACGCCCGCACCGATCACCGTAACGTCGCGTGGAACGAGCGCATCAGCCGTGCGGGGACCGGCGTAGTGCGCACGCAGGCAATGCCGCTTGCGGCCAAAGCCCTCACGCTTCTCGCATTGGAATCCGGCGCTGGACAGACGTTCACGCACTGCCGCCGCGACACTGTATGTAGCGGCCAGGGCACCCCGTCGCGCCAGGCGCGCCAGGGTGTGCAGAAGCGCCGGCTGCCACAGCTCGGGATTGCGGTCGGGCGCAAAGCCATCAAGGTAGAACGCGTCCACCGCGGCATCCAGCTGCGGCAGGCAGTCCGCTGCATCGCCAAGCATCAGTGTCAGCGCCACACGCCCGCCGTCGAGCACGATGCGGTGAAACCCAGGCAGCAGCAACGGCCAACAGGCAAGCAACTGCGATGACAGGTCCGCGAATTCCGGCCAATCCACATGCAGACGCGCCAGATCCGCTGCGCTGAACGGATGTTTCTCCACCGACAGGAAATGCAGGTGCGCCGGCCGCAACGGATCGGCACGCCACGCCGCCCAGGTGGCCAGAAAATTCATCCCGGTACCGAACCCGGTTTCCAGGATGACAAAGCGATCACGACCGGCCCAGCGCTCCGGCAGCGCGCAGCCGCCCAGAAACACGTGACGCGCCTGCCCGACCCCACCGTCGGCGGAATGGTAGACGTCGCCATAGGCGGCGGAATAAGGTACGCCGTCCACATACTGCAGGACTGCAGGAACGATCGGCCTCACCCCGCCCCGCGCATTCCGGGTCTACTTTTCGAAACCTTCGCGGTGCGTGGCGTTGATGATGCGCAACAGGTCGCGAAAGGGAATATCGCGCTCATGCTTCTTGAACAGCGGCATGAAGGACAGGTCTTCGCCCTGGCCGACGCCCGCGTATCGACCCGACATCATCAACTCGTGCAGGTCACGCAGCATCTTGTCGAGGGTATCGAGGTAGGGCATATAGGTCGATGCCTCATCGTCGTCATGCTCGAGGCACGCGCGCAACTCGTCGATCTCGTACACGGCTTCATGCACCAGATCGACCAGCTCTTCGAGGTTATGGGCTCTTTTCATGGAGGGATTTCACAAGACGCAAAGTGCAAGGATACAACCGGATCGATACCGGATGAAACAGCAGGGCGCATCCTTCTTCGGCATACGGGGAAGCATCACGTCGCCAGCGGTACACGGCTCCGCCCTGCGTCCGGCAGGCTTGATCCATCACCACAACGCCTGCAGGCGGCCGTTCTCCACGCGTGTCTCGAACGCCTTGAGGGGGTGCTTGCCTTTCTCGATACAGGCGCCGGTGGTGATGTCGAACTTCCACGCGTGCTTGGGACAGGTCAGCGTACAGCCTTCCAGCGCCAGGTGCGGGATGTTGGTCACCTGATGCGGGCAGTGTGAGTCGTACACCCGGTAGCTGTCGCCCTCGCGATAGACGAACACGCTGCGCGCGCCGCAGTCCACCCGCTTTGCCTCCCCCTCGACGATATCGGACGCCGCCATCACGTCGCGCCATTGCGGCAGGCTGTTGATGAGTTCGGGCTTGAACTCCGGCAAATCCATTTCGAGCAGGATTTCCGCCGCCCACACGATCTTCGCCAGGCCCAGCGCGGGAAACGCCATCAGCAACGCATCGATGATCTCCATCGGCGTGCAGCCTTCGCGCAAGGCACGCAGCAGGTATTGCTTGAAGCCGCCCTCGGTCTGCACGTAGACCTTGGTGATGACGGAAATCAGATTCCGCGTCTTCGGGTCGAGATGCTTGCCGGTGTCCTTGAGAAACTTGAAGTAGTGACCCAGCGCGTCGCCGCGCACGGCAACCAGATAATCGAGCGCTTCGCTCATTGAGTGCTCCTGCCTTGACCAAGGATAAAAAATGGAATGGGTAGCATAACAAAAACCCACCACACACGGCCCAGCACCCCGGCTCGCGTCAGGGTCAACGCCACCATCCAGCCGCTCCCCCTAAAATCCTCGTTTACATTGTCGTTATCTTCCTGCTACGCAAACGCGAAGGAGATTGCATGGGAATCGAGAGCGACATCGAGCACTTCATTCACGCACACGGCGAATGGAAGACGAGGTTCCGCGACTTTCTCAACGGCAAGGCCGGCCTCGATCTGTCCACGGTCGGCCAGACCAGTGCCTGTGCCCTCGGGCAGTGGCTGGAAGGAAGCGCCCAGCGCACGTTGTCAGACGATGACCATGCAGAAGCCTGCCGCCTGCACGCACAGTTCCATCAGGTGGCCGACGGTATTGTCCACGCCATCAAGCAAAAGGATTTCCAGGCCGCTCGCACTGCGCTCGCGCCGTCGGGCAGTTTCGATCAGGCGAGCCATGCGCTGGGGGCGTTCCTGCGCAAGATCGCGCACCACGCGCCCAAGGCGACGTCGCCCAAGGAACAGGCGCCCACAGCGCCCCAGCCGCCCGCAGCGGACGCGCCACCGGCCGGCAACAACGCCTGATCGACGGGCCCCGCCGCACACAAGAAAACAGGGGCTCGCGGCCCCTGTTTTCCTTGTTACCGAAGGCGCGACTTAGCGCTTGACCGGCTTGGCGGCAATCTCCTCGAGCTTGCGTGCCTTGATCACCTGGCCGTTCAGCGCGGCGTCCTTGGCGCTGCCGCCGTAGGCGACAACCATCAGCTGGCTGTAGTACAGCACCGGGATGTTGAACTTGGTGCCGTAGCGCTGGTTGATCTGGCCCTGATAGATCTCGACGTTGGCCTGGCACAGCGGGCACGGCGTGACGATCATTTCGGCGCCGTGGTCGTAGGCCGACTCGATGATGTCCTTGATCTGCGCCTGCGCCTTTTCCGGCTCGGAGAACGCCAGCGCGCCGCCGCAGCAGGTCACCTTCATGTCGTACTCGGGAATCGCCTCGGCGCCGACCATGTCGACGATCTTGTCGAGGTACATCGGGTTCTCGAACGATTCGCCGGCGACGCCGAACGGGCGGTTGGTCTGGCAGCCGACGTAACCGGCGATCTTCACGCCTTCGAGCGGACGCACGACGTGCTTCGCCATCTCGTCGAAGCCGAGGTCCTCGATCAGCACTTCCACCATGTGGCGGATTTCCGGCATTTCGTTGATGGTGAGACCCGCCTCCTTGAGTGCCTCGCGCGTGTCGGCCATCAGCGTGTCGGAGTGCGTCAGGCGCTCGCGCGTCTCGCGTGCACCGAGCCAGCATGCCGCACAGGTGGCAACCATCTCCTGCCCGGGCAGATTCTTCTCGGAGAGCGCAAAGTTGCGCGCGTTCATTACGTGGCGCGGCAACTCGCCCGCTTCCGCGTAGCCGATGGAAGCGCCGCAGCAGTTCCAGTCGGGAATCTCGGTCAGCTTGACGTCGAGCGTCTTGCACATCGACTCGACCGAGGTCAGGTAGTTGGATGCAGACGCGCCTTTCTGCGACGAGCACCCGGGGTAAAACGCGTATTCTTTCGTGGCCATCTCTATGTTTCTCCTCAACCGGCCGTAGGCTTAACCAGCCATTTTGGCGGCCTTGCGGCTGCGCTCGATTTCGTAGGCTTTCTTCAGCATGGCCTGGATGCCCTTCTGGTCCTTGCATTTGTGACCGCCCAGGATCTCCAGAGGATTAAGCCGCTTGGCCTTGATGAGGCCCAGGGCGACATCCTTCATCTTCATGCCTTCCTTCACGCCGTCGCCGAAGCCGTTCTTGAAGTACAGGCCCATCGACAGCTTGAGCTCGTTGACACGGCCAGTCTTGGTCGCGTTCTTCCAGAACAGACCGGAGAAGAAACGGGTCGGCTGCATCTTCGGCGCAATACCGAGACGGTGCGCATACTCAGCCAGGCCGTGCATGATGTGGGTGATCGGCAGCTTGCGCGGGCAGCGCACGATGCAGTTGTAGCACGAGGTGCAGTTCCACATCGAGGTGGAGGTCAGCACGTCCTCGCGCTTGCCAGCACGGATCATCATGAAGATTTCCTGCGGCGGATGTTCCCAGGCGCTCTGGAAGTTGGTGGGGCAGGAACCGGCACAGACGCCGCATTGCATGCACATCTTCACCCAGTCGCCCATCTCGACCTGCTCTTCAACCTCCTTCAGGAAGTTGTTGCGGTACTTGGTGGCCATCGCGGTGTTCGCGCTCATGGTGATCTCCTGTTAGAAGCCTTTGAAGGGGCTGGGGCCCACAGCGGCCAGCTCTTCGGCGTACTTGTTGATCATTTCCGGCAGGCGCTTGATGTCGGTGATGGCGACTTCAAGATCGCGCACCCGCTCCTTCTCCAGGTTCAGCGTCTTCAGCGTGTCGTCGATCTTGGACAGGCGCACGCGGCCAAGTTCGGAACCCTTGACGAAGTGGCACTGGTACTCCTCGCCGTGCTTGCAACCCATCAGCATGACACCGTCGTAGCCGGCGTTCAGCGCGTCGGTCACCCAGATGGTGTTGACCGAACCGAGGCAGCGCACCGGGATGATGCGCACGAACGCGGAGTACTCGTTGCGGTTCATGCCGGCCATGTCGAGCGCCGGATAGGCGTCGTTCTCGCAGGCCAGTACCAGAATGCGCGGCTTCTCGGAGAATTCGTCCGGAATGTCGACGGCCTTGATCTGTGCGCCGACGGTGTTGACCGAGTAGTTCTCGAACGAGATCACGCGCACCGGGCAGGCGCCCATGCAGGTGCCACAGCGGCGGCAGCGCGCCTCGTTGAACAGCGGAAAGCGCTTTTCATCTTCATCGATGGCGCCGAACGGGCATTCGACCGTGCAGCGCTTGCACTGGGTGCAGCCTTCCAGGCGCACTTTCGGGAACGACAAGTCGCCCGAGCGCGGATGCGCGGCGCGGCCGAGTTCGGCGTTCTCCAGCGCCTGGATCGCCTTCAGCGCGGCCCCGGTGGCGTCCTCGCGCGCCTGTGCCATGTCCATCGGACGGCGCACCGGCCCAGCGGTGTAGATGCCGGTGCGGCGGGTTTCGTACGGGAAGCAGATGAAATGGGAATCGGTGAAGCCCTGCTTCAACTGCGGCACGTCCGGGCCCTGGCGGTATGTCAGGTTGAGGATCGAAACCGGCTTGACTTCGACCGGCGCCTCGCCACCTTCCGCGGGTGCTTCACCACCCTGACCGGCGACCTGCGGCTTGGTCAGCGCTTCGATGTTGACGCCCGAGTTCGGCACCTGGCCAGTGGCGAGCACCACCAGGTCGACGTCGACGATGGACGCGTCGGTGTCGTCGAGGATCAGGTCATGGAACTTCACCGTGCTGGTGGCGCCATTCGGCACAACCTGCGAAACCTTGCCCTTGGTGAAGATGACGCCCTTCTCCTGCGCGCTGCGGTAGAAGTCCTCGCCGTTGCCGGGGGTGCGCAGGTCAGTGTAGACGACCACGGTGTCGACCGACGGGTTGGCGTCCTTGAAATACATCGCCTGCTTGACGCTGGTGTTGCAGCAGAAGCCCGAGCAGTAGGCGAGGTGCGTGCCGGAGGCATCGCGCTGGCCGGCGCACTGCACGAACACCACCGAGTTCACCGGCTGGCCGTCGGACGGCCGGCGGATCACGCCATCCTTGGCAGCGGCTTCGCGCGCCAGTGCCTCGAGGCCGGCCTGGTCGACCACATTGGGCGACTTGCCGCCACCGAGCTCCGGCAGCTTGTTCATGTCATACAGGTTGAAGCCCGTCGCCTGCAGGATCGCGCCGATGTCCTCGGTGTGCGTCGCGCCCGATTCGGTCGCGATGTCGACGATGAAGCGGCCCGGCGCGCCTTCGGTCTTGGCGACGGTGGCGTTGAGATAGACCTTGATGTTACCGTCGCCCATTACCTGCGAGGCGAGGTCGGCCACGCCGGTGTCGGCGGGCGACTTGAACGGCTCGTGGATCGGAATGCGCTTGTGGAGCTTGGCGCCCCAGCCGCCAAGCACGCCGGTCTTCTCGACCAGCACCACCGGATAGCCGGCCTTCGACGCCTCGACCGCCGCGGTCATGCCGGTGACGCCGCCACCGACGACCAGCAGGGTCTTGTTGCTGCCGGTGTTGGGGTTGCCGCCGGGCGCGGTCATCGCCTTGACTTCGGCGCAGCCCATGCGGATGTAGTCTTCCGCCATGTCCTGCGTGGTCTCGCGCGCCTCGTCGGTGTCGGGGCGAATCCAGATCACGCCTTCGCGCAGGTTGGCGCGCGCCACCGCGTTTTGCGGGAAGAAGAACGCTTCGGTCTTGGCGCGGCGCGAGCAGGCGCCGATCACGATGTGAGTGACGCCCTCGTTGGCGATGTCGCTCTTGATCATCGCCACGCCATCGGCGTTGCACAGGAAATCGTGCGACTTGACCAGCGGCACCTTGCCGTCCTTCTGCGCGACCTTGACCAGCGCGTCCGTGTCCAGACGCTCGCCCAGCCCGCAGCCCTTGCAGATATACGCTGCGACTTTGATGTCAGCCATTTATGCCTCCGCCTTTGCTACCTTGTTGACGACCTGAATCGCGCGCAGCGCGGCCGCCGTGGCCGATTGCACCGCACGGTTCACGTCGAGCGCGTTGGACGCGCAGCCCGCGCCGAACACGGCACCGTTGGCCGGGTCGGCCTCGATGAAACCGCTCGAATCGGCAACGATGTGGCCCGGAATATCGACGCCCTTGACCGAGGGTTCCATGCCCACGGCCAGCACCACCAGATCGTGCGGCGTGGTGTAGCGTTTATAGCCTTCGGTGTTGACGCCCCACACGACCGGGTTGCCGTCCTTGTCTTCCGAAATACGCGCGACCTTGGACTTGATGAAGCTCACCGAGGGATCGGCCTGTACCTTCTGATAGAAGTCCTCGAAGCGGTCGATGGCGCGGATGTCGATGTAGTAGATGGTCGACTTGCCGTCTTCCGGATACTTCTCGCGCACATAGTGGGTCTGCTTGAGCGACGCCATGCAGCAGATCCTGGAACAATGGCGCAGGTGGTTCTCGTCGCGCGAACCGGCGCACTGGATGAAGGCGATGTTCTTCGCTTCCTTGCCGTCGGAGGGACGCAGGATGCGGCCGCCGGTCGGGCCGTGGATGTCGGCCAAGCGCTCGAACTCGACGCTGGTGATGACGTTCTTGAAGCGGCCATAGCCGTAGGGTTGGATCTTCGCCGCGTCGTAGGGCTTCCAGCCGGTCGCCCACACCACGGCGCCGGCCTTGACCTGGATCGTCTCCTCCTTCATGTCGAGGTCGATCGCGCCGTACTTGCACGCCGCCTTCGCCTTCTCTGCGTCGGGCGTGCCGATGATCGCCGGGTCGAGGACGTAGCGCTGCGGATAGGCCATGGCGTTCGGCAGATACGCTGCCTTGTGCTTGCCAAGCTTGTAGTTGAACGGGTCGTCGACCTCGAGGTCGACGGCACGACCACAGTCGCCGCAGGCGGTGCAGTTCTCGTTGACGTAGCGCGGCTGGATCTTGACGGTCGCCGTGTAGTCGCCCGCGACACCCTCGATGCCGGTCACCTCGGCCATCGTGAGCACGCGCACGCGCGGGTTGCCCTTCAGGCGACGCAGGTTGATCTCCAGCCCGCACACGGGATGGCACATCTTGGGGAAATAGCGGTAGAGCTGGGACGTACGCCCGCCCAGCGCCGGATTCTTCTCAACCAGAACGACGTTCTTGCCGGTTTCGGCCGCTTCGAGCGCAGCGGTCATGCCGGAAATCCCGCCGCCCACCACGAGTATGGTCTCGTTGGTCGCAACATGCTCCGTCATTGTTTCCTCCATCCAAAGGATGCAAAGCCAAAAAATCGGGTCAATCCGGCAGCCCCCGGGGCTGCCCGCAAGGGCCGTCCCGACGCCGGAAATGGAATCGTGGAATGGTACTCCGAAGCCCGCGTCCGCCGCCAGACGCACACGCGCATTCTCAATCGAAGTTTTCTATGCGGGAATAAGCGAAATGTTCCCGCCACGGGCACACCGTCACACCGCACACCTTGTCCAGCGGGGGATGCGGTCCATCATGCGCCACGCACCGCGACGATGAATGAACGATCTCGCGCCGCAACAAGGCAACACCCCTCCGTCCAAGGGGGAATTTGTGGTGTGCCACCATCGCAACGCCTGCCGAACTCATAAACCCTCACGCCGCGTCCCAAGCGCGAAAGGGCTGGCGGGCACGTGACGACGACCATTCGCACACACCGAAGGTACATGAGCAACCGCTTCGCGCATGTTGCACGCGCGGAGACGCCCCGAACTCCGTCCCTTTCGCCGGGGCGGCTCAGCGGACGAAGGGCACTGCCCCCTGGCGATCCCTACAGGCCGACCACCTGAGCGTGCAACCCGCGCTCATGGAAACTGTGCAGGAGCCCAGAAGCATGCGTGGCCTCCGAATCGTAAACCACCATGATCATGTGGGCATTTTCAGCACGGTGCCCTACCGATACCACCCCAGGATCGCTGCGCACGTCATCTTCAAGCCGGCACAGCGCCACATCATCCAGGGTTTCATCGATATGCAGCATCACTTCATTCAGATTTGCACTCATCATCGTCTCCTTTTGACAAGGAACAACCGATAAGCGCTTTATAGCTCTGTCTGCGCGGAATGACAGGGAAAAAAACCTGGCTGGGCTTTGCACCCTCTCGCAACCAGAAAAGCCGCTTATCCCGCCTTCAAGGTCGGCGCTTCTTACCTTGAGGTAGCGCCCGTCGGCCTCGCCGAGGTAGATGACTTCTTCCTGTTTGCCGAGCTGGCCAAGCACCTTGGCCTGAGCCTGCGCATCCTTGAGAAGTTTGACGCGGGGATGCGGACGACGAGGACGTCGCCGGCAGCGAGGCCGCTGGCGGCGGCGGGGGCCGGCGCGGCGGCCGCTTGCGGTGGGGCGGCCTCCGTCACCCGCTCGGGCTCGGCGATTTTGCGGGCTTCGAGGCGCTTGCGCATGGGTTCGAAATGCGTGGCGGACCAGCCATTGAGAGTTTCGCTGCCGACGAAGATCATCGGCACGCCGCGCGCCTGGCGGGTGCGCAGAAGTTCGTCGAACTCGGTGCGGGCGGCCGGGTCGCGCTCGATGTCCTTGAGGACGTATTGCACCTGCTTCTGGTTGAGATAGGCCAGCGCCCGGCGGCACTGCGGGCACCAGTCGGCGGAGTAGACGACGATGTTGTTGCCGTCCGGCAGCACGCCGCTTGCGCCAGCGCCGAGCCCGCTGAACGCTTTGGGGTCGACGGTGCCGGCGCTGGGGGTGGTGATGCTCTTGAAGGCTTCATTCACGCCGCGCCGGATCTGCTGGTTGACCTGGCCCTGGACGGCGTTGTTGAGGACGGA
>JANJWS010000018.1 GCA_024709425.1 Thiobacillus sp.
AGCCGGCGGCCCGCCCAGTCGCACCAGGCGCGTGCTTCGTCCCAGGTGAGATGGGTCGCTGGCGTATCGAGGTCGAGCGGCTGCCAGACGCCGAAGCGCAACGCCAGCCAGTCGGCGCCGTTGCGGCGCAGGTAGCGCGGCAGCGCAGCGCCCATGGCGTCGAGGTAAGGCAGGTAGCGGCGCCAGCTCACCACCTCGCTGTCGATCTCGAAGGCGGCCACCTCGACGTCATGCGCAGCGAGTTCGTTGTCGAAGACGAAGCCCTCGCCGCGCCAGCCCAGCACCCAGGTCTGTGCCGGGATGCCAATGCTGTGGTTTGCCGACAGAACGGCCGGCGTCGCGGCGAGTGCGGCGGGCAGCGCAATGTCGAGCGTCTGCGCCATGTACGTCCCCGCCTCGCCATGCATGTCCTCGTGGAACAGCGCGAGACGATAGAAATACAGCGCGGCGTCAGTTTCGTCGGCCGTGGCGAGCAGGTCCAGCGTCTCGTCGAGGCCTGCGGCGAGATAGGCGCGCGTGGCGGCGAGATCGGGCAGCGGCAGCTGCCAGCGGCGCGCGTGCGTGACCGTGCTCGAGTTGTACCAGCCGTCGGCTTCGGCCAGGCGCCCGACGGGCCTGGCATGGTCTGGATCGCAGGCGATGCCGCGTTCGCGCTGCCGGTTGCGGGCGATCCACCAGTCCTGGAACCAGCCGATGTGACCCGCCTCCCAGCGCGGCGGGTTGAGCTGCGCGTCGCAGGGCACGGGCAGCGCTTCGCCGAGTGCGGCGACATAGGCTTCGAGCAGCGTCAGCGTGCGGGCGCGGCTGTCCTGCAGCGCGGCCGCGAGGATGTCGCGGCCGCCGCAGCGGGCGGCGATGGCAGGATCGGCGGGCATAAGCGGTTTCTGATTCGTGGCAACCCCCGCAGTATGCCGCAATCACATGGCGGCGCGCACCTGCCGCAGGGAGGACGCGATCATGCAGGCCGCTGACGCCCCCGTGCTGCGCGACGTCGTGCTGATCGGCGGCGGCCACAGCCACGTCGGCGTGCTGCGCATGTGGGCGATGAAGCCCGTGCCGGGTGCGCGCCTGACGCTCATCTGCACCGACACCGACACGCCCTACTCCGGCATGCTGCCCGGCTATATCGCCGGGCATTACAGCTGCGAGGACGTGCACATCGACGTGCGTCGCCTGGCCGCGTTCGCTGGCGCGCGCTATTACCGTGACGAGGTGACCGGCATCGACCGCGCGACGCGCCGGGTGATCTGCCGCGAGCGTCCGCCGGTGGCGTACGACCTGCTGTCGATCAATATCGGCTCGACACCACGTCTGGCCGACGTGCCCGGCGCCGACGCCCACGCCGTGCCCGTCAAGCCGATCCGTCAGTTCGGCGTGCGATGGCACGCACTGCTGGACCGGGTGCGCACGGCCCCCCGCACCACGCTTGCCGTGGTAGGCGGCGGCGCCGGCGGCGTGGAACTCGCACTCGCCATGCAATACCGCCTGCGCCGGGAACTGGAAGCGCTGGGGCGCGACCCCGCCGCCCTCACGCTGCATCTTTTCACCGCGGGTGCGGACATCCTGCCCACGCACAACGCTGCCGTGCGCCGCCGCTTCGCGCGCGTGCTCGCCGAGCGCGGCATCTCTCTGCACCGCAACGCCGAAGTGGTGCGGGTCGACGGCAACGTGCTGCACACGCGCCGTGGCGAGACGCTCGCGGCCGACGAGATCGTGTGGGTGACCCAGGCCGGCGGCGCGCCGTGGCTCGCGGACAGCGGTCTCGCGCTCGACGCCGGAGGCTTCATCCGCGTGCGCGACACCTTGCAGACCGAGAGCGACCCGCTCATCTTCGCCGCCGGTGACTGCGCGTCGATGATCGACCACCCGCTGGAGAAGGCCGGTGTGTTCGCCGTGCGCATGGGGCCGCCCCTCACCGAAAACCTGCGCCGTGCGCTGTTGGGCATGCCTTTGAAACCGTATCGGCCGCAGCGGCGCTGGCTCGCGCTCATCAGCACCGGCGATCGCCACGCCATCGCCTCGCGCGGCGCGTTCTACGCCCGCGGCGACTGGGTATGGCGCTGGAAGGACTGGATCGACCGCCGCTTCATGCAGCGTTTCAGCGAGCTGCCGGCCATGGACGCCACCCGGCCGACACCTGCGGCGAGTGCCATTCCTCTGGAGACGGCCGAGCAGACGCAGGCCATCTCCGCGCTCGCCATGCGCTGCGGGGGTTGCGGCGCCAAGGTCGGCGCGACGGTGCTGTCGCGCGCGCTCGCCCAGGTCGCGCCGATCGAACGCGACGATGTGCTGATTGGCCTGCATGCACCGGACGACGCCGCTGTGCTGCGCGTGCCGCCCGGCAAGGCGGTGGTGCAGACCGTGGATTTCTTCCGCGCATTCGTCGACGACCCGTATCTGTTCGGCCGCATCGCGGCCAACCACGCGCTCGGCGACGTCTTCGCCATGGGCGCCGAGGCGCAGTCCGCCACCGCCATCGCCACCGTGCCGCCGGGCCTGGAGCGCAAGGTCGAGGACACCCTGTTCCAGATGATGTCGGGCGCGGTATCGGTGCTGAACGAAGCCGGTTGCGCGCTGGTCGGCGGCCACACCGGCGAGGGTCGTGAACTGGCGCTGGGCTTTGCCGTCAACGGCCTCATCGACGAGGCACTGGCGGCGGTGATGACCAAGGGTGGGCTGCGCCCCGGTGACGCGCTGATTCTCACCAAGCCGATTGGCACCGGCACCCTGTTCGCCGCGCACGCGCGCCTGGCGGCCAAGGGCCGCTGGATCGACGCCGCGCTCGCCTCCATGCAGGTGTCCAACCGCGCCGCCGTCGCCTGCCTGATCGCCCACGGCGCGCGCGCCTGCACCGATCTCACCGGCTTCGGCCTGCTCGGCCATCTGGTGGAAATGACCAAACCCTCCGGCGTCGACGCCGAACTGGCGCTCAATGCCCTGCCGGTACTCGACGGCGCACGTGAAACCGCCGCGGCTGGCATCCTCAGTTCATTGCAGCCGGCGAACGTGCGCCTGCGCCGCGCCCTGCGCAACCAGGACGAGGCGCTGCAGCACCCCTGCTATCCCTTGCTGTTCGACCCACAGACCGCCGGTGGCCTGCTCGCCGGCGTGCCGGAAGCCGAGGCCGGGGCCTGCCTCGCCGAACTACGCCGTCTGGGCTACTTAGCGGCTGCACGCATCGGCCGCGTCCTTCCCCGCAGCGAAACAATCGAGCCCATCCGGCTGGTTCTGTAGGTTCGTGGAATAGAGAGGACTACTGGGCGCGGGGAGGTTGAGGGGGGATACGACTGGTTATCGGCCTTATGCAAAGCTTTGCATAAGGCCGAGAACCAGACGTGATTCACCCGGCCATCGGCATCCATCAGCAGCACGCCGCTGCGGAACCCGCCTTGCCCGCATCGAACGGCAGCCCGCCGCCGCAGCCGGGGAAGATGCCGTAATGCCGCGAGAAGTCGCCGATGAATTCGAAGTGCGGCGCGAAGCGGGTTTCGGCAAGCATGCGCCAGGTGTTGCCGCACACCGGGAAGACGCGCCCGGCTTCGATGGCGTGGTGCCTGTCGAGGATGAATTTCGCCTCCTGCCCGGCGATACCGCCACGGTAGACCACCGCCTGGCCGTAGTCCTCGCAGTCGGGCTCGAGGCCATCGAGCTTGAACAGGCGATAGGTCGCAGAATAAAACTTCGTATTCCCTACCCTTGCAGCCATGGCGGGGTCGGTGATGGCGATGGGGCGGTCCTCGACCAGGCGCGGGTCGGCAAAGCCGCAGCGGCGCGCGAGATGCTGGAAATCGTTCCAGTACAGCGCGCCGCCCAGGCATTCGCCATACAGCACCGGGTCGTTCCTGAGTTCCGCCGGCACGCGGCGGTCGGCGTAGATGTCGGAGAAATACAGTTCGCCGCCGGGCTTGAGCAGGCGGTGCACCTGGCGCAGCACGGCGTCCTTGTCGGGGGAAAGATTGACCACGCAGTTCGACACCACCACGTCGAAACTGGCGTCGGCCAGGCCGAGTTCGTCGAGACGCTCGATGTAGCCGAGGCGGAATTCGACGTTGTCGCGGGCGAAGCCGAAAGCCTGGCGATGGTGCTCGCGGTGCGCCTCCGCAACGGCAAGCTGTTCCTCGGTCATGTCGACGCCGACCACCCGGCCGTGCTCGCCGACGAGCTGCGCCAGCGCGTAGACGTCGCGCCCGGAGCCGCAACCAAGATCCAGCACGCTGAGTCCTTCGAGCCGCGTCGGGCACACCAGGCCGCAGCCGTAATAGCGCGCGGTGACTTCGGGATGGATGCGCGCCAGCAAGGGCTTCATCCACGCCGGCATCTGGCTGGCGTCGCAGCACGCGGAGGTGCGCAGGTCCGCCGTGCCCTTCAGCTGGTTGCCGTAATAGTCCTTGACCAGTTCATGCATGGTTCGACCTCAGTTTCGTGATTGCGATGTTCTTGCGCCCTGCCCCGCACGCCTGCGCACCAGTTCATCGTAGGTCCCCTTGAGCCGAAGCAGGTCGCCGTCGAGCGCGGGGTGGCCGTGCCACCACTGGTAGTCGGGCGACTGGTGGGCGACACCCAGGCGCAGGTTGCGCAGGTGTTTCTGCAGCCGCACGTAATGCGCCTCCATGTCGGCGAGCGCCGCGGGCGGAAATTCCCCGCGCGCGCGGGTGATGAGCGCGAGCGCCTCGCGCTGCTTCATGTTGCCGACTTCGATCATTCGCGCGCCGTTTTCGCGCAGCGTCGCGACGTAGCGTGGCGAATGGCAATGGCCGCAGGTCTGGTCCATGCGCGTGGGGTCGGGAGGCTGGTGCGCCTCCGCCGTGTGACAGGCGACGCAGCCGGGAGCGCGCCCGGGCGCGCTGATGCGGGTCAGCACGCCATGCTTGGACAGGCGCCAGCCGTGCACTTCCGCGCTGTCCGCGCCGTGGCAGGCGATGCACTGGGCGTCGGTGAATCGTCCGGCGGGGGGCTGGGCGTGGGCTGTGCCGAGCAACAGCAAGAGCATGACGAAGCTCTGCAGAAGCCAGCGCGCCATGCCCGTTGTACCCCCTCTCCCTTCGAGGGAGAGGGCTGGGGAGAGGGTGACGTCCGCAAGGCACGCAACCGTTGCCACCCTCTCCCCCGGCCCCTCCCCCCTCGAGGGGGAGGGGAGTAAACCTGTGCCGTATGTGCGATGCGCCGCATTTCGGCATTCATGTTCGAAGCCTGTCGTGACGTCGGTTTCTTCACTCAGCCGTGTGCCACGCGCGCCCCCTCGCCCTTCGAGGGAGAGGGCTGGGGAGAGGGTGACGTCCGCGAGGCACGCGCCCGTTGCCATCCTCTCCCCCGGCCCCTCTCCCTCGCAGGGAGAGGGGAGAAAACCGGCGCCGCTATCGGGAAAAAGCGAACTATTCGAGGCCATCAGTTATTCACCTTGTTGTGGCTCGTGTATTCGCCTTCCACCCACCATGGGCCGGCGGCGGGCGGCTTGCCCTGTTCGCGCAGGGCTTG
>JANJWS010000044.1 GCA_024709425.1 Thiobacillus sp.
AGCCCCTAGCCCCTAGCCCCTAGCCCCTAGCCCCTAGCCCCTAGCCCCTAGCCCCTAGCCCCTAGCCCCTAGCCCCTAGCCCCTAGCCCCTAGCAATGAACCTCGTCCTCTTCGACCTCGACAACACCCTCCTCGCCGGCGATTCCGACTATGAGTGGGGGCAGTTCCTCATCGCCAAGGGCGCCGTCGACGGCGCGCATTACGAAGCCAAGAACCGTGCCTTCTACGAAGACTACAAGGCCGGCCGGCTCGACATCTACGCCTTCCTCGCATTCGCGCTGCGTCCGCTCGCCACCCACAGCCGCGCGCAACTCGACGCCTGGCACGCCGAATACATGGAAACACGGATCAAGCCGATGATCACCCAGGCCGCGCGCGACCTCGTCAACCGGCATTTGGCCAAAGCCGACCTGGTCGCGGTCATCACTGCCACCAACAGCTTCGTCACTGCGCCGATTGCAAAGGAATTCGGCATCCCGCACCTTATCGCCACCGATCCCGAGGAACTCGACGGCCACTTCACCGGCGAAGTCGCCGGCACGCCCTGCTTCCGCGAAGGCAAGGTGGTTCGCCTCGAGCACTTCCTCGAAGCCCACGGCACCCGGCTCGACTGCCTCGACACCAGCTGGTTCTACAGCGATTCGCACAACGACCTGCCGCTGCTGGAGAAAGTCCGCCACCCGGTCGCCGTCGACCCCGATCCCACCCTGCGCGCCGAAGCCGAAGCGCGCGGCTGGCCGGTGATCTCGCTGCGCGGCTGAGGATCGCGGCGGCGGCACCGGCCCTCTCCCCCGGCCCCTCTCCCGCGGGCAGGAGAGGGGAGGAAGGCACCGATGACGGGCGCGGTGCGCGCTGCGTCGTCCACGCCAAGCCGCCATTTCGAGCCATCCTGGCGTATCCTGAAAGCGTGTCAGACATCGGAGACGCGCCCATGAGCCACAAGCACGACATCCTGCTGCACGCGATCTTCGCGGGCCCGGTGAGCGGCAACGTGCACTGGCGCGAGGTCGAATCGCTGCTCGCCCACCTCGGAGCGAAAGTCGAACCACACCACGGCGCCAGCTTCCGCGTCACCCTCAACGGCGTCGAAGGCTTCCTCCACCGGCCGCACAACAGCCCCACCTGCACCAAGCAGGAACTGCGTCACGTACGCGACTATCTCGCCTCGGCCGGAATCAGCCTGTCGCAACAGGAAAACAAGCAAAGCTGACGCCCGCTCGCCAGCATGAATTCGTCACGGCGCGGCGGTATCATTCGAAAATGGCCATCCCGTCCCCCCTCGCCGAAAGCGTCGCCCGACAGCGCGACGAGCTTGCCAACCTGCTGCGCGAGCCGCTTGCCCTCGCGGCCGACGCATGCAGTCGCGCGTGGCCCAGTCGCGCCGGGCTCAACGCCGCGCTGACCCACGCACTCGCCTCGCTGCCCGCGTGCAAGTACCTGTACGCGCTCGACACCCGCGCCATCCAGCTGTCCGACAACATCAGCCACGACGGCCTCATCGAATCCGACTGCGGCCGCGACCGCTCCGACCGCCCCTACATGAACGAGGCAGTGCCAAACCAGGGCTTCCTGCTGTCCGAGGCCTACATCAGCCTGCGCGCCAAGCGCCCCTCGCTCACCGCCATCCAGATCGTGCGCGATGACGACGGCCGCGTGCTCGGCTTCGTCGGCGCCGACTTCGACCTGCGCGACCTGCCGGTCACCCGCAAGCTCTACGAGGAACCCACCTACTGGCGCCAGATCAAGGGCGACCCCGCCATCCGCGGCGCGGTGTTCCACCAGACCCGCAGCGACAGCCAGATGGACCTGCACCTGGACACCGTCATCGGCATCATGGTCGAACTCATGGAAGCGCACGGCGTATTCCACGGCAAGCTGCACTTCTCCAGCAGCCGCGCCACCATCTGGCTGGTCGACGACCCCTACCGCTACCGCCTGCTCGATATCGAGGCGCTCACCGACCCCGACACCTGCCTCATCTATCCGCACCAGGACTACCCCGCCGACGCCGTCGTGCCCAAGGAGAAGATCCGCCCCATCCTGGAAAGCCTGCGCGCCCTGCGTTTCATGGATGAAACCTTCTACCTGCGCGCCGGCTCGCTCAACGTCTTCAACGGCATGGTCGGCCTCACCTTCTCGTGCGACGGCTCGCACTACCTGCCGTGGAACGAGTTCCTCGGCAAGGGCTACGACTTCTGGGCGCCCGGAGAACAGGGCGGGCAGAGCTGCCCGACTTGAAGCCCCAGGCACGCTGATTCATTCCCTTTGCAACGACAGCGCCGAATTGTAGGAGGCCCGCCCCCGGGCCGATTGCCGTGATGGTTCCACCGCCTCAATCGCGGCGAGGGCGCCGCTCCCACATGAGGCCCCCCGGCCGATCGGGCCGTAGTTTCTGCCAGCAACTCAAATACCGCTGCAGCGGCAGCTGCCAGCCTTGCCACAACGCAACGCTTGTCGCACACTGGCAAGAACAAGAAAACACTGCGGAGAATCCCAACAACAAGAATCCGGGATCTTGAGCAAACTCGACGAACTCTATCGCCTGCACCGCCTGCTGGACGGGCGGCGAACCGGCATGTCGCGCGCCACGCTCATCGGCGAGCACGGCTTCGCTCGTTCCACGCTCGGCCGCCTGGTCGCCGATCTGCGCGACAAACTGAACGCCCCGCTCATCCACGACAAGGATCGCGGCGGCTACCGCTACGACACCGCTGACGGCCGCTTCGCCCTGCCCGGACTGTGGTTCACCGCCGACGAACTGCTCGCGCTCGTCACGCTGAAACAGCTTCTGTCCAACCTCGAACCCGGCCTGCTCGACGAGCACCTGCGCCCCCTGCAAGCCCGTATCGACCAGTTGCTCGCCAGCCGCCATCTCGGCGCGGGGGAAGCCGCATCGCGCATCCGCGTGCTCGCCATGGCCGCGCGCCGCAAGAACCCCCGCCACTTCCAGATCGTGGCAGGCGCCGTCCTGCAACGGCAGCGTTTGAAAATCGATTACTACAACCGCGAACGCGACGAAACCAGCCGCCGCGAAATCTCGCCGCAGCGGCTCGCCCACTACCGCGACAACTGGTATCTCGACGCCTGGTGTCATCAGAAGAAGGGGCTGCGCATCTTCGCCGTCGAATCCATCCGCGAAGTCGAGCCGCTTGTCAAACGCGCCAAGGCCGTCCCGGAAACCACCCTCGACCGCGAACTGGGAAGCAGCTACGGCATCTTTGCCGGCAAGCCCCGCGCCACCGCCATTCTCCTCTTCACCCCCCAGCGCGCACGCTGGGTCGCCGAAGAAACCTGGCACCCGCAGCAGCAAGGCCGCTGGCGGGCGGATGGCCGCTACGAACTGCGGATTCCGTATTCGGACGACCGCGAATTGCTGATGGACATCCTGAAGTACGGGGCGGATGTGGAAGTGATGGCACCGGATGCATTGCGGGAGACGGTGAAAAAAATGCTTAATGAGGCTGCAGGGCAGTATCGGTGCGGGAAATCAGCGTTCTCGGGTTTTGAGAACGGCAGCGAATAGCATCGGCAACATGGAAAAGCTTCACCCTATTGCTCATGCCTGCCAGGACGAAAACGGCAACCGGCGCGACCCGCACGATCTGGTCGCCCATCTGCGAGACGTCGGTGAGCTTGCCGCCGGGTTCGCCAAGCACTTCGGCGCAGACTGGGCTCGGCTGGCCGGGCGCTGGCACGACCTCGGCAAGTTCCGTCCGCGTTTCCAGAAATACATCCGCCTTGTCAGCGGCTTCGAGGCAGACGCTCACATCAAGGGGGAGTCGGGGAAAGCCCCACATTCGACGGCGGGCGCGTTATTGGCGACGGATCGCTTTGGCACTCCCGGGCGCGTACTGGCCTATCTCATCGCCGGCCACCATGCCGGTCTGGCTGACTGGTTCGGTGGCCTCGATGCGCGCTTGGATGCCCCCAACAGCCGTGCTGAGCTGGATCAATCGCTCGCCGAGCATCCGCCCGCCGATCTGCTGGATGTCAGCGATTTCGAACTCAGCCTGAGAGCCCTCCCTGGCGGCAAAGACGGTTTCGCACTGTGGGTGCGCATGCTGTTCTCCACGCTTGTCGATGCGGACTTCCTCGACACTGAGCGTTATATGGACCCGGACAAGTTCAAGCGACGTAACGCATGGCCGGAACTGACGGCACTGGCACCGCTGTTCGACGCCCACATGGTGAAACTTGCCGCGAATGCCGACCCGACGCCCGTCAACACACTGCGCGCAGATATCCTGCGCCAGTGCCGCAAAGCTGCTGCACTCGAACCCGGCCTGTTCTCATTGACCGTACCGACCGGCGGCGGCAAGACGCTCTCCGGCATGGCATTCGCACTGGAACATGCGCTTCGCCACGGCAAGCGCCGCATCATCCACGTCATCCCCTACACCAGCATCATCGAACAGACTGCCGATATTTTTCGCGGCATCTTCAGCGAGGCAGTCATCGAGCACCACAGCAATGCCGAATCCGAACCGGGTCAGGAAACCTCAGCCTCGCGCCTCGCCTGCGAAAACTGGGACGCCCCCATCGTCGTTACGACCAACGTTCAGTTCTTCGAATCGCTGTTCGCCTCGCGCACGTCGCGCTGCCGCAAGCTGCACAACCTGGTCGACTCGGTCGTGATTCTCGATGAAGCACAGTTGCTGCCACCGGAATTCCTGCAACCCATACTCGACGTGCTCAACCTGCTGACACGGCATTACGGTGTAACCGTCGTGCTCTCGACCGCGACCCAACCGGCACTCGCCAGCCGCCAATACTTCGACGCGAGGCAGAATCTGCGCGGCCTCGACAATGTGCGCGAAATCATCGGCGACCCGGATGCCCTCTACGCGTCGCTGGAACGCGTCCAGGTTCGTCTGCCCGACGACTGGCATCAGCCGACCGAATGGCCGAAACTCGCCGAAGCACTCTCCGCGCACGATTCCGCGCTCGCCATCGTCAACACCCGCAAGGACGCCCGAGCCCTGTGGGAAGCCATGCCCGCCGACACACTGCATCTGTCCGCACTGATGTGCGGCGCGCACCGTTCGCAGGTCATCGCCGACATCAAGGCCAGACTCAAAGCGGGCACGCCCACCCACGTCATCAGCACCCAGCTGGTCGAGGCGGGGGTGGATGTGGATTTTCCTGTCGTCTACCGTGCGCTCGCCGGGCTCGATTCCATCGCCCAGGCAGCGGGGCGATGCAACCGCGAGGGCAAGCTGGCCCACAAAGGTGAGGTCGTCGTCTTCGTGCCACCCAAACCTGCGCCGCCCGGATTCTTGCGACTAGGGGAAAACGCCTGTCGTGATGTACTGCGCGGCGTATCTGACTCACCGCTCGCACGCACACGTTTCGCAGCCTACTTCGAGCGCATGTATTACGGCTGTCAGCTCGACAAGGCCGGTATTTGCGACTTATTGACCGTGGACGGCCGCGAACTGGCCGTGAGCTTCCGCACCGCCGCCGAGAAATTCCGACTGATCGACGATGAGGACAGCTTGCCCATCATCGTGCGCTATCGCGGAAAGGACGGGCAGGACGCCAATATCGACCAATGGCTCGCCATGCTTCGCCGCGACGGTCCGCAGCGCTGGCTCATGCGCAAATTGCAGCGCTACACCGTCAATCTGCATCGCGGGCAGACGCTGGCCCTGCTCAATCAGGGCGACATCGAGGAAATCCTGCCGGGCTTGTATGTGCAGGTGAGCGACTGGCTTTACGATCGGGACACAGGGCTGAATCCAGAAGGTATTCCACTCCGGCCCAACAACATCATCGTTTGAGGAGGCGCATTGAAAACCTATTGTCTGGAGCTATCCGGCCCCTATGCCTGCTTCACGCGTCCGGAAATGAAAGTCGAGCGAGTGAGCTACGACGTGATGACCCCATCCGCCGCGCGCGCCTGCTTCGAGGCGATCCTGTGGAAACCGGCGATCCGCTGGCACGTGCGCAAGATCGAAGTGCTCAAGCCCATCCGCTGGATCAACCTGCGGCGCAACGAAGTCGCCAGCGTCGTCTCCACCCGCAACGTCGAAGCAGCGATGAAAGCCGGCAAGGGCGACCTGGGGCTCTACATCGAGGAAGACCGCCAGCAACGCGCCGGCCTCTTCCTGCGCGACGTGGCCTACCGCGTTCATGCCGACCTGGAGTTCCTGCGCGAGCGCGACTCCGAGGCCAGCCCGGCGAAATACGATGAAATGTTCGAACGCCGCGCAAGCCGAGGGCAGTGCGTCAACCAGCCTTATCTGGGCTGCCGCGAGTTCGCCGCCGCGTTCCGTCTGGTTAGCGAGTCCGATGCCGAACCAACTGCCATCGCAGAGACGCGCGACCTGGGCTTCATGCTGCATGACTTGGATTTTTCCACACCAGCAGATCCGCAGCCGCGTTTCTTCCGTGCGCAACTCATGGATGGCGTTGTTGCTGTGCCGGCGTGGGACAGCAAGGAGGTGTGTGGATGATTCTGCAAGCGCTACATCGTTACTACGAACGATCTGAAGCTCTTCCGCGCGAGGGTTGGGTTCGTCGCGGCGTGGATTATGTCGTCGTGCTAGATGCGCAAGGGCAATGCGTCGGTCTGGAGCGCGTCGGCGAACTGAAGAAAGGCAAACTGACGGCCAGCGAAAAGCTGGTGACTGCGATTGGCAAACAAGCCATGAAGCACACCAACAGCGGCAAGGATGCAAATCTCCTCTGGGACAACGCCAGTTTCGCGTTTGGAACCGGCAACAAGGGCGATATCAAGCTGGCGAGTTTTCTCGCGACGCTGGGCGACTGGCTTGGCGACCTCCAAGACGCGGGGGTCGAGGCCGTGCGCAAGTTCTGTATGAGCCTGCAAGCCAACCCAGAAGCAGCGGGCGCGCTCATCGAGCGCTATCAAGCCCAGGAAGATTTCGACAAGCGCGATCCGGTATTGGTCTTTCGGCTGACAGACGACCTGGAATACGTGCATATGCGCCGTGCCGTGCGCAGCGCATATGAATCCGTGCTGGCGTCCTCCCTGTCGGGCAGCACGCTGCGCGGCAACTGTCTGGTTACAGGTGGAATCAAGGTACCGCTGGCCCCGAACGAATCCGTCATCAAGGGCGTCTGGGGTGGCCAGCCGGCAGGCTGCAACATCGTTTCCTTCAACGCTCGTGCATTCGAGTCATACGGCAAGCGGGAGCGCAATGGAGAAAATGCACCCATAAGCGCGCAAGCCTCGTTTGCCTACACTACAACTTTGAACTACTTATTGTCATCCAAGCAACGCATCCAGGTCGGCGACGCCTCCACAGTATTCTGGGCCGAAGAGAACCACGACCTCGAAAACACGATACCCGATCTGTTCGGTGACCCCCCCAAGGACGATCCAGACCGCAATGTTCGTGCCGTGGAAGTACTGTATTCCGCCGTCCGCACCGGCCAATTCGCTGAAGGCGAACCCGATACACGCTTTCATGTGCTGGGCCTCGCGCCTAACGCCGCGCGCATCAGCATCCGTTTCTGGGAAACCGCCACCGCCGCCGATCTTGCGAAACGCATCAAGCAGCACTTTGACGATATCGGAGTTGTACACGCCGATTACGAGCCGCGCTTTCTTTCGCTGTCAGCACTACTGAAATCGGCTGGCCGCAAGAAATCGGACGGAACCTATGACATCCCTCCCAATCTCGGCGGCGAAGTGATACGCGCCATTCTCGAAGGGCTACCGTATCCAACAACGCTGTTGAACCTCGCCGTTACGCGATGTCGAGCCGAGCAAGCTCGGAAGGATCAAAACGGCAAGCCGGTTCCAAACGTGAGCTATGCACGCGCCGCAGTCATAAAGGCCAGCCTCAATCGCTGGATTCGTTTCCGCCAAAGCAACGAGAAGGAGTTTCTGCCCATGCTTGATCCTGCCAACACCAACCCCGGCTACCGGCTAGGCCGACTGTTCGCAACCCTTGAGCGCATCCAGGAAGATGCCGCAGGCGGCCCCGGGAAACTCAATGCCACGATCCGTGATCGATACTACGGCGCGGCGTCCAGCACGCCCGCCGCAGTATTTTCAACTTTGCTGCGACTTTCCAAGCATCACCTCGGCAAGCTCGCAGACGGGCTTGCGGTCGTTCGCGAACGCCTGATCGGAGAAATCATGGACGGCTTCGAGGCCAACAGTTTTCCGCCGCGCGTGTTGCCATTTGCCGATCAAGCCCGCTTCGCGCTCGGCTACTACCACCAGCGTCAAGCCTTCTTCACCAAATCCGAATCCAAAAATCAGGAGGAATCCCAATGAGCCTATCCAATCGCTACGACTTCGTTCTGCTGTTTGAAGTGAAGGACGGCAACCCGAACGGCGACCCGGACGCCGGAAACCTGCCGCGCCTGGACGCGGAAACCGGTCACGGCCTCGTCACCGACGTGTCGTTGAAGCGCAAGGTGCGTAATTTTGTCGGGATGACGCATGACCAGACCGAACGCGCGCCTGAGCCTGGCGAGAAACGGTTCGAAATCTACGTCCGTGAAAAGGCCATCCTCAACCTGCAACACCAGCGCGCCTATTCCGCTTTGAAGTTGGATGAGCCCGCGTCTGAGGCCGTATCGGACGAGACTGCCAACAAGAAAACCACTAAGAAGAGAAAAGGCAGCGGAGATGATGTCACCAAGGCGCGCGACTGGATGTGCCAGAACTTCTTCGATGTCCGCACCTTCGGCGCGGTGATGTCCACCGGCGTCAACTGCGGCCAGGTGCGCGGCCCGGTACAGCTGACTTTCGCGCGCTCCTTCGACCCCATCGTGGCGCAGGAACATTCAATCACCCGCATGGCCGTGACGACAGAAGAAAAGGCAGCTGCGCAGGACGGAGATAACCGCGAGATGGGCCGCAAGCACACCGTGCCCTACGGCCTTTATGTCGCGCATGGCTTCGTGTCGAGCTTCCTCGCCAAGCAGACCGGTTTCTCGGAAGGCGATCTGGAACTGCTGTGGGAGGCGCTCGGCCAGATGTTCGAGCACGACCGCTCGGCCGCCCGCGGTGAAATGGCCACGCGCGGACTGTATGTGTTCAAGCACAATTCGGAACTGGGCAACGCCCCGGCCCATACGCTGTTCGAGCGGATACAAGTCGCGAAGAACACCGACGTGCCGCGCAGCTTCAAGGATTACGACGTGACGGTGAACGACGCCAACTTGCCAGTCGGCGTGACGCTCCTGCGCAAGGTGTGAGTCCTACCGCCGCCCCGCCCAGTACCCCGGGCGGCGGCTGTGGTTGGCGACGGCGATGATGCGGATGTGGTCAGGGAATACCCGATAAATCAGCGAGTACGGAAACTTGGGTAAGGTGAAGGCCCGTGTTTTGTGCCGGCCGGCGGCGCCCAGTTCCGGAAACCGTGCGAGCAGTGTGAGCGCGCGCTCAAATTCGTCGGCAAAATCATCCGCTGCTGCAAATGCCTGTTCTTCCAGATACCAGTCGGTTGCCGTTTCGAAATCGGCCAGCGCCTCGTCGGCGAGGCTAATCCGCATGGGTGGCCTTGGCGGCACGGATACGGGCGCGGATTCTGGACATGGCCTCGTCGGCGGGTATCCACTGGGTGCGGCCCGCCTCCATGTCGGCCACGCGCCGGGCGATTTCCTCGTCCCAGGCCTGGGCGATGGCTTCGGGGGTGTCTGTGGGCGCGCCTTCCAGGCTGACGATCAGGCGATGGATCAGTTCGCCGCGCTCTTGCGGCGAAAGCTGCAAGGCCTGGTTCTCAAGCTCATTCAATAAGGCTGCCATGAGTTTCTCCGGTAAGACTGCTTGGGTGAAATGGTAGCACTCACGGCATGAGCGAGACAGACCCGATCCCCCTATCCGCCCTCCAGCACTGGGCCTATTGCCCGCGCCAGTGCGGGCTGATCCATCTGGAGCAGACGTTCGCCGACAACATCCACACGGCGCGCGGGCAGGCGGTGCACCATCTGGTCGACACGCCAGGTTATGAGATCAAGTCCGGCGTGCGAGTGGAACGCGCGCTGCCCCTGTGGAGCGACCGCTTGAATCTGATAGGCAAGGCCGATCTGGTGGAATTCCATCCGGATGGCACCGTGTTTCCAGTCGAGTTCAAGCATGGCGCCAAACGGCAAAAGCAGCATGACGATATCCAGCTCGCCGCGCAGGCGATGTGTCTGGAGGACATACTTGGGCGTGCTGTTACGCACGGCGCGATTTTCCATGCCAGCAGCCACCGGCGGCGCGAGGTGGCGATCACGCCTGCATTGCGCGAACAAGTCATCGAAACCGCCAGTGCGATACGCGCCATGCTCGCCACCGGAAAGCTGCCGCCGCCGGTCAACGACGCACGCTGCAACGAATGCTCGCTCAAGGAGATCTGCCAGCCCGAGGCGATTGCCGGGCGCGACCGGCAGCACACCCAGATTCGACAACTGTTCAATCCCGAGGACTAGCTTGCATAACGTTCAGAACACGCTCTACGTGATGACGCCCCAGGCCTACGCACACCTGGACAACGCCACCGTGCGCATCGACGTGGAACACGAGAAAAAACTCCAGGTGCCGCTGCACCACATTGGCGGCCTGGTCTGCTTCGGCAATGTCATGGTGTCGCCCGCACTCATGCACCGCTTGGCGGATGAGGGAAAAACGCTTGTACTGCTGGACGATGCCGGCCGTTTCAGGGCACGGCTCGAAGGCCCCGTTTCCGGCAACATACTCTTGCGGCAGGCTCAGCACCGCGCAGCGAATGATGCCCGCATCACGCTTGAACTCGCCCGCGCCTGCGTGGGCGGGAAGATCAGGAACAGCCGCAGTGTGCTGCAACGCGGCGCACGCGAAGCGGATGACAATGTGGAAATTGAGCGGCTCACGCGCTTCGCCGACAATCTCGCCGCATCGCTGCGCGCCGCGGCCAGAGCGCAGACACTCGACGAATTGCGCGGTGTGGAAGGCGAGGCAGGTCGGGGATACTTCGAAGCATTGAATCTGGTCGTCAAGCCTGCGTTCCGGGCGAGTTTCCAGCTCAACGGCAGAACACGACGTCCACCACTGGACCGCTTCAACGCGCTGCTTTCATTTCTCTATGCGATGTTGATGAACGACTGTCGTTCCGCACTCGAAGCCATCGGCCTCGACCCACAACTAGGATTTCTTCACGCCGTTCGCCCTGGGCGAGCGGCGCTCGCACTGGATTTACAGGAAGAATTTCGCGCCGTGCTGTGCGACCGGCTGGCGCTCACACTGATCAACCGAGGACAGATCGGCGAAAAGGATTTCGACCTGCGCGAGGGTGGCGCCGTCATGCTCAACGACCGCGGCCGGCGCACGGTCGTCAGCGCCTGGCAGGAGCGCAAGCAGGAAACGCTTACCCACCCGCTGCTCGACCAGAAGATACCCATCGCCCTAACGCCCTTCACCCAGGCGCGCTTTCTCGCCCGCACCCTGAGAGGCGAGATGGAAAGTTATCTCCCGTTTCTGGCGAAATAAACCATGCTCATCATCGTCACATATGACGTCTCGACAGAAACCGCCGCCGGCCGCAAGCGCCTGAGACGTGTCGCCAAGGCATGCGAACGCATCGGCCAGCGTGTGCAAAAATCTGTGTTCGAATGCACGCTCGACGAAATGCAATTCGAACAACTCGAACGTGAGCTCCTCGCCGAAATCGATCTGGAACAGGACAACCTGCGCTTCTACCGCATCACCGAGCCAGTCGAACTGCGCGTCAAACAGCATGGATGCTTTCGGTCCGTCGATTTCGAAGGCCCGCTGATCATATGACCCGCGAACCTCCATCAACGGAGTTTTCCCTAAGCTTTCGCGCAGGTGGCAAGGCTTTGATCTTTAACAATTCGATACGCTTGAACTCGGCAACCGAGCTTGCCGTCATTGCGCCACGGCATCGGTTCGCGCAAACTGCCCACGTGCCGTCAGCGAAACAATGTATTACAGCTACGGCGCATCGCCCGGCCTCACGGCCGGGCGCGGATTGAAACTATGCAAATCAACGATCCACACCGGCCGCAGCATCGCATCGCCCGGCCTCACGGCCGGGCGCGGATTGAAACCGCTGTGGTACATGCCGGACGATCATGAATACCCGGCATCGCCCGGCCTCACGGCCGGGCGCGGATTGAAACCTGCTGGGCCGCCCGATCGTCGAGACCGACGCCTGCATCGCCCGGCCTCACGGCCGGGCGCGGATTGAAACGCATTGGTCGGCGCGTAATGGCCGTTACTGATTGGGCATCGCCCGGCCTCACGGCCGGGCGCGGATTGAAACGAGCGCATGTGGCATGTAGGCATCGCCCAGCCCGGGCATCGCCCGGCCTCACGGCCGGGCGCGGATTGAAACAAGACGCTGGTGCTGCGCCCTCTGATCCAGCCCATCGCATCGCCCGGCCTCACGGCCGGGCGCGGATTGAAACAGGCTGAGCCCGGAGCCTACTTTCCGGGTGCTCGGCATCGCCCGGCCTCACGGCCGGGCGCGGATTGAAACGGGTTGGTCACAAATAAAAAAGCCAGCGGGTTAGGCATCGCCCGGCCTCACGGCCGGGCGCGGATTGAAACCAGAGAACACCGTAGCACCCGGCATCCCGGCGTAGCATCGCCCGGCCTCACGGCCGGGCGCGGATTGAAACACACGGTCATCCATGCTCTCACGCTTTGCCGCACGCATCGCCCGGCCTCACGGCCGGGCGCGGATTGAAACATGGCCGCCGCGCAGGCGCAGCAGGCCGCCGCCGGCATCGCCCGGCCTCACGGCCGGGCGCGGATTGAAACAAGCTGGAGCACTACGTCAACGCCGCGCAGAAGGGCATCGCCCGGCCTCACGGCCGGGCGCGGATTGAAACACCCGCAGCGACAGGCATTCCGCCAGGCGCAGACCGCATCGCCCGGCCTCACGGCCGGGCGCGGATTGAAACTGCTTGTGGCTGAGTCCCACGTAGAACGTGTAGCGCATCGCCC